>CAZVZH010000478.1:0-1542 GCA_964630705.1 uncultured Saprospiraceae bacterium | reverse complement strand
TATGCACCGCGTGTACACCATCTTTTTCCTGGGCGCCGCGCTTCTCGCACTGGCCGCCGCCTCCCGGCAAACGCCGCTGACCAGCGAAGACCTGGGGCGTTTGCTGTTCAACGACCCCTTGCTCTCGTCTGACCAAACCGTCAGCTGCGCCTCCTGCCACCTGCCGGCGTTCGCCTTTTCCGACACCTCGGCCGTGAGCCTGGGCGTGGGCGGCCAGGCCGGCACGCGCAACACTCCCGCCATCACCAACATGAGCGCGCGCTCGGCATTTTTCTGGGACGGCCGCGCCGGCAGCCTGGAAGCGCAGGTGCTGGGCCCCATCGAAAACCCGGTGGAAATGAACCTGCCCCTGCCCCTTGCGCTCCAACGGCTGCGCAACAGCGCCCGCTACCGCAACTATTTCGAAGCTATCTACGGCCGGCCCGCCGACAGCCTGAGCCTGGCCGACGCCCTGGCCAGCTTTGTGCGCACACTGGAAACCTCCAATACGCCGTTCGACCGCTGGATGCAGGACCAGCAGCCCGGCATGAGCGCCTCTGCCGTGCGCGGCCGCAAGGTTTTTATGGAAAAAGGCAAATGCTTCGACTGCCACTTCAGCCCCGATTTTACCGGCGACGAGTTCCGCAACATCGGTTTGTACGACGGAAAAAAATGGAACGATCCGGGGCGTTTCGCTATCACGCGCGACTCCGCCGACCTGGGCAAATTCAAAGTGCCGGGCTTGCGCAACGTGGCCGTCACTGCGCCGTACATGCACGACGGTTCTTTCCGGACCCTGCGCGAGGTGATCGACTACTACGACCAGCCCGACCGGTTCGCTCCCCACGGTATGAACCGCGACACTTTGCTCGCCCGGCCGCTCGGCCTCAGCGAAGCGGAAAAAGTGGACTTGGAGGCGTTTTTGCACGCCCTCACGGACGACCGGTTTGCGCGCTAAATTTTTCTAATTTGAAAAGTTTGCTCAGGCCAGTTGCATCCACACCGGGCAATGGTCCGAATGCTCCACCGAGGTCAACTGCCGGGCATCGACGATGCGGTCGGCCATGGGATTGCTGACCGATTGGTAGTCGATGCGCCAACCCTTGTTGTTTTTGCGGGCGGCGGCGCGGAAGCTCCACCAGCTGTACTCCTGCAGTTCGGGATGTTTCGCGCGGAAGGCATCGGTGAAGCCGCTGTCGAACCATTTGGACATCCAGGCGCGCTCTTCGGGCAAAAAACCGCTGGTTTTTTTATTGGCTTGCGGGTTGTGGATGTCGCGCTCGGTATGGGCGATGTTGTAATCGCCGACGACGATCAGGTTCGGGCGCTCTTTTTTCAAGGCTTCGACCCAGCCGAAAAAATCGTCGAGAAATTCCATTTTAAATCCTTGCCTTTCCTCGCCGGTAGTGCCGGAGGGGAAGTAGCAGTTGAGCAGCGACCAGTCGCCAAAATCGGTGCGCAGGATGCGGCCTTCGCGGTCGTATTTATCGATGCCGCAGCCGGCCACCACCCGGTCGGGCGGGCGTTTGCTGAAGGTGGCGACGCCGCTGTAGGCCAGCACGA
>CAZVZH010000477.1:0-1547 GCA_964630705.1 uncultured Saprospiraceae bacterium | reverse complement strand
TGATGATCCTCGCCGGCAACTGCGCCCTCGAATCCATGGGGTTCAAAACCTTCGGCTTCGCCGGCGGCCGCGAAGATGTCTGGCACCCGGAAGAAGATATCTACTGGGGACCGGAAGCTGAATGGCTGGGCGACAAACGCTATACTGGCGACCGCGAACTCGAAAACCCGCTGGCGGCCGTGCAAATGGGCCTGATCTACGTCAACCCGGAAGGCCCTAACGGCAACCCCGACCCGATCGCCGCTGCCCGCGATATCCGCGAAACCTTCGGCCGCATGGCTATGGACGACTATGAAACCGTGGCCCTTATCGCTGGCGGCCACAGTTTCGGCAAAACCCACGGCGCTGCCGACGCCGGCAAATACGTGGGCCGCGAGCCCGCCGCCGCGACCATCGAAGAGCAAAGCCAGGGCTGGAAAAATACTTTCGGCAAAGGCAATGCTGAAGACACCATCACCAGCGGCCTCGAAGGCGCCTGGACGACCACGCCTACCCGCTGGAGCAATAACTTTTTCGAAAACCTCTTCGGCTACGAGTGGGAACTAACCAAGAGCCCCGCCGGCGCCCACCAATGGCGGCCCAAAAACGGCGCCGGCGCCGGCCTTGTGCCCGATGCCCACGACCCGGCCAAACGCCACGCGCCCTTCATGCTCACCACCGACCTGGCCTTGCGCTTCGACCCGGCTTACGAGAAAATCTCCCGGCATTTTTACGACAACCCCGGCGAGTTCGCCGACGCTTTTGCCCGAGCCTGGTTCAAACTAACCCACCGCGACATGGGGCCGCGCGCCCGCTACCTCGGCGCTGAAGTGCCGGCCGAAGAGCTGATCTGGCAAGACCCCGTGCCCGCCGTCGACCACCAACTGATCGACGTGCAGGATATCGCTGCGCTGAAAGCCAAAATTTTGGCTTCGGGCCTGACGGTTTCCCAGCTGGTATCCACCGCCTGGGCTTCCGCCTCCACCTTCCGGGGTTCCGACAAACGCGGCGGCGCCAACGGCGCGCGGATCCGCCTGGCTCCGCAAAAAGACTGGGCTGTGAACAACCCGGCCCAACTGGCTAAAGTGCTCGCGGCGCTGGAAAGCATCCAAAAAGACTTTAACCAGGCGCAAACCGGCGGAAAGAAAGTGTCGATGGCCGATCTGATCGTGCTGGGCGGCTGCGCAGCCGTCGAACACGCGGCTAAAAATGCCGGCCATTCCGTCACGGCGCCCTTCCGGCCTGGCCGCACCGACGCTACGCCGGAACAAACCGACGTCGAATCCTTCGCTGTGCTCGAACCCATCGCCGACGGTTTCCGCAATTACCTGAAAAAGAAATACACCGCCACAGCGGAGGAACTGCTGGTCGACCGAGCGCAACTGCTCACCCTGACTGCGCCGGAAATGACGGTGCTGATGGGTGGCCTGCGCGCGCTGAACGCCAATTTCGACGGCTCGAGCCACGGCGTGTTCACCAAGCGCCCGGGGACGCTCAGCAACGACTTTTTCGGTGGCCGATGGATGGCTTGAAAAGATGTTGCGGTGGAGCGAACTGGAAGGTGTGGG
>CAZVZH010000476.1:0-1551 GCA_964630705.1 uncultured Saprospiraceae bacterium | reverse complement strand
GCCTGGCACCCGAAAAGCAGCACCGAAAACGAGCGCACCACCGTGGTGTACGACACCGGGAACACTCAAATCCTGATGCGCCAAATCGCCGGGGCCGTCGCCAAACGGATCAAATGGTATGTGGAAGAAGGCGACCAGGTGGAGCAAGGCGCCGATATGGGGTTTATCAAATTCGGCTCCCGGGTCGATTTGTACCTGCCCATCTACGCTCAACTCGGTATTCAAATGAACCAAACCGTCCGGGGCAACCAAACGATCATAGCACGGCTGTCCTAAGCGCGCCGTTACTATACAAAATCTATTCAAAAATCTATAAATCCTGTAAATCCTGTAAATCCTGTCCGACAAAAAAATCCTGTAAATCCTGTCCTTCCCCAAAAACGGCAAACGACAAAACATGACAGAACAAGAGCTCCTGCGCCGCGAGTCGCTCCAGAAACTGCGCGACTTCGGCATCGACCCATACCCCGCCGACAGTTTCGAGGTGACGGCTTTCGCCGCCGACATCGCCGCCAATTACCAGGAAGAAACGCTGGACGACGGCAGCAAAAACCGCCTGAATTACCAGGATGTGGCCCTGGCTGGCCGCATCATGGCTACCCGCGAAGCCGGAAAGGCTTTGTTTATGGAACTGCAGGATAGCAGCGGCCGCATTCAGTTGTACCTGCGCCGCGACGAACTGGCCGACGGCGAGGATTTCACTTTTTTCGATGTGGTGCTGAAAAAACTGCTCGACCTGGGCGATTTTGTCGGTGTGCAGGGTTATGTTTTCAAAACCAAAACCGGCGAAGTTTCTGTCCGGGTACTGAAATTCAAGTTTTTGGCGAAAAGCCTGCGCCCGCTGCCCATCGTCAAGCGCGACGCCGACGGCCAGCTGCACGACGCCTTCACCGATCCGGAGCAACGCTACCGTATGCGCTACGTCGACCTGACGGTGAACCCCGAGTTCCGGCAGATTTTTATCAAGCGCAGCCGCATGATCCGAACCATGCGCGAATACCTCGACGAGTTGGGCCTGCTCGAAGTGGAAACGCCGATCCTGCAGCCTATTCATGGCGGCGCAGCCGCCCGGCCGTTCACCACCCACCACAACACCTTGGACATGACGCTCTACCTGCGCATCGCCAACGAGTTGTACCTCAAACGCCTGATCGTCGCCGGCTTCGACGGGGTGTACGAATTTGCCAAAATGTTCCGCAACGAGGGCATGGACCGCACCCACAACCCGGAGTTCACCGCCCTGGAATTTTACGTGGCTTACAAAGACTACAATTGGCTGATGGACGTGACCGAAACCATGCTTGAGCGCGTGGCCCGCGCCCTCAGCGCCGACGGCAGCGCCACCGTGCAGGCCGGCGGTCATACGCTCGACTTCGCCGGACCGTACACCCGGCTGACCATGTTCGACGCCATTCAGCAGTACACCGGGCTGAATGTGGAAACGGCCACCGAAGCCGAGTTGCGCAGCTATTGCCGGGAAAACCACATCGAGATCGACGCGAGCATGGGCAAAGCCAAACTGATCGACGAAATTTTCGGTGAAAAAGTGGA
>CAZVZH010000475.1:0-1589 GCA_964630705.1 uncultured Saprospiraceae bacterium | reverse complement strand
GGTTGATAGGGTTGATAGGGTTGATAGGGTTGATAGGGTTGATAGGGTTGATAGGAATTTGGATATCAACCTTATAAACCCTATCCACTCCATCAACCGAATAAATCACGTTTTTTGAATTTTCAGGCTCATATCCAGGGGCTGGGCCGAGTGGGTGAGCGCGCCCGCCGACACGTAATCGACGCCGGTTTGGGCGTATTTGCGCACGTTGAACAGGGTGATACCCCCCGACGCTTCCGTTTCGAATTGCCGGTTGACGGTAGCCACGGCCTCGGCCAGGATCGGGATTTCAAAATTGTCGAACATCAGCCGGGTGATGCCGCCTGTTTCCAGCGCCTGATGCACTTCCACCAGGTTGCGCACTTCGAGGGTAATGTTCAGGTCGAGCTGATTTTTTTTCAAATAGGCCTGCGCCCGTTCGATGGCAGGCCGGATGCCCCCGCAGGCGTCTACGTGGTTGTCTTTTATCATCATCCAGTCGTAGAGGCCCCAGCGGTAGTTTTCGCAGCCGCCGATACTGACGGCCCATTTTTCCAAAAAGCGGATGAGCGGGGTGGTTTTGCGCGTGTCGAGCACCTTTACCGGCAGGTCGCCCACCTCGAATGCGAAGCGGCTGGCCAGCGTGGCGATGCCGCTCATGCGCTGCATGGCGTTGAGCACCAGGCGCTCGGCGCGGAGCAGGGCTTGGGTGTTGCCTTCCACTTCGAAGGCGATCTGACCGTAGAGCACGTCCGAACCGTCGGGCTTTTTGATATCCAGCGCGCTGGTTGGGTCCACAAATTTGAAAATGTGCGTGGCCAGTTCGACGCCGGCAACCACGCCGTAATCCTTCAGTTTGAGTACAGCGCGGCTGCGGTGCCCTTCAGGGATCGTAGCCAGGGAGGTATGGTCGCCCTCGCGCACATCTTCGTGCAGGGCGGCGGCGATAAAATCGCGTATGTGTTGGTCGGTGATTTGTTTTGGACGCATATCGTTTTTCATTTCCACTTAATGTTACAACCGCCCGAGGGTCGTTGCAGCGCGGCAGGCGCCCGGCCTCCCAGCACGGCGTCGAGGGCTGCGCGCAAGTCGGCGCCGGTTACTGGTGTGGGGTTGCGTTTGGGCCGGCTGTCGTCGAATTGGCCGCGGTAGGCCAATTTCAACTGCCGGTCGAACACGTAAAAATCAGGGGTGCAGGCGGCATCGTAGCGGCGCGCGACATCCTGACTTTCGTCGTAAAGGTACGGAAAGGTATAGCCGACTTCCCGCGCATGTTCGCGCATTTTATCGGGTCCGTCTTCGGGGTAGGCCTGGGCGTCGTTGCTGCTGATGGCGATGAACGCCACGCCCCGGGCTTGATATTCCCGGGCCAGGCGCACCAGCTCGTCGTTGATGTGCAGCACGTAGGGGCAGTGGTTGCACAAAAACATGACGACGGTAGCCTGATCGGAGGCGAGGTCGCTCAGGCGGAACAAGCGGCCGCTCACCGGGTCGGGCAGGGTAAAATCCGGGGCGGTGGTGCCCAGGGGGAGCATCTTGGATTCGGTATAAGCCATTTGAAGTTTGAAGTTTGGAGTTTGGAGTTTGAAGTTTGGAGTTTGAAGTTTGGA
>CAZVZH010000474.1:0-1597 GCA_964630705.1 uncultured Saprospiraceae bacterium | reverse complement strand
TCTACACATCGTGACATAGCGTCGCTCCGCTCCGCTTATGTCCAAAGTCTAAAAAAGTCAAAAGGTACTTGGAGCAGGCCGAAGGCCCGAGCGATGTACCTTTTGACTTTTACATTTTACATCTTACATTTTGACTTTACGCAGTAGCGTCTCAAGGCACCATGTAGAGAAAGTTCCAGTCTTTGTCGTAAACCAGGATGTGCCGGCCGTCGGGCGCGGTCAGGCCGATGACGATGCGGTCGCCGCGGCGGCACACGCGTTTGATTTCACCGTCGGGGAATTGCGCCTCAATCTGGGCGAGCACAGCGGCGGGGATGTCCACTTGGGTAGCCGACACACAAGGGCGGCAGTCGACCCAGTGCTGGCTGTCGAGTTCGAACACGCCGTCAGGCGTAAACACCAGGATCACGTGGCCGCTGAGCAGCACAATCACCCGGCCGCCTTTGATTTTTGCGCGCAGGATAGTAGCGTCGGGGTAGTGCGTGGCGATGTAGTCGAGGATGGCCGGGCGCAGCGAATCCACCGGAATCGGGTCGCCGCCGAGCAAGCGGCCGCAGGGGCCGGGGCGGTCGTTCAGGCGGTGGCGCAGGATGCGGTGGCGCAGGTTGAAAAAGGTGCGGTCTTCGGTGGCCAGGGTCACTTCGTAGCCTTTGCCGTCGGCGAAATAGGCAGCTTCCACGTAGGTTTCAAAAAAGTTTTCCGACAGGTAGTTCAGCACTTCGGCCGGCAGGGCAGCGGGGTCAATTTCCGTTTTGCTGCGGTCGTCGGCAATGGCGGTGGCGAGGGCCTCGTCGTCGAGTTGTTGAAAGTCGGTGGCGGAGTCTTTGTTGCAAGCGGTCAGCCAAATGGCCAGGGCGCCGCCGAGCAGGTAAAACGCGAGATTTTTCATGTGTTCGAGTGTGTTTTAGTTTGAGAAAATTTATAAAAAATGGTACTGCAGTCCAAGTTGGAGGCCAGCGGAAACAGCCAGCGAGCGGTAGGGGCCGTTGCGGTACATCGAGCTGAGGCCGTAGCGAAATTCTGGCGAAAAGCCGACCGACCAAGCCGGGCTGAGGCGGCAACTCAAGGCCGCGCCAAACTGGGCGTCGAGCACAGCCGGCGCCAGGCCGTTTACGCGCTGTTGCACCCGGGCGCTGATGTTGCGCAAGCCGGGCCGGTTGCTGCGGCTGGCGGTCAGGCTGAGTGCGTAGCCGGTTTCGAAACTGAGGCCCAGGCCGCCGCTCAGGTTCCATTGCCAGGGGCCGCGGCCGGCCGTCCAGCGCAGGAGCAAGGGCAGGCGCAGGTAGCGGACTTGTTCGTCGGTGCTGAGCTCGAGCCGGATTACCGCCAGGTCGGCGATGGGCCGGTTAGGTTCGCGGCTCAGGTCCATACGCATTTCCACTTCACCAAAAGCGGTTTGCATCGCCTGATCGCTGGAGTTTTGGTACACAAAGCGCTGTGGGTTGAATTTTTCGCGGTCGGTGCGGTACTGAAACTGAAGCGTGCGTTCGGCTTGCAGGCGCACGGCGCTGCGCTCCAGGCCGGTTTCCAGGCTCCAGTGCTGCCCGAGCCGGTAGCCGAGGTGCAGGCCCTGTTGCCAGGTCCAGGCGCCCGATTC
>CAZVZH010000473.1:0-1615 GCA_964630705.1 uncultured Saprospiraceae bacterium | reverse complement strand
ATCCACCCGCGCTTCTGGTTGTGGGGATGATGTCGCGTTCAGACCTTCCAGGTTTTTAAAACCTGGAAGGTCTTTTCATCCATCCGTGCTTCAGCGAACGAGGCCTGGCATCGAGCCAATCCCTCTAATCTTCTAACATTAGATGCTTCATGATTTTTAGCTGGTAATAGTTTTGGTGCGCTTGAACAAAGCCCGCCCTGCCGTTGAAAAGATCCAAGGCAAACGATCGTTGCAGGCGGGTAGAACCATCTGATAGCAGCGCCGGATAGGAGCTGTGCGGCCATTCGCGGTAGTCGTCCCAAATGCCATGTAGTTGTGGATTGGCGTGGATATACAGGATCAGGTTCTCGAGATATGCCGTGTTTTCAATCGGCAAGCGCTTAAAGTTTTTTTGAAAAAGGCTGCCGGTCCGGTCGTACTGCTTGTTGAATGCTTTGGCATAAGACATGAAACAAAGGCGAAATTGATTGCTGACCAAACGGCCGAAGTCCTGGTCGTTCAGACCTTCCAGGTTTCGAAAACCTGCCGGAACGGTTTGGTGTGCGTCGGGTTCAAGACCTTCCAGGTTTTCGAAACCTGGAAGGTCTGCCGGTTCCATCCGGTTGGCGTCAACAGGCCATGACGTCCTGCCGGCACGCTGGCTTTCAACTACTTCCGCCCGTGTCTTCACCCGCACCGCCAGGTGAAAATGGTTGGGCAACAGGCAATACGCGTACGTGTCGAGCACCGGAGTGAGATATTTAGCGTACTTGCCGAGGAAATAGTGGTAGTTCCCGTCGGTATGAAAGATCGTTTCGCGGTTGTTTCCCCGGTTGTAGATGTGGTAGATGACGCCGGGCTGAAGGGGGGATTGTTCGTCGTTCATGGGTTATATAGCGTTTAGCGGTTGCGTTAAAAATTAGTCTTCCTCCCGAATGTAACACAAGTCGTGAAAAGCACATTGGCGGCACAAGGGTTTGCGCAGTACCGGCGGGCACTCCGCCAGCGCGACAATACGCACCACCTCGCGCTCCCAACCGGCAATAGCCATCCGGTCGGCTTCCGTGAGCGGCTGCACGGATTCGGTCTGGCGCAAATCCGGGTATTCAATTCGGCCCGAAGCGCCCAACACGCCCTGCTGCTCCAGTTTGTACAGATAATACTGCACCTGCGCCCGGTGGGCCGCCTCTACAGCGCGGCCGCGTTTGGTTTCGTGCACCGTGCGGGTGCGCGGATCGTAAAAATCGATTTTGACGCCGTCGAATTCCACCTGGGTATACTGCTCCGACCGGCGCGGGTAGCTGCTCTCGCCGATCAAGCGGCCCTCGGCCACCAGGTCGCTGCTGTGCTCCATGCGGATTTCGTTGGCGTGCAGCCAGAGCTTGCGCCGGCAGGTGTGGAGGTAGGCAATCAGGGTGGCGGTGGTGTTTTGCATGGCGTACCGTTTGCCTTATCTATGTAAAAAATTGATTCGACATGACAGCCGAATTGACGCTTTATTTTGAAAATGCGGAAGATTTGAATAAGGTTATCCAGTTACTTCGCGAATCCGGCCTCGAAATTTTAACCGTTCAACCCAAGCCGGCTCGGAAGAAGTCGCCCAAATCCCCAAAAAGAGAATGGGTCGGCATCGGGT
>CAZVZH010000472.1:0-1616 GCA_964630705.1 uncultured Saprospiraceae bacterium | reverse complement strand
AAACTTCAAACTCCAAACTTCAAACTTCAAACTCCAAACTTCAAACTTCAAACTCCAAACTCCCCTTCTGAGCCCTTGCGCGCCCATCCTGGCCGATACGCCGGTGCACTTCAGCCACTTTCTCCGCGCTGTCTGTGCGCAAGGTACCCATCCAGCGGTCCCAAAAAGTGAAATACAAACTGTAATTGCCCTGGAAGCGCTCGTGATGCAGGTTGTGGTACACCGAACTGTTCAGCCAACGCCCCAAGGGGTGCCGGTATACACTGGCCGGAAACAATTCGTACCCCAGATGGCCGTACACGTTGAACCACAACATCAGGGTGATAAAAGCAATCAGGGCAATCGGGTGTAGCGGCACCAAAAACAAAGCCAGCGGCATAATACCCGCTTCCAGCACGGCCTCCAGCGGATGAAATGCATAAGCCGCCCAAGGCGATGGGTTCACCGAGCGGTGGTGCGTCAGGTGAACCAAGCGGTAAATACGCGGATGGTGCATCAGGCGGTGCATCCAGTAAAAATAGCTGTCGTGCAAAAACAACATCAACAGTACGCTGCCAACCAAATAGGCGACGCCAAATTCCTGCACATCGGCGTACAAGCGGGTGTAGGCGCGCAGCGGGGTGGCCAGGCACAAACCCGCTACCATACCGAAAACAAGCGCTGTCAGGGCGGAAAAACCGATTTCCCGCAGGTAGTCGGAACGCTGCGGAAAGCGCTGCTGGATTTTCCGAAACAGCCACTGCCGCCGTTTCCAAACATAAAACAGGAGAAACAACCAGCCGCACAGGAAAAAATAGCGGCCGAAAATAAATACAGGGGCCAACAAGGCCTTGTAGCCGGGTGCATCGATGAGGTAAAACATGGTGGGTGGCGTTGGAGCGACCCTCGCGGGCGCCGGGGTGAAAAATTGTTGGGGCGGTTAGGTCGTACAAATTTGTAGCGCAACGTTGCCTTCACGCCAGTCGGCTCAACCACCGGCCCGTTTTTTTCAACCACCGGAAATCTACGGCGCCACTGGTTGAGTTTTCCCTGCACCTGGTTGATCGGGTTTGGCTGCGGACTTGGTGGCGCGCCACCTTTGTCCCGTTCCCCAACCAAGCCGACGCCATTTTTTCATCTAAAAATTTCAAACACCATGCAAATGATCCAGCACCTGCACACCGCCACCCCCCTGTTTGTCCTGATGGTCGCGGCCGCCCTGCTCGGCGCCTGCCGGAAAAATGCCGACGAAGCCCTCGAACTGCTCAGCAACGCCGAAGCCGCCGAACTGGTGGAAAGCTCCGTTTCCGCCCGCACAGCCGGAATGACCATGCCCGTCGACGATCTCGCCACCTTGCTCAGCAGCGCCTCGCTCGACTGCAACACGGCCGCCGACACCAGCTTCCAACGCAACAGCACGGCCGGCCCGGTCAATTACCAGTATCAGGTTGATCTGGGTTGGCTGGTACACTGCAACAACGCCGGCATCCCGCAATCGGCCGACCTGAGCCTCGCCGGCGCCGGCGCTTTCACCGCCCAACGCTGGGGCGGCTCCGACCAAACGGATGGCGCCTTGCTCTGCGCCGGACTCAACCCCCAGGCAAGCGCCTACCTGTTCAATGGAAACTACGGCCTGG
>CAZVZH010000471.1:0-1633 GCA_964630705.1 uncultured Saprospiraceae bacterium | reverse complement strand
TTGGGCGTTCGTTTAATATCCCTGAAAACCAAACGAACGCCCAACCAGAAACCAGAAACCCTCCAACCAGAAACCAGCTTTACCGTTTACAGCAACTGCGGCATGTGCAAACGCACGATTGAAAAAGCTGCGAAAACCGTCGCCGGGGTAAAATCGGCCAGTTGGGACGCCGACGCCGCCAAAGCGACGGTCGTGTTTGATTCGGCCAAAACCACGCTGGAAGCCGTGAAAAAAGCAATTGCCGCCAGCGGGTACGACACCGATACCGTGCGCGCTACCGATGAGGCCTACCAGGCCCTGCACGGCTGCTGCCAGTACGATCGACCTAAAAATTAAGTACAGCCGGAGTTCTCGGGCTTCCCGCGGTTTTCTGTTGTAAAACCGCGGATGCCCGGGGGCTGGCTGCCGTTTTTCAACTGTGCAACCAACCATTCACTTTTTTCTCCGCTTATGAAATCGCTTTATGCTTCCGCCCTGTGCTGCTGGCTTTTTTCAGCCGTTTTGCCGGCGCAAAACCTGCTTTTTTTTGAAATCGAACCCCATCTTGACGCCGCGCCGTTTGCCTTGAGCGCGCCGGTGTCGGCCGGGTCGTACCAATACTACCTGACCCGCCTGGAATACTATGTTTCGGAAATAAAAATCACGCACGACGGCGGCCAGGTAACGGCCGTGGTCGACAGCCACTTTCTGGTGCGGCCGGTGGTCCACAACCTGTTCGAATTGGGCGCCTTCCCAAACATCAACCAGGTGGAAAGCATCACCTTTTCCATCGGCGTCGACTCGGCCTTCAACCACCTCGACCCGGCTACGTACCCGGCCAAACACCCCCTGGGGCCGCAAGACCCCTCTATGCATTGGGGCTGGGTATCGGGCTACCGTTTTATCGCCATTGAAGGTAAGGCCGGGGTAAACTTTGCCAATCTCTTCGAAATCCACGCCCTCGGCGACGCCAACTACAAAACCCTCACCGTCAACGCCAGTGCCGAAACCCAGCCCAGCGGCGACCGGAAAATCCGCATCCAGGCCGACTATGCCCAGGCGCTGCACAACATCGACGTGTCGGAAGGGCTGGTGGTACACAGCAGCTCGGCCGCCAAAGCCATTCAGCTGCTCGACAACATGCAAAAACGCGTGTTCAGCCCGATCACTTCGTCGGTCATCCAGCCCGGGTTCGAAGGCCGCCTGACGCTGGCGCCTAACCCCGCCACGCCGGGTGCGGTCGGCGGCCAATTGAGTCTGCCGCAGGGTTATGCCTACCAACTGCGCCTGACCAACCTGCCCGGCCGGGAGATTGCCAGCCAAACGCTGCCGGCCAACGCCGAATCGTTTCGCTTCGACCAGCCGGCTTTGCCTGCCGGCATGTACCTGGTGCAACTGTGGCAAAACGGCCGGCCAGTGGCGGTGGAAAAACTGTGGGTGCGATAAACCTGAATGCTATGCGCCAGACCGCATTTTTCATACTCCTCTTGCTGCTGACCGGTTGCGAAAAGGAAAGCCCGGAAGCGCCCGCAACCGGCCCCCTGCTGGCCGTGCCGCCCGGCTTTCCACAACCTGTTTTTCCGGTCGACAACGCCTTCAACCCGGAGCGCTGGGCGCTGGGTAAAAAGTTATTTTTCGACCCCGTTTTGTCGGC
>CAZVZH010000470.1:0-1640 GCA_964630705.1 uncultured Saprospiraceae bacterium | reverse complement strand
CAATTGATCTACAAATATTTGACTTCTCCGAAGTCATTTAATAAATTCGGGATGACTCCTGTGAATCAGGGGTTAAAATTTAGTCTTGGGTTTGGCAAGAAAACAACAAATCCGCGGCAATCCGCCTAAATCTGCGTCATCCGCGCTCCTATCCTTCTACGCCGATCGAGAGGGAAGGGAACGCGGACGACGCAGATTTAGGCGGATGACCACGGATTTTCAATTTTGCCCCTGATTCGCATTGCTCATGCTTATTAATCCGGTTAATTTTAAAAATCCTGTCCTAATTTCTTCGATCGACCACAACTTGGAGTCCGTTTTTTATAAATATAGTTTGACACGTTTACAGTTTTCAAAAAAGGCCAAAGCCCGGCTTGGAAGTTGTTTGAGTTAATTTTTCATAGACATGGATATTACCAAAATCCCGTCCCCTTGCTTTGTCCTGGAAGAACGCCTGTTGCGCAACAACCTGCAACTCATCGACCGCGTGCAGCGCGAAGCGGGCGTGCAGATTATCCTGGCGTTCAAGGGCTTCGCCATGTGGAGCGCTTTCCCGATCGTGCGCGAATACCTGAGCGGCGCCACGGCCTCTTCGCTGCACGAAGCCCGGCTTTGTTTTGAAGAAATGGGGGTGAAATCCCACACCTATGCCGTGGCGTACCTGCCCAGGGAATTCGGCAAAATCATGCAGTACTCCAGCCACATCACCTTCAACTCGCTGAGCCAGTACCGCCGCTTCCGCCGCCGCCTGGAAAAAGCGCCGGAGCGCATCAGCCCGGGTATCCGGGTCAACCCGGAGTGGTCGCCGGTGGGCACGGCTTTGTACAACCCCGCTTCTCCCGGCTCCCGCCTGGGCGAGGTGGTCGAAAATTTCAAGGGCCAGTTGCCGGAGGGCGTCGAAGGCCTGCATTTTCATACCCTGTGCGAGAGCAGCAGCTATGATCTGGAAAAAACGCTGGAGCATTTCGAGGCCCGGTTCGGCAAGTTTTTACCGCGGTTGAAGTGGGTCAATTTCGGCGGCGGCCACCTGATGACCCGGCAAGGCTACGATGTGGAGCACCTCATCGGCGTGCTGAAAGGGTTCCGCGCCCGGCACCCGCACGTGCAGGTCATCCTCGAGCCGGGCAGCGCCATTGCCTGGCAAACCGGCGTGCTGGTAGCCACCGTGCTGGATATTGTTCGAAACAAAGGCGTGAAAACGGCCATCCTCGACGTGTCGTTTACCGCGCACATGCCCGACACCCTGGAAATGCCCTACCGGCCGGCGGTGCGGCAAGCCAATTCGGAACCCGGCCCTGCCGACCCCAACCAATACCGGTTGGGGGGTGTGAGTTGCCTGAGCGGCGACTTTATGCTGGAGTACAGTTTTGAAAAACCGTTGAAAGTGGGGCAAAAAATTGTGTTCGAAGACATGATCCACTACACCATGGTCAAAACCACCACCTTCAACGGGGTGACGCACCCGTCTATCGCTATCTGGCGCCCGGACAACCGGCTGGATCAGGTCAAAAAATTTGCGTACCGGGACTACAAAAACAGGCTTTCGTGATGTAGGCTTTCGACAGGATAAACAGGCTTTTCTGGATTTTTAAGGGCGGTTTCACCGGCGCGACTTGGCGAAGCATCGTGCCACTCGCATG
>CAZVZH010000469.1:0-1656 GCA_964630705.1 uncultured Saprospiraceae bacterium | reverse complement strand
GACGGGCGCGGCAACGTGTGGTTCAGTTCGGGCGGGAAAATTTGCCGCTGGGACGGGCGCAAATTCCAGTGTTTCAATGCCCGGAAAGAAAGCGCGGGCTTTTTTTATTGCAACGCCACCCTGGCCCTCGACGGGCGGCTGGTGTTCGGGGGGAAAAGCGGGATTCATGTTTTCGAACCGGGAAAAATCCGGAAAGACAGCATCCGCCCCCGCGTTTACCTCAGTAGTTTCAAGGTGTTGAACCAGCCGCACCGCCTGGGACAAGCCCTGGAACTGGTGCGAGAAATCCGCCAGCCCTTCGATTCCAAAGTGCTCACGTTTGAGTTTGCCGCCGCGCACCACCTCCGCCCCGGCGATGTGAAATTCCGGCACAAGCTGGAGGGTTTCGAAACCGATTGGGTGGAAACCGACAGCCGCGAACGCTGGGCCACCTACACCAACCTCTCGCCCGGCAGTTACACCTTTCGGGTGCTGGCTGCCAATGCTGATGGCCTTTGGACAAATGCGGCGGAGGGCTTGGCTATCAAATTGGTCATTCTTCCCCCCTGGTACCGCAGCTGGTGGGCCTACCTGTTTTACCTCGTCGCCGGCCTGGCTTTGTTGTTTGCGCTGCGCCGCTTCGAACTGCGCCGCCAACTCGCTAAATTGGAAGCGCGCCGGCTCCAGGAGCTCGACGCGGTAAAAACCCGCCTGTACACCAACATCACCCACGAATTCCGCACCCCGCTCACGGTTATGCTCGGCGAAGCCGCCCAACTCGAAAAACATGCGACAGCGCACCAAAAAGGCCGCCTCGCAGCCATCCGCCGGCAGGGCCGGCATTTGCTCAACCTGGTCAACCAGATGCTCGATCTGGCAAAAGTGGAAGCCGGCTCGCTGCGCCTGAACCTGGAACAGGGCAATGTCGTGCTGTTTTTGAAATACCTGCTGGAATCGTTCCACTCGCTGGCCGCCAGCAAACAAATCGAACTGCGCTTCGAGGCGGATGCGGAGGAATGCTGGATGGATTACGACCCCGACAAATTGCAGAAAATCGGGTCCAACCTGCTCTCCAACGCAGTTAAATTCACCCCGCCAGGCGGGCAGGTGACGCTCCGGGTTGCGACCGACCGGGATTTGTATTTTTCAGTCCTGGACACCGGCCCAGGCATTCCGCCAGAAAAACTGCCCTTGGTATTCGACCGGTTTTACCAGGCCGATGATTCGCCGACCCGGCAAGCGGAAGGCACGGGCATCGGCCTGACCTTGACCCGGGAGCTCGTGCATTTGCTCGGCGGGCAGATCAGTGTGGAAAGCCGGCCGGGCGAAGGCGCGCTGTTTGCGGTGACCTTGCCCGTTGCCCAAACGGCGCCGAGGCAGCCGGCCCAGGCGGAAACTTTTTTTGCCGAAAACCCGGAAAGTGCGCAGGAGCCGGGAACTTCCGCCGGTTTCGATGCCCATGCGCCGGTTTCCGGTTCCCCAAAAAACCGCCCGCGCTTATTGCTCATCGAAGACAATGCCGATGTCCAGCACTATATCGCTTCGCTGCTTGCCGCCGACTATGAACTGTACAAGGCCGGCAATGGCCCGGAAGGCTTGGAAGCCGCCTTTCGCCTGGTGCCCGACATCGTCATCAGCGATGTGATGATGCCCGAAATGGATGGTTTCGACGTATGC
>CAZVZH010000468.1:0-1684 GCA_964630705.1 uncultured Saprospiraceae bacterium | reverse complement strand
CAGGCCGCGGGAGCGCCGCAGGATAATGGCCTGGCGGTGCGCGGGGCTGAGGCGGAGCACGCTGTCGTCTTGGGGTATAATTATGGCTCTGTTGTGGCTCAAAATGCCGTCGGCTATGCTGCCGAGCTGTTGGCGGGCGAGCGCGTCGTCGTAGAGGATAGGCGAACCGCTGAGGTTTCCGCTGGTGGCCACGAGCGGATGACCGAAGCCCCGGGCAAGTAGTTCGAGTAAGGGCGCGCAGGGGAGCATGGCGCCGATGTGGTCGAGTCCGGGAGCAATTGATTCGGTGCAAATACCCGATTCCGGTTTTTTGCGCAGCGGCAGCAGCAGGATTGGCATGGCTGGGCTGGCGAGTTGCCGGCGGTCATCAGGATGGAGGCGGACGTCGCGGGCCAGTTTTTCGGCGTTAGGGTAAAGCAGGGCGAAGGGTTTGTGCGGCCGGTTTTTTCGCTCGCGCAAGCGCTGCAGAACCGCTTGGGCGGTAGCATCGCAAAGGAGCAAGTACCCGCCGATGCCTTTTACGGCCAGAATTTTACCGTGGCGGAGCGCTTCGAGCGCAGCTTCGAGGGCATGTTGGGGTGTGGAGTCTGGGAGGTGGAGTTGGATGCCGCAGGTGGGGCAGGAGTTGGTTTGGGAAAAATAGCGGCGGTCGGCGGGGTTGTCGTACTCGGCCTGGCAATCGGGGCATTGTGCGAACGGCTGCATGGCGGTGCGCTCGCGGTCGTAAGGCAGGGCGGTAATGATGGAAAAGCGGGGGCCGCAGTTGGTGCAAGTGATGAACGGATAGCCGTAGCGGCGGTTGGTTGGGTCGGCAAGCTCGCGGCGGCAATCGGCGCAGAGGGCAAAGTCGGGGGGCAGGAGCAGCCGGGGCGCCGGCGCATCGGCGCTGTGCAGGATGTTAAAATCGGAAAAAAGCTGATCGGCTACCGGCTCCAGCTGAAAATGGGTGATGACGGCCAGCGGCGGAGCGGCTTGCAGGACGGTTTGGGTGAATTTTTGGGCTGTGGCGGCATTGGCGTTAAACCGGATGTGTACCCCATCAGCGCTGTTGTTGACCCAACCCCGCAAACCCATCCTGCGCGCTAAACGCCAGACGAAGGGCCGGAACCCAACGCCTTGTACCTGACCGCTGAGGTGCAGGTGGTAAGTAGTGACGCTGCTTTTCATGTGTTGCAAAAGTATTTCTACCCGGGAAAACCCTGTATTTTGATTTGCTTAACACTCAGCTAACACAACTGGCACAGGTTTTGAAACCACTAAAATAAATTCTAATCCACGTTATCTCACCGTATATAATCTTATGAGTAGTCGACCCACGCACCATTATCAAGGCCAAGCTGCCACCGACATCGGTTTGGAATTGATGCACAATGCGCCGAACCCTTTCATTGAAATGACTTTGTTGTGGTTCAGCCTGCCAGCAAATACCGACGTCACGCTTCGGGTGTTTGACGGCCAAAACCGGGAGGTGTTCACCAAAGCCGGCGCCTTCAGCCAGGGTGAAAACCACATTATTCTTCACCGCTCCGACTTGCCCGAACCCGGTCTGTATTCTTATCAGTTGGAAAGCGCGTACGGCATTGCCAGCCGCAAACTGATGATGTATTAGTTTGAAGTTTGGAGTTTGGAGTTTGGAGTTTGAAGTTTGAAGTTTGAAGGGGTTCGCCATCCGAAATGGTGAACC
>CAZVZH010000467.1:0-1702 GCA_964630705.1 uncultured Saprospiraceae bacterium | reverse complement strand
AACCAGAAACTTTCTAACCTGTATTTTTAGAGCAAAGATAAAAATGCCAAAGCAGCCGGGTGCCTACGCTGCGCCAGGGGCGCCAATGTTGGGTGAATTGAACAAACTCCTCATGCCGGGGGCGGGCTGGTAAATTTTTCAACACCCGGAAAGCTTCCTGCATGGCAATATCGCCTTTCGGCAAAATATCGGGTCGCAGGAGGCATTCCGACAGGTAAATATCGGCCGTCCAGTCGCCGATACCTTTCAGAGCCGTCAGTCGTTGGCGCACTTCCGTGTCGGGGCGTAGGTCCAAGTCGTTCAAGTCGAGCCGGTTTTCCAGGATTTCAATGGCCAGGTTGCGGGTATAGTTCGTTTTTTGGCGGCTAAACCCGATGCGCTGCAGCGTCTCGTCGTCGAGTTTCAAAAATGGCGCCGGCGCCACGATGCCCAGTTGATCTTGCAACCGCTTAAACGCAGCGTTGGCCGATGCCAGCGAAACCTGCTGTTCGAGAATAATGTGCACCAGTGTTGAAAAACCGGGCTCCCGGCTCCAAAGCGGCGGGTAGCCGTACTGCTGGAACACCCGGTTGAGGGCGGCATCGGCGCCAGCCAGCCAATGTGTCGCTTCGCGCAGGCTGGTTTCGTCGAGTTTCTGTATCATTGCTGCAAAGAACCATAAAAATACGCACAGCTTGAAAATCGCAACTCTGACCTTGAATCCGGCGCTCGATAAAAGCACGCAGGTGGAGCGCCTGACGCCCGAACAAAAACTGCGTTGCTCGGCCCTGCAACTCGACGCTGGCGGCGGCGGCATCAACGTGTCAAAAGGCATTCGAAAACTCGGCGGTCACAGCACCGCTGTTTTTCCAGTTGGCGGCCACAGCGGCAAACAGCTTTTGCAGCTCTTGGACGATGCAGGCATTGCCGCTCAGACCGTCGATTTGCCCGGTGAAACCCGTGAAAATTTCTCCGTCACCGAATCGAGTACTAACCTCCAGTACCGCTTCACCTTGCCGGGCCTGGAGCTGACGGCGGCCGACGCGCAGGCTTGCCTCGAGCAAGTGCGCCGCCTGCAACCCGACTTGCTGATTGCCAGCGGTAGCCTGCCTCCCGGTTTGCCGGAATCTTTTTACGAGCAGGTGGCAGCCTTCGCCAAAAAAATCGGCGCCAAACTGATCATCGACACTTCCGGTCCTGCCCTCCGCGCCGCCGCCGATGAAGGTTTGTACCTGCTCAAACCCAACCTCGCCGAATTGAGTGCCCTGGCCGGCGTTGGCCAACTGGAAATTAACCAGGTAGACGATGCCGCCCTCGAAATTATCCATCAGGGGAAATGCGAGATCGTAGTGGTTTCCCTGGGGCCACAGGGCGCCCTTCTGGTTACACGCGAGGGTTTTGAGCACATCCCGGCGCCCACGGTAAAGAAAAAAAGTACGGTAGGGGCGGGCGACAGCATGGTGGCCGGCATGGTTTGGGCGCTGAGCGAGGGGAAGTCGTTGCGTGAAATGGCCCAGTATGGCGTAGCCTGCGGGTCGGCCGCCACGCTCAACCCCGGCACCGAACTGTTTGAAGCCGCCGATGTTTGGCGTTTGCGCGGTTGGATCAATACTTATGGCGAGCGGTACCGCATCACAGATTTTTCCAATTAAAGGTTTCTGGTTGGAGGGTTAGAGGGTTAGAGGGTTGTCGTGCGACTTAAAGTTTTAGAGTTAGGCAGCGA
>CAZVZH010000466.1:0-1725 GCA_964630705.1 uncultured Saprospiraceae bacterium | reverse complement strand
GACACGCTTTGTTCCACACGCACTGGCCTACCGACTTGCCCAATTGCCGGCCGCTCAGGTTGCCGTCTTCGAAATGAATGCCCCCGTACAGGCGCGAAATTCCGGCTTGCTCGGCGGCCTCGTGGAAGCTGCGCCATTTCAGGGTCAGCTCCATTTTCGGCGTGCAGCGGCCTTCGATTTTCGAACTTTTTATCGGGAAGGTGACGGATTCGCCGTAGGCGCTGTTGCCGCAAAACGCGGTGAGCACCTCGGCCACAGCGGCGCTGAAGGTACTGTGCCCCGACACATATTCAGCAAAGGGCGGCGTGCCAATAAGGTAGGGCGTCCAGTTGTCGCCGTTGATGCACTTGGTACCTTCGCAGGGGCCGCCCCAGGCATTCACCTCCTGTTCGTTGTACAGGTGGCGGAGCAGCGAAACCGGCCGGATGTAATCGTAGTGGGTCTTGCTGTCCCAGGCAGCGATACCCGCATCGAGCAGCGCATTCGACAGGGCGAAAAACATCTTGATGTCGTAGGCATTTTTAAACTTGTTTTTCCTCGACACATAGCGCCCGATACGCGCCAGCTGAGCCGGCGGCACCACCCAATAGCCTGGTATCAGGGGCGCCACGGCGTCGGTATGTTTGTCTTCATGCATACCCGCCCAATATTCCGCAATGATTTTTTGCTCGTCGGTGAGGTTGGCGCTGATCTCCAACACTTCGCGGGCCTGTTCGTGAAATTTGGCGTCGCGCTGGCCCGCCGGTTTCGGCGGCCGAAACTGCCCGCCCCAGCTGAGCGCGAAGGGCTCGACCAGTCCGAACTGCGCGGTCAGGAATTTTTGCGGCTCGCCATTGGCCTGGAGCTGCGGTTGCCAGCGCTCGGGGTCGCGCAGCATTTGCGGCGGCGGTGGATTGTAGGGCAGGTAGCCGGTAAAATCGCTGTATAATCCGGCGTTCAGGGTAGCCCGTTGGTTGGCGCCGTCGCCCAGGCGGCGTTCGATCACGAGCCGGGCCGAAAGGTTGCCGATGCCCTGCGGGGTGTTGACAGCCAGGGAACGGTCGTCGGGGTCGAAGTTGAGCTCGCACATGTAGTCGCGAAACATGTTCTTCCGGTCGGGCGGCAAGGCGAGCCAGAACAGCTCCTGCAGCGTTTGGTAGGCCGCATAGCTGTATGTTTTGGTCCGGTTTTCCGGGGTGCACTCGCGCGGCGGGCGCTTGAGCCGGGCGCCGGTGGTGGTGCTCACTTCGCAACCGCCGTCGTTGAAGTTGGTCCAGGCATCGTACATGGCGGTATGCACGATGGCCAGCGCGCGGGCAGCCAGCGTGGGCGGCGTGGTGGTATAGCACAGCGCATCGCAGGCCAGGCGGTTCCAGCGGTGGGCGGCGGTCGGCGTGTAATTGTCAGTTGTCGTGGACATGTTTTTAGTTTGAAGTTTGAAGTTTGGAGTTTGAAGTTTGGAGTTTGGAGTTAGCGCCAGTCGACGCGGAGCAGTTCGGGCATCCAGGGCAGTTTGACGAGGCTGAGGTTCCAGGGCAGGCGATCGAGCAGGATATCGAGCGTGCGCCGCTCGACCTGCAGGCGCCAGCCGGTGTCGGTATGTTCGAGTTTGCCGGGGCGTTGCAGGAAGCCTTCGCGCAAGCCGTCGGGCGAGGTAGCCCCCAGCGCGCCCCAGTGCTCGATAGCGGCCTGGAGCAAGCGGTCGGCTTCTTCCCGTTCTTCCGGGGTCGGGGTCAGAGTGTGATC
>CAZVZH010000465.1:0-1740 GCA_964630705.1 uncultured Saprospiraceae bacterium | reverse complement strand
CCAGCGTATCTACACAATCGTGTTGGTTCGACACCGCCAGTTGAACGGTATACACCCCGCTTGGTCCGGAAGCAGTCGTGTTGGCGGCATTCGCATCGGCAATGAGGAGTCCGGCAGGCACAGCCGTCCAGGTATACTGCACCACATCTCCCGGGTTGAGGTTTTGCGCCGTTAGGGCAAAGGGCGTATTCGGACAGGCGCTGATCGGTACCTGCGCCGCTACCTTTACGGCCAGGACCGTCACGGTAACAGTGTCTTTTCGCACGCACAAAAACGTATCGGTGGCCGTAACGAGGTACACCCCCGCCGGGGCCGCTGCAGGGTTAATAGTGTCGCCATCCAAGGTGGTCCAAACGAGCACAGCCGGTTGATTGGTCGAGGCCGTTAGCACGGCCGTGGTGTCGCAGGTGGTCACATCGGAAGCGTCCAGTTCCAGCAAAGGCTGGCGGATAATTTTCACCGAATCGACGTCGAAGCAAATACCGTTGTCTACGGTCAGCAAATAGGTGGTAGTGGCCGGTGGGTTGGCCAGCACGTTTTGGGGCCCCGGGTTGAAGGTCAAAAATGTGGTCGGCTGCCATTTATAATTGAAGTTAGCGTTGCCCAACACCGTGATACCTACCGGCCCGCCGTCGCAATCGTAACCCTTCGTTTGCACGCTGTAATCCAACAGGGAGTCCACTTTGAACGGCAAGCTGAGGGTATCCTTACAGCCGGCTGCCGAGGTGACGATGAGTTGGGCCACGCCATTGCTCATATTGGGCAGCAGCAGTACAGGAATATTTTGCTGGTTACTGGTAAACTGCCCGCCGCCATCCCAGCGAATGTCCCAGTTCCAGGCGACAATGGTGCTGGATGGGTCAGTGCTTTGGTCGGTAATATCCACTTGAAACTGATTGGCGACGCAGGATTTTTTTATGTTGAACTTTGCTTTCAGTTTAGAAACCACGCCGATGTTCACGCCGCCCACAGCCGTACAGCCTTTAGCATCGGTGGCGGTAACGGCGTAGGCGCCCGGGCCCAGCCCGGTAATTGTCTGCCCGGAAACATGATCGACCCCGGGGCCATTCCAGACATAGGTGTACGGCGGGGTTCCGTTGGAAGCCTGGGCCGTAGCCGATCCGGTCAAATCGCTGGCGCAGAGCACATTTCCCGAACCGCTGACTTGCAATTTCACCTGCGTGTGCGTTCCGACCACACCCGTTGCCGAACCGCTGCAACCGGTATTGATATCGGTCACCGTGACCGCCACGAAAGTCCCCGGCGCCAGGTTGATAATTTGAGCAGTATTCGCCGTTGAAACGTTCCAGTGGTACTGATAACTGCCGCCGGAAGGGTTGACCAAAGCCGTAGCCTTGCCGTCTTCCACACCGGCGCATTCGGCTTTTCGAATCAGCAAACTCACCGACAAACTATCGATTTCCGGCAAAATAACGGTAGTGTCTGCCTGGCAGCCTTTCACATCGGTGGCCGACACGGTGTACGGCACGCCGGGTTCCAGGTTGGAGGCAGAAGCGCCGATGACGCCGTGGCTCCACAGGATGTTGTACGGCCCGGTGCCTCCCGCAGGATTGACCGTCATGGCGCCGGTGCTCCCCTTGCAGGAGGGGCTGGTGACCGTCGCCTTAAATGTCAAGGGCGCGGGCTCCAACACTTGCACCGAACCCACGGCTGTAGTGCCGAGCTGGTCGGTCACCGTCACCTGAAAGGTCCCGGCGCTCAGGTTTTGAATCGTAGCTG
>CAZVZH010000464.1:0-1746 GCA_964630705.1 uncultured Saprospiraceae bacterium | reverse complement strand
CGGAATCGATCGAAACCGATCAGGAAACCCTCAGCGGCTACCTGAACGACAACACCCCGCGGCCCTTGCTGCGGCCCAACTCGACCTACCGCCTGACGGCAAACTACACCGTGATTGCCCGGCACCCTGAACGGGGCGAAGTGTACAACCAGAGCCACAGCCAGGCCTTCGAATTCCAAACCGACAACCAGGCCCCGGCCCAACTGTCGCCCTACGTGCTGGGCACTACGCCCGACATGGACGACCGCTTCCACTTTTTCGGCGACCCGGTCCAGGTGCTCTTCAACGATCCCACCATTTTGCGGCTCATAGAGGCCTACGGCAAACAACTGCGCGCGATCATTCGCGGCGCCGACGGCGCGCCGGTAGCGCTCAGTCCGGAAGACGTGCATACCCTGACCGAAACGCCGGCCAGCGTGATGTCGCCTTACCGCGATACCGTGCTGGCGCTGATCGCAGCCGGACTTTTCCCCTGCGCGGGCGGGTCATTTACCTTCACCGGGCACGGCAGGTACACCGCGCCGTTCGAACTGAAACCGCTGACACCCTACACCTTTGATTTGGAATACACCGTACCGGACCGGATCGATCCCGACCAGGCCATCACGCCACTGTACCGCCGCGCATTCCAAACCTCGCGTTTCCGCGATGTACTGGATTTTGCCGAAACCCACCGGATTGCCGCCATGCAACACCGGGCGCTGCTGAGCGACCTAACCGGCTTGCCTTCCGGCGCCGGCCCGGGCACACCGGTGTTTACCGCCACCGATGCTGCCATCGAAAATGCCCTTTTCGGGGCAGGTGTGCCCATCGGCGACGAATCGGAAAAAACAGGCTTTGTTATCCTGTGGCGCCAGGAAGCCGGCGACGCGCATTTTTATCCCTACGCCATCCTGATCGATGCCGCCGAGCCAATGTGGCGCAGCCGCCAGGAACCGCTCCAACGGCCCGTTCTGAACGAGCAAAACGAAGTGCTCGACCCCGCTTTTGTGGTGTACGAAAACCGGACGGTCGATCATCTGCTCCTGCGCGGCGCCGCCGGGCAAAACCGGATCCGTTATTTCGTGCGTTCCACCGCCGGCACGCGCACCCTGGTTTTCCTGCGCAAAGGCCATATGCCGCCCGCAGGCGAAACGCTGACCATTGTGGTGGCGCGCACTGCCAGCGACTTGTACGGCCTGGCCGAACAAACCGCCACGCTGCTCGAAATTCAACTTTCACCAAAAGCCCCCTGGGAGGAATAAGCCATGTCGACCATCACACCGAACTTCCGGCTTTTTGCCGAACCCATGCCCTGGCCCTCCGGCCCGGATGGCAAGCCGTACAATACTTCCGCCTTTGTGAAAGCCATGGAAGTCGCGCTCAAAAAACTGAAAAAAGGCGCGGTGATTTCCAACTACAAAGCCGATTTTACGCAAACGCCGGTGGGCCTGCGCTGGACGATGATGCCCGGGTTCGGCTTTCCCCGGCGGCCGTTTCGGGTGTATCGCCGGCGTCAGGTTTACAAGACCGAGGTTGTTTTCGATGGCCCAAAACAAGTGACCGGCACCAGTACCAACCCCTATACCTTAAATTTTCCCTCTGAGGAAATGTATCTGTTGGGTATTATAGTAGAACTGGCAAGTGGGCAAAGTCTGCGCATCTCCGCCCTCGACCGGAACGGCAAACCCATCCCCGGCAAACAAGCTACGCTCACAGAAAGCGGGCGCGTAATTTTCCGCTCGCCGTTCATGGCCAGGCTGACCT
>CAZVZH010000463.1:0-1780 GCA_964630705.1 uncultured Saprospiraceae bacterium | reverse complement strand
CGCCGTGGCCGACGACTGCGGGTTCAACGATCCGGTGTATTTCGCGCGGGCGTTCAAGCGGGAGTTTGGCGTAGCGCCGTCGGAATGGCGGCAAAAACAATAGGCTCCTCTACCTTTCGATATTTTTCCCGAACTTTTACTGGCGTATCTGCCTGAATGCAGGATATGTCCTTGCATTTGGGAGGTTTGTACTCCTGATTGGCAGATTTGTCCTGTATAGTTGGAAGGGCCTGGGTATAACATTGCACTGTAAAACATATAATTTAAGTGCACATGAAAACGCCATGCTCTTCTACCCGTTGCGTTCTTGCCCTTCAGGTGGCCATTATTCTGATGAACGCCTTGCCCTTGCACGGCCAAAACTGGCAACCCATGGCCGCCGGATATCTACCGCCCGGATTCCAGGTTTTCAGCATATCCGCTCTGGGCGACAAAATTGTTTGGGCGACCGCTTCCGAGCTCATCTATTTTCCCCCCGTGCCAACCAACCACCGGATTCGCGTGTTGCGCAGCTCCGACGGTGGCCAAACCTGGGCGCTGCACCAGGTGGAAGAAGCCCAAGGCACCGTGAGCTATCAAATTGTGGCCCTCGACTCCCTGACGGCCTGGCTGACGACGCAGGACCTGGGCAGCGGCCCGGAGAAAGCCCTCTACCAAACGACCGACGGCGGCGCCACCTGGATAAAGAAAAATCAGGACCCCGGCTTAGGGGTGGGCCTTACCCGCTTCCCGGACGGGCAACATTGGCTGGCCCACAACCGCAATTCGATCAGCCGCTCTTCCGATAATGCCCTGAACTGGAATAGTTCTACAATAACCGGGTACCAAGCCAATGAGTATCAAATCATCGAGGCCGGTTCGAACATGGCCGGTGTGGCGGGGGATACCTTGTGGAACGGCACCTCAACGGGACGCATCATCCGGTTTACCGATTTCGGCGAATCCTATGCGTTTCTATTCACGGGTTTGGGCAGCAACACGTTGATCAAATCCATCGCTTTTCAGGATCATCTGAACGGGCTGTTGTTCAGCGAGAAGAACGATTACACGAATCGCCGGATTTCGCGCAGCACAGACGGCGGCACAACCTGGTCCCAACTGCCGAACCAACCAGACCCCGACGGGATTTGGAACATAACGGCAGTACCCGGTTTGCCCGGTTTTTATGTATTGTGTTCCCATTATCTCGTGCTGCCCCAACTGAGCACCCCCGCACACGGAAAAATCGCCCTGACCGCCAATTCCGGCGATACCTGGACGATTCAGGAGTTCAATCAGCCGTTCAACGCCGTGGTATTCGCCAACCCTTCCACCGGCTGGGTGGGTAGCGGAAGAATCCTGTCGGCCGACCAGCCGGCCATCCTGAAATATACCGGCTCTCCGCTGGTTGGAACAGGCGGCGATCCGGCGCCGCCGCAGGGTTTTTCGGTGTGGCCGAATCCTGTGACCGATCGCTTGTATGTGCAGGGTAACGGAGCCTTATCTGGGCCGATACATTTCCAGTTGACGGACCTGTCCGGCAAAATTGTACTGGAGGCTGCCGGCGTTTATAATGCTGCAACTGTCATCGATATGAGCGGCTTGCCCGCCGGCGCGTACCTGTTATGGGGGCGGGATGACGCCCGCCTGCCGGGCGCCCAAAAAGTAGTGAAGCAGTAACTAAAAATGGCGGAGATCGCCAATATTCAAATTTTACACCTTCCATGAAAACACCGATCCTCTCTTTTCTGCTAGCCCTGGCCTTTTTCCACACCACGCCCGCCCATGCCCAATGGCAGGT
>CAZVZH010000462.1:0-1821 GCA_964630705.1 uncultured Saprospiraceae bacterium | reverse complement strand
CACTTTCCCGCGCCCGGTAGCCGTGGCTTTCGTGCGGGAGCAGCACCAGCCGGGCTTTGCCGCCGTTGCCTTTGATGGCCTGGAACAGCCGTTCCGACTGGATGGGGAACGTCCCCGAATTATTGTCGGCCTCGCCATGGATGAGCAGCAGCGGATCGTTGATTTTGTCGGCATGCATAAAAGGCGATACCTTAAGATATACCTCTTGCGCCTCCCAAAACGACCGGCGTTCGCTCTGAAAACCGAAAGGTGTCAGCGAGCGGTTGTAGGCGCCCGAACGGGCAATGCCGTAGGCGTAGTCGTCGGAATGCGCCAGCAGGTTGGCCGTCATAAACGCGCCGTAGGAGTGGCCGCCCACGCCCACGCGTTGGCGGTCGGCCACGCCCAGGGAGTCCAGAAAATCAATGGCGGCCCGGCCAGAAGCCACCACCTGTTCGATAAAAGTGTTGTTCATGGTTTCGGGGTCGCCGACAACGGGCATGGTCGCGTTCATCAGCACGGCATAGCCCTGGGTGACGAAAAACAGCGGCGAGTCGTTGCGGTAAAAGGTAAAGGTATTCTCCGAGCCGCGCACCTGACCGGCCGTAGCCGGATCAGAATACTCCAGCGGATAGGCCCAGATGAATACCGGCAAGCGCGTGCCGGGCTGGTAGCCGGGCGGCAGGTAAAGCGTTCCGGAAAGCGGCACCCCGTCGGGACGCGTGTATTTGACCAGTTCCTTGCTGACGCCGGTGAGCTGCGGGGCAGGGTCTTTGAAATCGGTGATCGCCGTGCGGGTTTTGGTTTTTGGGTCGACGAGGAAAAAGTTGGGCGGTTCGGTTTTGCTTTGCGAGCGGGTGACGATTTGCCGCCGGTCGGCGCCGGCAAACATCACAAACTCCTCGAACACGCCGTCGGGGCACTCGTACACGGTTTGTCTTTCCCCTGTTTTCAAATTGATTTTATCCAGTCGCGGAAACGCGCCGCGGGGCGAAGCGCCGGGCGCCTCGAACCAGGCCCAGTCGCCGTCCTGAGCCATCACCCAATCGCCGGAAGCGGTGCGGGTGCGTACAGGGTTCCCCGGGTTTTTGTAATCGTCGCGCACGCTGCGGTCGAACAGTTTGGTTTTACCCTCCGGCGCATTCAGGTCCATCCGCCAGGAAGTGCTCCAGCGGCGGTCGCGGTCGTACTCGTTCATCAGGGCGACATCTTTTTCTGTCGACCAGTCGAAGCCGGAAAAGCGGTGCTGGGTTTTGAATACCTCGATGGGGTCGTCGGTGAACGGCAGGTCGGCGAGGCGGATACGGTCGCGAAAGTCGACTTTTACCGTCGGGTCGCCGCCGTCGAGCGCTTCCGCCCACAGGAGCCGGGCGGGGTACAGGGGCTGCCATTGGAAATCGCGCGGCCCGGTGACTACGCCTTGCCGCGGGATGTCGTCGCTCACCGGGTATTCAACCAGAATACCCTGCACCTTGCCCTGGAGGTTCCATACCTCGTATTTACGGGTAAAAAGGTAGCAGGGCACGCTAAAGGAAAACGGGCGTTTCATGGTGCAAATCAACAGGTACTGTTCGTTGGGCGACAGGTTGAAATCGAGGTACAAACCGGGCGAACCGATGGGTTGTACCTTATCGGAGTTCGTCGATATCAGAGCCAACTGATGCGTGGCGTAGTACTCGAACAGGTTTTCATCGGAGGCGTTTTGCAGCAAATCCTGAAACGTGCGCACCTGGGCGAGTTTGCCGCTGGTGGTTTCTTCGATCACCGGTCCGCTGGGCACGATGGCCGGCGCCGGCGCGGGGCCGCGTCCTGGCGGCACGATGCGGGCCAGGAGGGTTTCGT
>CAZVZH010000461.1:0-1825 GCA_964630705.1 uncultured Saprospiraceae bacterium | reverse complement strand
ACACGAAAAATGGCGCCGGCAGTATGTGGCGCGCGCCGCCCACCGTCACCACGCGTTCTTGCATGGCTTCAAGCAGGGCTGCCTGGGTTTTGGGTGGGGTACGGTTGATCTCGTCGGCCAGCACGATGTTGGCGAAAACGGGGCCCCGGATAAAGCGAAAATGGCGGTCTTCATCCAAAATTTCCGAACCGGTGATGTCCGAAGGCATCAGGTCGGGTGTAAACTGAATCCGTTTGAATTCCAGGTCGAGCACCTCGGCGATGGTACTCACCAGCAGGGTTTTGGCCAAGCCGGGCACGCCCACGAGCAAGGAGTGGCCGTTGGAAAACAAGGAAATAATGACGGCTCGTACTACTTCTTCCTGGCCGACGATGACTTTGCCAATTTCCTGGGAGAGTTCTTTGTAGGCTTGCGCTAGTGCGTCTACGGCCTCTACATCTGACTTAAACTGCGACATAACTGTTTGGCGGTGTGTTGTGCTTGTGCTGTATGAATCGGGATAAAATGCGAATCTGCGAAAAAACGCCGGATGCATCCGATTGTTTCGCTGAAAGCGCGCCAAAGGTAGTAAACGACGGGTTTTTCACGACATTTTTCAGGATTTGCCCCCCATTTTCTGCTGCGCTACCAATCAACGGTTCCGGATTGTTTGTCAAACCTGCGGTCAAGCCGTTTTGGCCGCAAGCCATTCATCCGTCCGGGAAAAAAATTATTCCGCCAGTTTTTCGCGCAAAAACACAGCGGTATGACTGGCCGCGACCCGGGCCAATTCCTCCGGCCGGCCTTCGAAAACGAGGTGGCCACCGGCTTTACCGCCCTCGGGCCCCAGATCGATCACCCAATCGGCGCTTTTGATCACCTCGACATTGTGCTCCACCACCAACACCGAGTGCCCGCGTTCGACCAGGGCCTGAATGGCCGTGAGCAGTTTTTGAATGTCATGGAAATGCAGGCCGGTGGTGGGCTCGTCGAATATGAAAAAGATGGAACCCGCCGAGTTGTCGCGAATGAGAAACGAGGCGAGCTTCACCCGTTGCGCTTCGCCGCCGGAAAGCGTGCTGCTCGACTGGCCGAGTTTGACGTAGCCCAGGCCTACTTCGTGCAGGGGAGCGATACGGTCCACAATTTCTTTTTGCCCTTTGAAAAACTCCAGCGCTTCGGTAATGCTCAATTCGAGCACATCGAAAATATTTTTGCCCTTGTATTCCACGTCGAGCACTTCCTGCTGGAAGCGCCGGCCTTTGCACTCCTCGCATTCGAGGTGCACGTCGGCCAGAAATTGCATTTCCACAATTTGTTCGCCCTCGCCCTTGCAGGCTTCACAGCGGCCGCCTTCTACGTTGAAACTGAAGTGTTTGGGCTGAAATCCGCGAATTTTACTCAGTTGTTGTTTCGCAAAAAGATCGCGGATGTAATCATAGGCTTTTACATACGTAACCGGGTTGGAGCGGCTGCTTTTCCCGATCGGGCTTTGGTTGACAAACTCGACCCTCGTGACGCGTTTCAGCGGACCTTCGATGCTGTCGAACAGGCCCATTTTTTTCGCCGGCCCTTCCGGCAAGTGCTGCAACAATGCGGGGTACAGAATTTCGCGCACCAGTGTAGTTTTTCCAGAACCGCTCACCCCGCTCACCACCGTGAGGCAATGCAACGGTACGCTTACGTCTATCTTTTTCAGATTGTGCTGGCGCGCGCCTTTGATCTGGATAAAATCCTGGGCCTTGCGGCGTTGTTTGGGCAGGGGGATGGCCATTTGCCCGGTCATGTAGCGGGTGGTCAGGCTTTCGGGGGCGGCATTGGCAATATCGGCAAAAGCGCCGGCGAA
>CAZVZH010000460.1:0-1828 GCA_964630705.1 uncultured Saprospiraceae bacterium | reverse complement strand
TTTTGGGAGCAAGGGAAATTGCTGTTCGCCAACGCTTTGTTTTTTTAACCGCTGGCGCCGCCGCTACTCCCGCATATGGGCCTTTGCCCATTCTACCCAATCGCCCGCAGTTGCGTCAAGACGGATATTCGGCGGGATGCCTACCCCGTCGAGGCCCTCGCCGAGGTCGATCCGGCAGGTGCGCGAGGTAGGATAGTTCAGGCGCAGGCCGCCGCAGGGGAATTCCACCTGGTACACATTGCCAAAGTCAAAAATGCCGGCGGTGTTTTGTCCGAGCAAGCTGACACGGTTGCTTTGCCGGGCGTAATAAACAAACTGCTCGCAGCTGCTGGCGCAACCGCCGTCGATCAGGATGGCTATCCGGCGCGGGTTCGGACTGAGGTTTTTGATTTTCTGGGTATGCGGTTTGCATTTGCCTAAAAACTTGCCCGGGTGGCGGCGCATGTTCCGGGCGATGCGTTTGAAATTGGCCCGGTGCAGCTTGGGGAAATTTTTATTGCCGGCGAGCTCGTCGTACGATTTCGCGTTGTCTTCCGTGGCGTAAAGCTGCGCCGGATACCCCGTCACCGGGCCGCTGTACACATAGCGCCGCAGGGAAAAAAAGGTAATGTCGGAGCCGCCGCCGTTGCCCCGGCAATCGATGATAAGTTTAGGCGTGTTTTCGAGCAACTGCCGGTTGGCCTGCAGCAGGCTGTCGAGTTCGAGTCGGGCGGCGTTGTGCATGGTCGGCAGGCGAAGCAGCAGGGTGGCCGAATCGAGTTGTTGCAAACTGAACGTCCGGGTGGGCGGGAACATAGCCGGTTCGCCGGGAAAAATGCGACGCCAGGCGCCCAGGCCGTCAAACTGCAAAACCCCGCCGGAAAAGCTGCCGGCCGGGTTGCGCTCGCTGTGGTCGCGCATGTAATAGCGGGACGTAAATCGGCCTTGACCAGTCAGTTTCAATTCAAATTTGATGTGGCCAGGCATCCACCAGACGCTGTCGGCCTGGAGGATGATGGCGGCAAAATCGCGCCCTTGGGCTGGATTGCGCACCAAAGCCACCCGGTAATTGCCCTCGGCCGGCTCGTAAATGCCTTCCATGGGGTCGCGCATGGGTTGTTGAAAAAACAGCCGGGCATCGGCTTCCGACAAAGCAATGGTTTCCCAGGTGGCGAAGCGCTGGCGGACGCCAACGGTATCGACTGCCCCGCCCGGGTTGCCGCCGCTTACGGACAAATGGCCGTCGTGAAACCAGTCCAACCATTCCGCCAGCAGCCGGGCGCAGCTGGTGTCGGCCTCGGGCCCGGAAGCCTGCGCTTGATAGGCGGCGGTATGGCGGTCAAATTCGGCCTGGGTAGCAGCGGTAACTTTGGTGCTGAAGCCCGAGTAATTGCGGACAACATTTTGGCGCAGCCATTCGAATTGGTCGGCACAAGCGCAGTTTTGCGCAGGGGCAAGGCTGGGAATGCCGGCCAGCAGGATGGGGAAAAATTTTAAAATATTCATGTTGGAAAGGCAGTTGCGCTGCGGTCGGGCAAATGAAAATAGCCCTACGCCGCCAAAGTTACGCTATTCGCCTCGGCAAAAATCATTTGACCTCCCCGATTTCAATTTCGGCAGGCAGGCGCATCGGAAATCCTTAATACCCCCATAAACCAACCTAACCCCGCCGGTTTACCCTTCCTTTCTATCAATACGAAAATCTGCGTAGCTGACTACACATTACCGACGATCCTGTCGTTCGTGCCACGTCTTCAACTTTGTTTCGTAATTTTCCATGCCCATTTCAGCTGTCACCGGCTGCCTTGACAATGAAAATCCGCACCCCATCGGCTGAAACACCAACACC
>CAZVZH010000459.1:0-1833 GCA_964630705.1 uncultured Saprospiraceae bacterium | reverse complement strand
AGTAGCACTGGGTACAATTTACAGGTAAGGCGTTGAGCTAAATCCGGCAATCTTGCAGCTGAATCCGTCAAAATGCCCCCGAAAAGGCAGGGCGGCGCCGGCGGACGAGCCGGCACCGCCCTGTTTCAGGTGTCCACTGACACAGTTTTCATTTGGTTGCCAACAAACACAGCCAGGGTGTTTGCTGCGAACAGCAGGAACGTTTAGTTACAAGCCGGGTTCTTACCCATGCCGCAAGTGCCCAGCCAACCGCCTGTAGCCAGGTGAGCTTTTAAAGCGTTTAAGGAGATGCTTATATCATTGCAAGAATTTGTAGCGCTACTTGTCTGGTGCGCTACTTTGATTTTGCCGCTGCCGTCGGTTACATCGAAAACACAAATTTTAAACTCTTTCGAGGCCGGGCAGTTGCCGCCTTTGGCAGACGCCGTCAAGGTGTACGTAGTAGTCGTAGTGGGCGCTTTTACCGAAATCGATGCGGTTTTTTCCCCAGTATTCCATTCCAGGTTGTAAGCAGGACATTGACCTTTGGCAAGACCAGTCAGGGTAATGCCCCGGACGTCCGTCCCCTGGGCGTCTACGACTCTTCCCGGTTCCACCAGGTAAAGCACCGTGGTGGTGGCTGAAATACTTAAAACAGGTTCGGTGGTGCATTTTACGGCCACCGTGGCCGTGCAGCTGCTCGTGTTGCCTTTGCTATCCGTGGCTGTCAGGATCACCTGATTGGAGCCAATGTTGGTGCAGTCAAAGTTTTCCGGAGAAACACGTACACTGCCCCCGCATGTCTGACTGCCATTGTCGATAGCGCTTGCCGCGATGGAAGCGGTGCCAGTACTATTGAGGGTAACGACCGCGTCTTTACACCGGGCGTTCAGGGTACAGGCCGACTTCACCTGCACCCAGTCGATCACCACATCGCCGTCGGCGCCAACCTCGCCGCGGAAACGCAAGGTATGGCTGGTGGCGGTGGCTTTAAAAATGATTTTGTTGTAGTTCGGCATTCCGGAGCCGTTTACAAACAGCCCATCGTTGACCATCCAGTTAGTGAAGTTTGGCCCAGTTGTCAGCCGTTTGATTTCCCGGCCATCGAGGTCAATGGCAAATACATTTCTGGCGCCGGTAACGCCATGCATCGGGCCGTGGTAACCGCCGGCCCATCCGACGACGATTTCATAGTCGGCGCCCACCGTGAGATTGGTCAGGGCCTGCTTCACCGCCGGATCGCCTGCCCGGTTGTTGTGGTTGAGCCAGACATATTGGTCGCCCAGCCGGCATACCGTTCCGGTTTCAACTACTTCAATTTGCCAGCCGGCATAACAAGGCGAGCCGCCAAAATCAGGGCTGGTCAGCAGGTTATTGGTCAGCAGATCGGCAGGTTTCGGGGGTTTGGGATCATTGACCTGAGCAACCACCAAAGCCGGCATCGCAAGGCCCATCATCAGGGCGAGAAACAAATTCTTAAGCTTCATAAAATTTGATTTAAAAAATGTAATAAAAGTTATTTTAGAAAGGCCGGCATCCCCGGGGCGGAAATTTTTGGGGAAAGGCTGGTTTGGACAGCAGAGAAACCTCAATTCTAATCAAGCGCTTGAAAATCAGCGACTGGGGCAAAAGTCGGGCAACGCATCCAGCTAAATCCGTCAAATGCTGAGCTGGATCCGTCAAAATGCCCCCGAAAAGGCCAAAACAGGCCAGCCCAACCCCAAATTCAAGCATTCAACACCTCTGAGGGCAACTTCCCGAACCGCGCCCGGAACACCCGGGAGAACGCCGCGGGCTTGCCGTAGCCCACCCGGTAAGCCACCTCCGCGACGGTGTCGAACAGGCCGCACTCGA
>CAZVZH010000458.1:1121-1858 GCA_964630705.1 uncultured Saprospiraceae bacterium | reverse complement strand
TCTACTTTATCAAGGATTTGAAGGACCCGTATTTCCGGGAGCTGGAGCGGAACCGGAGCATGTATTTGTATAATTAATGGCGTAGATTTTTAAAAATTTCCAGTTATGAAATGGAGCGATCATATCGTTTCCGATCCGGAAGTACTGCTTGGCAAACCGACCATCAAGGGCACCCGCCTGTCTGTAGAATTCATTTTGGAGCGTTTGGCCAATGTCTGGACGGAAGAAATGTTGCTGGAAAATGCTCCGCGCCTTACCCGTGAGCATTTGCAGGCCGTGTATATGTTCCTGAACGAATGTATGAAAGACGGGCTGTTGTATTTGCAATTCCCCAGCCCGGCAAAAGCCTCGTAGATGAAATTTTTGGCCAATGAAATTTTATGACTGCCGGGGTTCGGGTGTTGCGGGAGGCCGGCCTGGATGTGGTTTTTGTGGCCGAAGATTTTCCCTCTATCAAAGATGTCGATGTTATGGCAATTGCCATTACAACCAACCGGACCATTCTCACGCACGATCGCGATTATGGCGAATTAGTTTTCCGGTACGGCTATCGCCCGACATCGGGGATTATTTATTTTCGGATGCGGGATTATTTGCCGGAAGAGCCGGCCAGGATTCTGCTGAACTACCTCGCCGATCCGGCTTTTGTTTTCGAGGGCTTGCACACCGTGATTGGAGATGATAAGAGTGTGCGGCAGCGGAAGATTCCGGTTTAGGTGCTGGAAGTTGAGATATCA
>CAZVZH010000458.1:0-1111 GCA_964630705.1 uncultured Saprospiraceae bacterium | reverse complement strand
CCCCACCCCGCCCTACCTTTGCCCCATGCAACACGATCTTCAATTCCACCGCATTGCCGAAGCCATCCGCTTCATCCGCGAGCATTTCGCAGAGCAGCCCGCCCTGGACGACATCGCCCGGCAGGTGCACCTCAGTCCCTACCATTTCCAGCGCCTGTTTCAGCAATGGGCCGGCGTAAGCCCCAAGCAGTTTTTACAATACATCACCGTCGAACACGCCAAAAACAGCCTGCGCGCCGGCCGCTCCACCCTCGAAACGTCCTTCGCCGTCGGCCTCTCCGGCAACGGCCGCCTGCACGACCTGTTCGTCAAAATGGAGGCCTGCACGCCCGGCGATTTCAAGCAGCGCGGCCGAGGCCTCGACATCCGCCACGCCGAAATCGACACGCCCTTCGGGGCCGCTCTGGTGGCCGAAACCGGACTCGGCATCTGCCAACTGACTTTTTCGGACGCCGGCGCCCAAGCGCCCGAAGCATTGCTCGCGGCTGAATTTCCACTGGCCAGGTTCCGGCATGGACTGGGGCCGAACGGCGCCCGGGCCGCACAGTTTTTCCAGGATTTTCAGGCTCCGGCCGCACCCATCGCCCTCGACCTCAAAGGCTCGCCTTTTCAGGTGCAGGTGTGGAAAGCCCTGCTTCGCATTCCGCCCACGCAACTGGTGTCGTACCAGGACCTCGCCGCCCAAATCGGTCAACCCGGCGCCAGCCGGGCTGTAGGTACCGCCGTGGGCAAAAACCCTGTAGCCTACCTCATCCCCTGCCACCGGGTGATCCGCCAAAACGGCGACATCGGCGGCTACCGCTGGACGAGCGAGCGCAAAACGGCTATACTCGGGTATGAATGCGCGCGGATGGCCTAGCGTGTAACCGGGCATTTTTTTAAAACAATAAAATCACCAAAAAACACTTTTTGTTTTAAAAATAATTACCTTTGGGTCAGCACTCCAGCAATGTCCGATCAACTTAAGGTTTTAGAGTGGCTGTACACTTTTCAAATTGGGCTTTTCAAATTGGACTTTTGACTTAAAAAATCTCTCCTCCCCGAGATGTTTCAAAAAAGTCAAAAGTCCAATTTGAAAAGCCCAATTTGAAAAATTTTGAAGCCTTCCGGA
>CAZVZH010000457.1:0-1858 GCA_964630705.1 uncultured Saprospiraceae bacterium | reverse complement strand
AACCCTCTAACCCTCTAACCCAACCACCAGCATACGCAAAACCGATCAAAAAAATGAAAAGACGAGACTTCCTAAAAATAGCCGGCGCATCTTCCTTCGTAGTCAATGGCCACGCCATGCGCCCGTTTTCCAACAGCAAAATCGCCCGTGTCATGGCCGGCTGCGAAGAGGTGGAAGACCGCATTCTGGTGCTCATCCAGCTCAAAGGCGGCAACGACGGCCTCAACACCATCGTGCCGCTCAACCAGTACGACGCCTACGCCAACCTGCGGCCGGTGATCAAAATCCCCCAAACCGGGCCAGGCAAATACATCAAACTCGACAACACCGCGCCCAGTGCCGACCAGGTGGGCCTGCACCCGGTGATGACGGGCATGAAAGCCCTGTACGATAAAGGCTGGATGAACGTCGTGCAGGCCGTCGGATATGAAAACCTCAACCAGTCGCACTTCAAAAGCACCGACCTGTGGCTCTCCGGCGGCGACGGCACCCCCGAAAACTCCAGCATCCGCTCGGGTTGGATGGGCCGCGCCCTCAACGCCATGTACCCCGACGTAAAAGGTACGCCCATCCCCGACATGCTCTACCCCTTGGGCATCCAGATCGGCGACCCCTACCCTTCCCTGGGATTTCACACCGAAACCGAACACCAAAACTCCATCAACCTGTATGGCCAGGACCCCGACGGATTTTACTCCCTCGTCCAAACCATCGGCGGAGCGCCCCTGCTCCATATTCCCGATTCCGACTACGGCGACGAGCTGGCCTACATCATGGGCGTGGAACGCAGCGTCGACCAGTATTCGCAGTACATCACCCAGGCGTTCATGGCCGGCAGCAACGCCCTGACCAGCTATCCGCAAACCGGCCTGGCCGACCAGCTGAAAACCATCGCCCGGCTCATGAAAGGCGGTTGCAAAACCAAAATGTACCTCTGCTCTATGGGCGGTTTTGACACCCACGGCTCGCAGATCCCGCCCGAAGGCGACATCACCAAAGGCCGCCACGCCGACTTGCTGGCCCGGCTGTCTGAGTCGGTGAAGGCCTTTTTCGACGATCTCGACGGACTCGGCCTGGCCGACAAAGTGGTGGCTTGCACCTTTTCCGAGTTTGGCCGCTGCGCCCGCGAAAACGGCTCGGCCGGCACCGACCACGGCACCCTGGCCCCGATGTTCCTGTTTGGCAAAGCCCTCTCCGGCGGCTTGCACGGCACCAATGTCGACCTGAGCAACCTGGCCGGCGACAACCAGTTGCAAGGCCAGCAGTTCGACTACCGGCAGGTGTTTACCACCTTGCTGCAAGACTGGCTCGGCGCCAGCAACTACGTGCTGGAGCAAACCATGTTTGAGGGCTATGTAAAAATGCCGATTGTGAGCAGCGTCTACACCGTTCCGCCCGAATGTTACACTGCCACCAGCGTGTTCGACGCAGGGCCCGAATACCGGGCGCTGAACGCCTTTCCCAATCCGGCGCAACACCGCGCACAGGTTTCTTTCCAAAGCCCGGCGCCGTTTGAAGCCCGCTTGTCGCTGCACAGCCTGGGCGGTTCGGTCGTGTCGATTCAGCAGGTGCAGGTACAGCCGGGCAGCAACATTTACTACCTGGATGTGGCGCATTTGCCGCCGGGAGGCTATTTCGTGCGCCTGGAAAACAAATTTTCGGGTAAAGCCGACGTGGTCAAACTTAGCGTGATGCGCTAGTGCGGTCTTTTGAGGAGTTAGAAGCGCGGATGATGCGGGTTTTTGCGGATAGCCGCGGGTTTTTTATTGAAATATCGGTGCAAATCCGCAAAAATCCGCGTCCTCCGCGCTCCTATCCCTCCGTTTGATTTTTTCGAATTTCACAGCCAAAAACAGTT
>CAZVZH010000456.1:0-1872 GCA_964630705.1 uncultured Saprospiraceae bacterium | reverse complement strand
TCCGGATGAAACAAGCTGACCGGGTGGTCGGCGCCTTGGGAGAGGTGGTGCAACACTTGCACGGGCCGGCCCACTTCCATTGCCGCCGCTGCGATGGTGTGGTAGAACAAATTGCGGTCGACGACCTGCGAGCAGGAGAAGGTAAACAAAACGCCCCCCGGCGCCACCCGGCGCAAGGCCGCTTCGTTGAGCCGTTTATAGCCTTGCACGGCGTTGTGCCGTTTGTCGAGGCTTTTTGCATAGGCAGGCGGGTCGATGACCATGACTTCGTAGGTGTTTTCGGTGTTTTTTAAAAAGCGCAACACGTCATCAGTGAACCCCTCATGGTTGCTTCCGGCCGGTGTGTTTAGCGCAACGTTTCCCGCCGTCAGGTCCATAGCTGTGGCCGAGACGTCGACCGAATGCACCAGCCGGGCGCCGGCTTGCAAAGCATAGCAGGAAAAGCCGCCCGAGTAGCAAAAAGCATTCAATACTGATCGTCCGGAGGCATATTGCCGAAGCAGTTGGCGGTTGTCGCGCTGGTCGAGGAAAAAGCCGGTTTTTTGTCCGCTTACCCAATCCACGTGAAAACGAACGCCATTTTCGACAACTAAGGCGCCGGTTTTTGAGGCTGCCGGGTTGCCCATAATGTAGCCATTATCAACAGTTTTGGCGTATTGCTCCGGCAGGGCTTCTTTGCTTTTATCATAAACTGCGCACAAGCGATCGGGCAGTACCGACATTAATGCTTCGGCAATCAGCAGGCGTTGAAGGTGCATGCCGATGCTGTGGCATTGGAGCACGGCCGTATCGCCGTATACATCGACGATGAGTCCGGAAAGCCCGTCGCCTTCGCCGTGCACCAGCCGGAAGCAATTGGTGTCGGGCGCGCCCAGCAAACCGGCGGTTCGACGGAGTTGGCAGGCTGCATCCAGTTTGTCGCGCCAAAATTCGGGGCTGGCCGGATCGGCGGCGCCGAAAGCAATCAGCCGGACGGCGATACTGCCTTTGTGAAAATGTCCGAGCCCCAACAGTTGACCATCGCGGCTGTACACCTCAACGATATCGCCGTCGTCGGGCCGGCCTTCCTGGCGTTGAATAGCGCCCGAAAACACCCAGGGGTGGAAGCGCAGTACCGGAACTTCTTTCCCGGGCTTCAGAAATATTTTTGCAAAAGCCATTCAGGCGTTGATTGTTGAGCGGTTGAGCGGTCGCTGGAATTTTGAGGGGCTGCAAATTCGGTTTTTTTGGCTATTTGAAGTGAAAATAAACACATCAGGGCTACTGGGATATTTAGGTTTGGTTACCCTGGCTTTTTTGTCTAACTTGTGAACAGCCCCTTTCTAGGGGCTTACACTAAGTTAAAGTCCAGCTTAAAACCGATCAAAAAAATTACGGATTTATGAAATACTCAGCCACAGTCAGTACCCATGCTCCCCCGTATAAAGCCTTTGCGCTCAACAACTTTCGGAGTATTCCACAAATAGCCCTGCTGGAGGAATCGGAGCGCCGCGCCATTGAGGTTGTCGGGAATGTGCTGCCGTTTAAGGTCAACAACTACGTCATCGACGCGCTTATCGATTGGGACAACTACCGCGACGACCCCATGTTCAACCTCGTGTTTCCCAACCGTGCCATGTTGCAACCCGGGCATTTTGCCGAGATGGAACAAACGCTGGACTCGACCAGCGATCGGAACCAAATAAAAGAAACTGCCCTTCGGATTCGGCTCCAACTCAACCCCCACCCTGCCGGCCAGGTAGCCCTGAACGTGCCGGAAATTGACGGCGTCAAACTCACCGGCATTCAGCACAAATACCGCGAGACCGTGCTGTTTTTCCCCAGCTCGGGTCAAACCTGTCACAGTTACTGCACCTTCTGTTTTCGCTGGCC
>CAZVZH010000455.1:0-1879 GCA_964630705.1 uncultured Saprospiraceae bacterium | reverse complement strand
TAAAAAATACAAACTCTACACGCACGCGCAGATTTTCTCAAACACAATCTGGTTGTGTTGGAATAGCGGACGTCCGCAATGCGCACAAATTATAGAATAAGGGCTGGGCGCGGGCGCGTCAGGCGGAGGGGTTTGTTGGGGCGGTGGAATTTGTACCTGTTTCGGTCGTTTCGGCTTTGCCATAAATTCTTAGTTTATTTTTCTGAATTTTTTCCCTGAAGTTCAGCCGCCCGTTCGATGAGCCGCAACCGCGTGATAGCGGCGTTCAAATCGTCGGCGGCCCAATTGAAAAACACCGTCGAGCGGTGCAGGAACAGTCCGGCCATGCCGACCGCTGCAGCCGCAAACAGTGTCCAAAACCAGGGGTGCTGCGCCTCGAAACAGCAAAGTTTAACCAAGGCGATACCCGCGAGCAGCAAAAACGCCAGGGTCAGGTTTTGGGCCATGGCGCCGAACATGTTCCAGGTTTCGACGTATTTGAAATTTGCCGGGCTGAGTTCACGGATCAGGATGTATTTATCGGAAATAAACAGGTCGACGTTGCCCACCAGTTTGGATTTCCATATCCGCAGGCCGATGCGCCGGTTCAGCTGCCGCCCCACGGGGTACATGGCGAACCCGAGCAGGTAGCCGAGTAAAAAAAGGGCCGCGGTGGCGCCGAGCGACATTTTACCGGCCGTTTGCACAAAATCGTAGCCGGTCTGGATGTCGTCGTCGAGCAGGAAAAAACCGTAGGCCACGCAGGCGCCCGGAATGGCATGGGAGAAAAAATCGAAGGTAGAGTGGAAAAATTTGTCCATTTCAGCGGTTAAAGATCAGAAAAAACAACTGGTATATTAAAAAGGCCAGGAATTCGTCCGGGTCATCGCACTATTTTTTTAGCCCAATCCAACCGGTCGAGCCGGTACCAAAAATGCGGTTCGCCATCGTATTCGAAGGTTTCCTGTTGGCTGAAACCGCAGTTCAGCAGCACCTTGTTGGAGGCGGCATTTTCGACGTGCGCCGCCGCGCAAATTTCGCTCAGACTCAGGCGGTCAAACCCGAATTCCAGCGCTGCGCGGGCCGTTTCGGAAGCAATGCCCTGGCCCCAGTATTTCCGGCGGATGCGATAGCCCAGGTCGTAGTAGCGGCTTTGGCTGCGGGTATTCCATTCGTATTTCAGCCCCGACCAGCCGATGAAATCCTGCGTGGCCTTGTCGATCACCGCCCAGCGGCCGATGCCGAAATCGGCGTACTGCTGTTGCACCATGCGGATAACGGCCTCCGACTCCGAGAGGGCCTGAATGGGCTGGTTGCCCAGGTAGCGGTGCACCTCGGGGTCGGAATCGAGCTCGAACATGCCGGGGGCGTCTTCAGCGCGGAGCGGGCGGAGCAGGAAGCGTTTTGTTTCGGTAAAAAAGCCGGGCTCGGGCAGTTGCATGGGTGGTGAAAGATTTTGGTCCGGTAGCAAAAGTAATCTGTCTGCCTGGGTTTCCATTTTGGGAATGGGATAGTCTGCACCCGATTAGCAGCAATACAGGAGCCACAAAACCGCCGCCGGCCGCGCCACCTCGCCTTTGCGCGCCAGCGCGCTGAGGTACAGCACGGCGTAGCCTGAAGACCCGGCGGAAAAGGTTGTTTCAAAAATAAAATCCGCGCGACCATCGCCGTCAAGATCGCCGGCCCAGGCCAACGCGATGGGGTTTTCGATTTCTTCTTTTTCCAAAAATCCGGAAGGGTCAACATGCTGCCGTTCGCCGTTTGGCCCCAACAGGTACCATTCGTCGTCGCTCCCGTAAGGACCGTTTTGGATTAGTTCTATCCGATATTTTTTTAAAGCAGCCGACACTTCCTCCGGGGTTTTGCGACTATAGCCATCCCAAAAGCAAAACCCGTCGAT
>CAZVZH010000454.1:0-1913 GCA_964630705.1 uncultured Saprospiraceae bacterium | reverse complement strand
ATTGAAAACCAGCGGCTAATCTAAAAAAACATCCGCGGCTATCCGCAAAAATCCGCGTCCTCCGCGCTCCCATCCCTCCGTTTGATCTTTTCGAATTTCACAGCCAAAAACTTTTCAAATTCCGATTCATGAAGCGTTTAATCAACCTTTTACTCTGCTCCGGTTTTTTTCTTTTTCAAACCTACACACAAGCCCAGCTACCTGCCGCCTGCAACGGAACCGGCTCGGCCATCCTCTGCGAGCAAGCCTGTATTTCCTGCAATTTCAACGGCTTCAACGGCACCACCAAGGGCTACCCCTCCGGACCCGCCACCGCCTTCTGCGGCACCGTGGAAAACGCCCAGTGGATGGGCTTTATCGCCGGCGCCAGCCAGGCTACCTTTACCATCCAACCCGGCAATTGCAACAACGGTAACGGCGTGCAGGTGGCCTTGTACGGCGATTGCACCCTGCCGCCCATCGCTTGCGACAAAGGCAAGGAAAACGGCGGAACTACGCCGGTTTCGATCACGGTGGCGCTTACCCCCGGCCACAATTACTTTTTGCTGATCGACGGTTATGCCGGCGACGTTTGCGATTTTACCGTCAGCGTTACGCCCAACGAGGCGGTGTACGAACCGCCGCTCGGCATGGTGCAAGCCATCAACGGCAAAACGGAGGGCTGCCCGGGCGCTACGTTCAACTATTCCGTACCGGAAGTGTTCGGCGCGGCGGCCTACACCTGGGACGGCCCTCCGGGCACCCTCGTCGACAGCATGCCCGTGCCTGCCACGGTCGTGGGCGCCAACGGCAACAGCGTGCAAGTGACCCTCGGCAACCAAAGCGGCAACCTTTGCGTACAAGCGCTCAACTCCTGCGAGTCGAATCCGCCTTGCGCCAGTTCGCTGTTTATCAACATTTTGGACGACAGCCACCGGCCCCAACTCATGGCCGACACCATGGCCGGGCTGAGTTGCACCGAATCGCCGGCCCGGCTGTTCGTCGACATTCAACCCAGCGGCAATTACCAGCTGCAGTGGACGGCCGACAGCACCGGCATGATCGTCAGCGGCGCCAACACCCAGCAGGCGCAGGTGACCCAAACCGGCCGCTATACCCTGGTAGCGACCAACCCGGTGAACGGCTGCTCGTCGAGCATTGCCATCACGGTGGGCGAACCGGAACTGCCCAGCGCAGCCGATCTGCGGGTGCAGCACATTCGCTGTTTCGGAAAAAACGACGGCATATTGAACATCGACTCCGTCAGTGGCGGGTCGGCGCCGTACGTCTATTCCGTCGACGAGGAGCCGTTTATGACCACACCGGAATTCCGGCGGCTCACGCCCGGCGAACACAGCCTGCGCATCCAGGCCATCGACGGTTGCGAACTCGATACGGTGTTTACCGTGGAAGAACCGGCCGACCTGGTGCTCGACCTGGCGCCCGACACCACCATCGTTCTCGGTGATAGGCTGAACCTCTGGCGACCCGACGATCTGAGCGACCCCGGCCGGCAACAGCAACTGCTGGTGAGCGCCCCGCTTTCGGCCGACATGCTGTGCGACACTTGCCTGTACCAACCCCTGCACTCGTTCCGGTATGTGGTTACGGTGATCGATTCCAACGGCTGCCGGGCCGTCGACGAACGGGTGATTACGGTGGAAAACACTCAGCGGGTATACATACCCAACGCTTTCGCTCCCGACTCCCCTTTTGAAAATGCCCGGTTCAGTATTTTCTGCGGCACGGATGTGCTGCGCGTCCGGACCTTCCGGGTGTACAACCGCTGGGGCCGCTCCATTGTGGAGCAAAACAACCTGGCGCCCAACGACCCCTTGCTGGGCTGGGACGGCCGCATCGACGGGGAACTGGCGCAGCCTGCGGTGTTTGTTTTTTTTGCTGAAATCGAGTTTATCGATGGGAAAACGGAACAG
>CAZVZH010000453.1:0-1938 GCA_964630705.1 uncultured Saprospiraceae bacterium | reverse complement strand
AATCCATCCATGAAATGCTGCACACCGGAAAAGCCTTTTTGGCGAACGCCGCCACCGAACAGGCATTCAAGCAAATTGCTCCGCACTGCAGCCTGCTCCACCTGGCCACGCATGCCTGCGCCGACGACCAGGACCCCCTCTATTCCCAAATCCTGTTCGCTCCGACGCCCGGTGATACCTCGGAAGACGGCGCCTTGTACGCCTATGAACTGTACAACATGCAATTGAATGCCGAGCTGGCCGTACTCAGCGCCTGCCAAACCGGCGCCGGACGCCTGCAGCGCGGAGAGGGCGTGATGAGCCTTTCCCGGGCGTTTAAATATGCCGGCTGCCCGAACGTTGTCATGAGCCTGTGGAATGCCGACGACGCCGCTTCCAAAAATATCATGCTCCGCTTTTTTGAAAATTTGAAAGGCGGTTTAAACAAAGACAAGGCGCTTTGCCAGGCCCAGCGCGACTATCTCCGGCAAGCCACGCTCGCCGAGGCCCACCCGGCCAAATGGGCCACATTTGTGCTGATCGGCGACGATTCGCCGGTCGAGTTTTCGTCGCCGATCTGGTGGGTAGCGCTGCTTACCCTTTTGCTGAGCGCACTGGTCCTGTTCGTATTTTTTGGAAGGACTAAAACCTGAAGACTGGAGATTTTAAAAATTCCGGCGGTCTCCTTACCCATTCCGCATCACTGCCCCCTCGCGTTCAAAAAACCGCAACGCCAGCTCCTGCCCGTCAAACACCGCATACGAGCAGTTGAACATCCATTCGCCCAGGTTGATGTAGCGGCTGCGGCCGTTGGGCAGTTGCCAGTCGATGGGCAGGTGGCGGTGGCCAAAAATGAAATAATCGGGCTCCAGGCCCTGGTCGATTTTGCGCAGGCAGTATTGCAACAGCCACTCGCGCTCCTCCCCCATCCAGGCGCGCTCTTCCGGCGGCATGGCTTCCCTGCTTTTTTGCGAAGAAAATCCCGCCAGCCGCATGCCCCAGTCGGGATGCAACCAACCGAACAGCCATTGACTCCAGGGGTGGCGAAACACTTTTTTCATGCGTTTGTAGCCCTTGTCGTTCGGCCCCAGGCCGTCGCCGTGGCCGATAAAAAACTGTTTGCCCGACAGTTCCACCTGAATCGGATGGTGGTGCACCGGAATGCCGAATTCCTGTTCGAAATAGCCGAACATCCACAGGTCGTGGTTGCCGGTAAACACCTCGATGCGAAGGCCCGCGTCGCGCAATTCCGCCAGCTTGCCCAAAAACCGGCTATGCCCCTTGGGAAGCACCGTGCGGTATTCAAACCAGAACTCGAACAAATCGCCGACCAGGTAAATCGCTTCCGCCTCCGGCGCCACAGCATCCAGCCAGCGCACCACCTGGCGCTCGCGTTCGCGGGCCGGCAGGCGCCCGTCGATGCCCAGGTGAAAATCGGAAGCGAAGAAAATTTTTTTCACAAAAAACAGCAGCGGCCCGGCCGCCGGCCCAAAAGTAGGGCAGCTTTCCAAAATAGTATAAACTCGCAGGCTGTACCTTTGACCCCAATCACCCAATCACTCAATCACTCAATCACTCAATCACCCAATCACCCAATCACCCAATCACTCAATCGCTCCATCACTCCATGCTAATAGTCACCGGCGCCGCCGGCTTCATCGGCTCCTGCCTCATCCGCCGCCTCAACGAGGCCGGCTACCGCGACATCCTCGCCGTCGACGAATTCAGCCGCCCCGACAAGCTGCGCAACCTCGAAGGCAAAACTTTTCGGGAAAAACTCCACCGCGACGCCTTTCCGGCCTGGCTGGAAAAGCATTTCCGCGATGTCGACGCCGTTTTTCACATTGGCGCCCGCACCGACACGACGGAACTCAGCGTCGAGATTTTTAACCGCCTGAACCTGAACTACAGCAAAGCGCTGTGGAATACCTGCAGCGACCACCAAATCCCGTTTTTCTA
>CAZVZH010000452.1:0-1947 GCA_964630705.1 uncultured Saprospiraceae bacterium | reverse complement strand
TGTTGAAAAATTTAGTGGGTGAATAATTTCGGCATCGTTCGCCAGGGTACCGGCGAACTCCTCCGAGGTGCATCAACATTTGTGTACAGAGGGAATGGTGTGGGGATTAAAGCTCCAAAATCGGAGCATTGCGCATACCCAAAATTACTGGAGATTTTCCGGCTGGGCAAGAGCGGCCGACAGCGTTAACAGATACGGGCAGAAAGCAATGACTGCTGCTACCACCGCGAATTACTGCGGCCGCGAAATCAGCCCGACTTGTAAAAAATTATCCCTTCGAACCCGCCCAGCTCCCTCGCGCAAAAGCCACCAGTTTTTCATAAGCGGCAGCTTCGGCCGTGCAGGGCGCTTTGTCTGAAAGTCGGGCAGCGGCGGGTGCGTCGAAATCGAAATCCAGCCGGGCCGTAAATTCCAACGTGGCATTGCCCAGGAGCTCGCCGCGATACGAGCCGTCGGGTTGCGGGTGTACGCGCACTTTGACAAAGCCGCCGTTGTTCAGCACTGTGATCCACTCGTTTTCAGGCGAAAGGCCCAGGCGTACCGCCACGACACCCGAGGCGAACATGCCTGTGCCGCAGGAGTCGGTGATGCCGCAGCCGCGCTCGTAGGTTTGCACGAAACAGCGCTGCGCGTCGATCGGCAACAGGAAATTGACGTTGACCCCCTCGGGAAAAAAATCGCGCTGGTCGTTGCAGCGGCTGCCGATGCGGATAAGTTCTGCCTCGTCGGGGGCGCCCACCCGGGCGACGAGTTGGGGATTGGGTACGGAAAGCGCGGTAAAACGGAGGGTGTCGGACAAAAAGGGCAAAGCGCCGTCGACCAGGCTGGGCGTATCCACCCGCAGCGGCAAAGACCCGACCGCGAAGTCGATAGTGCCGATTGAAATGGAAAAAGCCTCCACGCCTTCAAAAAAATCCTGCACGCGCTGCACCTCGTACACCCCCCCGAGGGCTTCGAGCACGAGTTGGTCTTTGGCCAAGTCGTCGGAGAGGTAGCGGGCCACGCAGCGCAGGCCGTTGCCGCTCATTTTGGCTTCGCTGCCGTCGGCGTTGAAGTAGAGCATTTTGCCGTCGCCGACGGCGCTGTGTTGCACAAACAAAAAACTGTCGGCGCCGATGATCGAGCGGCGGTCGCACAAATGCACCGCGAGGGTCGAGCGCTGGGCAGGCGTCAGCGGAGCGGGCAGGCGCCGCTCGTCGATGAGCACAAAATCGTTGCCCGAGCCGTGGCATTTTACGATGTTGAATTGCATGGTCAATAATTTACACGCGGCCAAACCGGCTTTTCCTGGCGCCACACTACTGGATATTTTCGCTAAAGACCTTCCAGGTTTCGCAAACCTGGAAGGTCTGGATTCGCCCCAAGAACAAAATGTACAATAGTGTGCCCTTGCACACTTTTGGTTTTTGAAAAAAGGCGCGCTTACTGCAGCGGCGCGCAAACAAACTCCGACTTCCGGGTCAGCCCACGGTTGGCCATGTGGTACATGTAGCGCTGGCCGAACCCGACGCGCAAGCCTTTCTTTTCCCAGGCTTCGCGGTCGGGGCAGTTGGGCATGTTGGCGACCTCGCTTTCTTCCACCGGGTGATAATATTGAAAGCTGCCGTTGGCCACAAATGGGGGTTCGTGCAGCAGGTAGGGTGCGCGGTACACTTGGGAAAGCACGCCTTTGCCCAGGCTGTACACGATCACTTCGCGGGTGTCGGGCCCGGTACCGATGTCTACAAAAAAGTGGTCGCGCCAAACGCCGTTAAAAAAGGTAGCCTCCACGGCCGGGATTTTCAATTTGGTTCCGGAAGAATCAATCAACACCTCGATGATGTCGCCGGGTTCTTCGCGCTGTGTGACGGTGAAGGTATAGTGTTGGTATTTGAATTCGTGGGCTTGTGCGCTCAGCGCTTTGAAGCCTGCGCGCTCGCAGCCTTTAAAACCTACGAGCGAGTCGGT
>CAZVZH010000451.1:0-1954 GCA_964630705.1 uncultured Saprospiraceae bacterium | reverse complement strand
CTTTTAAATCTTTCTGTCGCATCCCTTCACTAAAACTTTAAGTCGCACGACAACCGTCTAACCCTCTAACCTTCTAACCCTCTAACCGTCTAACCCTCTAACCTAAATAAAACCGGTTCCGTCCCATTCGCCAGGCCCGCAGCAGAAGCAAGGCGAAAAGTCCGGCGGCGCCGAACGCCCATTGGGCTGCGGCGGGGTCGCCGGATTGGCGGAGTAGCCAGCCCAGGGCGCCGGCGGCCAGGCCGAGCAGGGCGTAGAGCAGTTGCTGAACGGCCAGGTACAGCAGTTTGGCGCTGTCGCGCACGTCGGGGTTGAGCATTTCGAGTTGGCCGCGCCGGGTTTTTTGCAGGGTGTGGTGGAGCTCGTCGGGCAGGGAGAGGGCGGTGGTGAGGGCGTTTTGCAGGAGTTTGCGGGCGAAGGTGAGCAGGTCGCCGCGTTGGCCGAGCACGAAGTCCTGAGCGTAAGGCCGCACTACCTCGAGCGGATTGAACTGCGGGTCGAGGTTGTTGCATAGGCCGAGCAAGAGGCCGAGCATTCGGTTGAGCAACACGTAGTCTTTAGGTACCCGAACCGTGCCGGAAATGCCGCTGAACCCGATGTCCTGGATCAGGTGAAACAAGCTGTTGTCGAACGGATTGACCTGGATATCTTTGAAATTCAGCCCTTCGAACTGTACTTCATTTTGTAAAAAATTGCGCAGCGCGGCGATCATTTTCTCCGCCATTTGCCGGGCTTCGCGGCCCTCAGCGATAAAGCCCATGGCACGGAAAGCCTCCACCATGCCCTCGGTATCGTTTTTCACCGCCGCTTCGATGAGTTGGGGGATGCCCTCGCGCATGGCCGGGCTGAGCCGGCCGGTGGCGCCGAAATCGAGCAGGACGATGGTGCCGTCGGGTTCTACCAGGATGTTGCCCGGGTGCGGGTCGGCGTGGTAAAACCCGTCTTTGAACACCATGTGGCAGTAGGCATGCACGAGGCGGGCGGCGAGCGCGCGGCGGTCGAGTTTCCAGGCGTCGAGTTGTTCGAGCCTGCCGATTTTGACGCCGCTGTGCCAGGCCGTGGTGAGCACGCGCCGCGTCGACCAGTGGGCGAACACCCGGGGCACGCTGAGGCCGGGTTCGCCGGCCAGGTTTTCAGCAATTTGTTGCATCGATTGGGCTTCCCGACCGAAATCGAGCTCTTCCTCGATCATCAGCCGAACTTGGCCGTACAGGTGGTCGAGGCCCTGGATGTCGAAAAAAAAGGCGACCACCCGCATCAGTTGGCGCAGAATTTCGAGGTCGAGCCGGGCGACCTCCTCGATGTCGGCATGCTGTACTTTCACGGCTACCTCCGTGCCGTCGGGCAGTTGGGCGCGGTGCACCTGGCCAATGGAGGCGGCAGCGACGGGCGTTTCGTCGAAGCGGGCAAACAGGGTTTCCGGCGCCTGGCCGAGTTCTTGCACCAACCGATTGCGCACTTGTTCCAGCGGACGGGGCGGCACGCGGTCTTGCAATTCCTCCAGCGGTTTTTGGAACGCTTCGGGTAAAAAATTGCTCAGAATGGAGAGCATCTGCCCGATTTTGATAAACAGGCCGTTGAGCTCGAGTATGCCCGTTTTCACCCGGTTGGCGTTGCGCAAGTGCAGGGCGAGGATGCGCCTTTCGTAGTAGCGTTCGCCGAACAGGCGGCGGCAGAGCAGGAGCCAGCCGTAGCTGAACATGACGGCGGCGGCCACCCCGTAGGCTTTGCGGCGCCGGCTGCTGCCGGAGTATATTTTTGTCGGGTGCATGGTGCGACGGGTTTTTGCGCAGCGAAGATGCAGCCTGGCCGGCGCAACCGGAAGATTTGGCTATTTTTCGAGCGTTTTTATTTAAAAATTCCATTCATGAAATTCCTTCCTGTACTCGCCCTCCTGCTGCTCGCCCTGTTTACCAACTGTGAAAAAGACCCGCAGATCATCACCGAAACTATC
>CAZVZH010000450.1:0-1956 GCA_964630705.1 uncultured Saprospiraceae bacterium | reverse complement strand
CCGAGCAGCGGCATTTCCCTGCCCGACTCAAGCACCATCGCCCACAACATCGACGAAGCGAAAGATCAAATCACCGGCTGGAAAACCCGCATGTGGCAAACCGTACAGCCTGCCTGGGAATTTGTCATGTGGATGTTCAGCAGCCTGATCGTGATCCTGATCTGTTTCGGAGGGATTTGCCGTTACGTGGCCAAAACCGCCGCCACCGAAAGCCTGATCAACAGCTACGGCCGGGTTATCGTGGGCCGTTGGATCGTATCGGCACACCAGAACGCGGCAGCGCTGCTGCTCATCGTCACCTGGATCATCGCCATTGTGCTGCTGATCGACGTGTTTATGTGGCTGGTGTACCTGAACCTACCCATCTGGACGTTGCTCGTCATCTGGTTCCCCATCCTTTGGCTGGCCGAAAAACTGACGAGCTGGATCGTGCCCAACATCACAGTGATCGGCCCCGGCGGCGAAGAGCACCGGTAGTTTTTTCCCGCGCTACTCCACCTGAATGTGCAGGCTAGCCGCTTGTAGCTGCCTGGCGCACAGCGTCACTTCCGCTGCGCCGGCCTTCGCTTCCGAAGCTAGCACCACCACGGCTTTTCCATAAAAAAGCCGCACCCGGCTGGCTTGGAACGGTTCGAACGACTGCGGGTTGCCGTTGTCCACGCCGGCAATGCGCACCGGCCCGCTGAGGCTGATGTCGACCCAGTCGTCGGCCAGCGGACAAGGGTTGCCAGCCGCGTCGACGGCCTCTACCACCAGATACGACAAATCCGTGCCTCCCGCCCGGATGCGCGCCCGGTCGGCTTGCACGCGCAAGGCATGGGGCGGACCGGCAGTTTTCACTTCGGCCGCTCCGATTGGCTCGCCGGCTTTGTACGCCACCGCCTGCAAAGCGCCTGGTTCGTACGGCACATTTTCCCACATCAGGCGGAACCGCTCGGTCGATTTGGTCGATTTCGGTTGTTTGCACCGGCGGCCGAGCGAGCGGCCGTTGAGGAACAGCTCCGCGCAATCGCCGTTGGTATACACGAAAACCGGCAGCTCGTCGGCGAGGCCGGTCCAGTTCCAGTGCGGGAGAATATGCACCGTCGCTTCCTCCGGTTTCCAATAACTTTTATACAAAAAATAGCGGTCCTTCGGCAGGCCCACCAGGTCGACGATGCCGAAATACGAGCTGCGGGAGGCGGCCTCGTCGGTCATGCCATTGGCTTTGGCCCAGTCGTTGTTGTAGGGCGTAGGCTCGCCAAGGTAGTCGAAACCCGTCCAAACAAACTCGCCTGCCACGTAAGCCTCTTCTTGTTGCCACATAAAATCGTCGTCGGCGATTTCGGCCCACCAGGGGGCGTTGAGGTCGTAAGAACTTACTTGCAACGAGCGGGTAAAGGCTGTTTTTTCAGCCGGCAGGGGTAGTTCGTAAAAGCCGCGGGTACTTACCGTCGAGGCCGATTCGCTGATGATGACCGATTTGTTGGGCTCCATTTGGCGGGCCAGGTCGTAGCGGCGGCCGTAGTTCCAGCTGTGCACGTCGTAGTAATCGAAATGGCGGAGGGCGGCGCTGCCGCGGTTGTCGCACACCAGGGTGACGGGCCGCGTGGGGTCGTATTTCCGAACGTAGTTGACCATCGTCTGCAGGCGTTCGAAGCCTCGGTTGTGGTTGGCCTGCACGTCGCCGATTTCGTTGCCTACGCTCCAGATAAACACACAAGGGTGGTTGCGGTCGCGCAGCACGAAATTCCGGACGTTCCGATGGGCAAAGTTTTCAAAATCGGTGGTGTCGGCGATGTCCGCTTTTGCGTCGTATTTATCAAAAATTTCATTGAAGACGAGTAAGCCCATGCGGTCGCAAAGTTCGAGCAGCTCGGGCGCCGCTACGTTGTGCGAATTTCGGATAGCATTGCAACCCATGCTTTTCATAATTTCAAGTTGGCGCTCCATCGCCCGGGGGTATGTAAATCAAGA
>CAZVZH010000449.1:0-1957 GCA_964630705.1 uncultured Saprospiraceae bacterium | reverse complement strand
CTTTCTGTCGCATCCCTTCACTAAAACTTTAAGTCGCACGACAACCCTCTAACCCCAAACCCTCTAACCCCAAACCCTCTAACCAGAAACCCTCTAACCCCAAACCCTCTAACCAGAAACCCTAAAAAACCTGAAACTCCGGAGCATAAAGCATAGCATTAAACAACCGCCCCAGCGGAATCCGCACCTCCGAATCGTCGCCCGTGGACAAGTAGTTTTGCCATTCATACGTCCAGTCGGCCGGAGGCAGGGTGTCGAGGAAAATGGTCGACAAAAAGTAGTCGAACCGTTCGGCGTCGGGTTCTTCCGGAAACAGGTAGCGCGTCAGCTCCTGCACGACGACGTAGGAGTCGGTGGGGTCCGACACCACGCCGCTGTCGCGCAGCCAGGCGGCAAAATCGAATTTGACGCCGAGGTCCTGATCGCTGCCGGGGCCCCAGGCATGGGTGCCGGTGAGTAGCATTTCGGGCCATTTGTAGCGGGCGATAATCGTCGCGGAGTTAAAAAACTGACGGTTGTAGTCGGGCTCCTGGTAATATCCCGGGTAGCCGGCCACATCAGGCGGGTAAAACATGAACATGCCGGCCCAGTCCATCAGCCGGCCCATCAAACCCTGGTCGTAAAATGTGGCGTAGTGGGTTTGTGCTTTTGCCGTTGGGTCGGGGATGGCTACCCCGAAAAAGCTCAGGCTTTGCAGGGCCAGGTCGAGCGGCGACTTGATGAGTGCGCCCAGGTTTTCGTCGATGGCGACGGCGTCGTCGGCGTCGAAAAAATGCTGGCTTTGCAGCAGTTGTTCCACCACGGGTTTGATCTCGAAGTTGTTGTTGATAAAGGTTTGCGCCAGCGGGCCGATGATATCGGTTTCCACTTCGGTGTCGATCTGGCGGCGCACGAAGTAGCGGTAGAGCCGGCGGCAGAAATTGCGGGCGGTTTCTTCCTGGGCAAACACCAGGTCGACCAGGGCATTGAGTTCGGCGTTCATGCCGGCCAGGTCGTTGGAGGGCGGCTGGATAGTGGCGCCGTTGAAGCGGGCGCTGAAGGTTTTGACGCCAAAATCGTGGCTTTGCGGATAGCCTTTGCCGGCGGGCAGATTGGTTTCCGCGTCCTGGTATTCGTCGCGGTCGGCGTGGTTGAATCCGGTGAGCACACGGGCTGCCTGTACAATGTCGTCCTCGGTGTAGTTGGTGTAGTCGCCCGGGCCGGCAGTGGGGCCGCGCCCGATGGTGTGGAGTTCGAAAAACTCGCGGGCGTAGTTTTCATTGGGGTTGTTCACGTAGTTCTGGTCGTTGTCGATGTATTCGAGCATACAGTTGTCGACGACCATTTTGGCGACCAGTTTTTTAAAATTGCCCAGGCAGCCCCAACGCAACAATTGGAGGTAATCGTAAAAAGCCATGCTGGAGCCTGTGTCGGGGGTGACGGCCAGAAACTGGTGGAAGAAAAAGATGAGCCGGTGCGCCGCGCCCGGGTCGTGGAGGGCTTCGTTGAGCCACCAGCCCATGACAATGCGGCGCAAGTCGTTGTCGTCGGCGGGTAAGGTAGCGTTGGGCGGTTGCGGAGGGTTGATCCAGGTGACGGGAGTGGCGCCGTCGGCGGACGCGTAGCCGGGTTCGTCGATTTGGAGCGGCTGTAGTTGCAGAAGTTGAGTGAGGGCTTCTGCAGCGGTTTGGCCGGCCATTTCGTCTACTTTGGCACGCGTGTAGCGGAAGCTGGCTCGGCGCAGCAAGTGCGCGGCCTTCCGCTGCCCCAGGGCGCCCTGAAGCGGATTTAAAGATGCCATGAAGGAAAAATGTTTATGAGATAAATCGGTTTTGTTACGCAGTATTTATGGCAGGCTTTCCGGAGGCGGGATGGATGTCTACTGACTGGCGTCAGCGAGAACTGCGCGAACAATGGATTAAAAAATGGACGTTACCGAAGGATTATTTTTGAAGTTGATAGGGTTGATAGGGTTGAT
>CAZVZH010000448.1:0-1958 GCA_964630705.1 uncultured Saprospiraceae bacterium | reverse complement strand
ACCCCTGGCCCCCCCCTCTTGCCGGGCCTTTTTTTAATTTACCCCGCACCGCTGCGGTACAATCCGGTACGAATTTTGAATTCAGAGGGCGCACAAAACTACCCGGATTCATGTCTTTTCGCCTTTACACTTGTCTTGCCACTGCATTTGTTTTATTTTCCGCTACCCTTATCGCCCAACCCATGCCGCCCCGTCGTTCAGTGCTGCCCGAAACCATCCGGGAAGTTTCGGGCATGGTACACAGCCCCGACGGCGCGCTTTGGCTGTTGAATGACAGTCGCAATCCGCCTGACCTGTTCCGGGTCGATCCGCTGAGCGGACGCGTACTGGAAACGCGGCGCTTGCCGGCGCCTAACCGGGATTGGGAAGACTTGACTATGGATAAGGCAGGTTACCTGTACATCGGCGATTTTGGAAACAACAAAAACGCCCGCCAAAACCTCTGTGTGTTTCGCTACCACCCCGCTACCGGCCACCTGGATTCGATTACTTTTCACTATCCCGACCAGCGGGCGTTCCCCCCGGAACGCGAACAGGATTGGAATTTCAACTGTGAGGCTATGGTTGTTTTCCGGGATAGCCTCCACTTGTTTTCAAAGGTGAGTTTCAGTGGAAATTTTTACACCAAACACTACGTGCTGCCCACCCGGCCCGGCCATTATATTCCGGAATTGCGCGACAGTTTTTTGTTGAAAAACCGGGTGGTAACCGGCGCCGCGCTGAGTCCCGACGAAAAAACACTGGTGCTCACCAGTTATATCATGGGTAAAAAACTGGGCATATTTCCATACACCAGGGCCACGGCTTTTTTCTTCACCGATTTTAAAGGAAGCGACTTTTTGCGCGGCAAACGACAGGCAAAAAAGTTGCCCAAATGCCTGATCGCCCGGCAGTTTGAATCGGTCACCTGGTGGGACGAGCAGCACTGGCTTATCGCTAATGAAGGACGAAGTATTCAAAAGCCGGCAGTTTGGTGTATCCGTAGGCCACATTGACCACATTGACCACATTAACCACATTATTCAATACCGCATACCCCAAAACCAAGGCTCCTCCGCCTTGCGCTTTTCGTCGAGGTGTTTTTTAACCATAGCGCGGTAGTCCGCCTCGGTAATACGTTTGCCTTTTACTTTTCGGGGGTGGTTGAGTTCGCCGTCGAGCGGCCGGAATCGAATCCGGTCGGCGGTGAGGGTCAAAGCGCCGTCGTTGATATCCGCTTCCAAAATAATCCCGGGCAGGCCGCAGAGGCGTTCCGGGCCAGCCGGCAAGGGCATGTCGAGAGCAAACCAGACGGTAATATGCTGCTGTTTAATGCTGTCGTCCCAAATGGCGTTCATGCAGACATGGCCGGCGATCTCCTTCATGTCGTTGAGGATTTTCCAGCCGGGCGCCTGCAGGCTGTCTTCGATCACATAGGTTTTTCCCAGGAGGGTCATGATGTCGAAAACCGTATTTTTTTCAAAATCCCGGTGAATGGCATAGACGTCTTTGCGCCAGGAGTAGCCTTCGTCTTCCGGCTCGGCTTTTTCATCGGAATCCTCGTATTTGGACTGGTTGGGAGAAAAATACAGGTTGGTATACATCTTCCACTCGGAACGACTGCCCCACATGTACGCTATGCGTTCGCGTTGTTGCTGGCTGAGGTAATCGAGCGCCGCCATTTTTTTGGTCCAGTTATGCACGACGAGGTAGCGGATGTCGCCTTCCAGGGTTTGCTGGGCCTTGAGTTGCATGGAGGGCAACAAAGCAACAAAAAGGAGCGGGAGGAAAAAACAGTTACGGGTATTTCGCATATCAGGTTGTTTGTGTTTGAATAAAATTTTGGTGGAAGGGCCGATAGAGTTTATAAAGTTGATTAGGTTGATCAGGTTGATAGAGTTTATAAGGTTGATCAGGTTGATTAGGTTGATTAGGTTTATAGAGTTGATAGAGTTTATAGGGTTTATAGAGTTTATAGA
>CAZVZH010000447.1:0-1974 GCA_964630705.1 uncultured Saprospiraceae bacterium | reverse complement strand
CGCAGCACGCCCGGACTGATCGTTTGCAAATGCCCGTTTACCTGCCAACGCGGCGGACCGGGGAAACTGGAATCAAGCAACATAGGAATTTGGAATGCGGAATTCGGAATTCGGAATGCGGAATTTTTTGATTGTGGGCGGGGTAGTTTTGTGGCTTAGGGCGACAAACTTCCAGTACTCGAAATGGTGAACAATTCCGCATTCCGCATTCCGCATTCCAAATTCCGCATTCAAAGATATTTGGTGGAATTTTTCTCGACGATCACTTCCTTGAGTTCTTTCAGAAAGGCGTACTGCTCGGGCAGGATGCGTTTGAAGGCTTCTTTAACGGCTACGAAAGTGCCTTTTTCCAGTTCCGGGATGAGGTTTTTGATTTTTTCCCGCGCTTTTTCTTTCGCCACCCGGTAATCCTCGTAGATGAGGGCGCGCAAGGAGGGTAGTTCGTGCCAATCGGCTTCGATGGCGATGGCCTTGCGTGCGGCGCCGTTGGCGTCGGTCACCGGTTCGAGTTCGATACAATTGGCCTGGCGGAGGCGCTCCTGCTGGTTGTCGGCAGCCGAAATGGTGGTGAGCGCAGCCTGCTCGGGTTGGTTTTGCGCATCCGGGTTCACCAGAAACACTTCCAGGCCGGTTTCCCGCACCCGGTAGATAAACACATCGACTTGATCGTTGACGGACATTTGAACGGAATTGTACGCTGGATAAGTTGCAAGCAAAACACGCAGCCGGGGAATTGGTTGCCGCTCGTTTCCGCTTTTTCAGGCAAAAGCCCGCGCAAAGAAAGGCAATCGGCGTCAAGCCGCCAAACTCAAATCCGGATGGTCGACACTTTCGACTTGGGTTTGCCTTCTGCCGGTTTGCCTTTTTCTTCCTGCAAACGCAGGCGTTCTTCCGGCAGCAAGCCGTCGTCGTTGGGCGTCTGCCCATCGTCGGCTCGCCCTGGTCCGGGTTGCGCGCGCGGCCGCAGGGGGTCCATACCCTGGAAAAACTGATCGAACAGCTGCTCAAACTGGTCGAAGCCGAAAAAGTCGGGTTGTCCCGGTTGACCGAAAGGCGACAAGTCAAAAAATCCGTCGCCCAGCTGGTTGAAGCTGGTGTCGAAGTGGAAATAAAAAAACGAACTGGAGTCGGGCGACACCTTCCACTGGCCGTTCCCCCAAGCGGAATCCAGCGGCATTCGCATGTTTTCCTGCATGCGGCGCATCATTTGCCGGAGTTCCTGAAAGGTGTCGTCCTGGGTTTGCGCCGATAAGGCAAGCGGCGGGCAAAGGCCAAAAAACAAAAGCGCAGAGCATAAAATCAGGTTTCGCATGGTCAGATTTTTTTTAAAATGAACTGGCAAAAATAAACAGTCTGCAATTGAACCAGCTGATTGGATTTTCAAAAATCGGGTTGCCCGGCAAGAATAAATTTTCGGATTGTAAAATGGTTGACGAGCAGCCGCTTGGCCCGATTCGCTACCTTTACCCGCATGAATTTTATCGTCATCGGCGGCGGCGCGGCGGGATTTTTCGCGGCAATCACGGCGGCGGAAAGCCGGCCCGGCATCCGGGTAACTATCCTGGAGCGCGGGCAGTCGGTTTTGCAAAAAGTGCGGGTGAGCGGCGGCGGCCGCTGCAACGTCACCCACGCCTGCTTCGAGCCCCGACTGCTCGTGCAGCACTACCCGCGTGGCAGCCGCGAACTGCTCGGCCCTTTCGGCCGCTTTGGCCCGCGCGACACCGTCGAGTGGTTCGCCCGGCGCGGCGTGCGGCTGAAAACGGAAGCCGACGGACGCATGTTCCCCGTCACCGACGACTCCCAAACCATCATCGACTGCCTCTGGCAAAGCGCCCGGCGGGCTGGCGTGGAGGTGCGCACCGGCGTACGCGTCGAGGGCCTGGAACCCCGGCCGGGTGGCGGCTGGCGCGTGCGCGCCGGCCGCGGCGAAACCCTGGAAGCCGACCGGGTGCTCGTAGCCACCGGCAGCAGCGA
>CAZVZH010000446.1:0-1986 GCA_964630705.1 uncultured Saprospiraceae bacterium | reverse complement strand
AGGTCGACATGGATCATGCCGGCGGAAGGATTGGGATACACGGCAATGCCGTCCGGTTCGGGCGCGGGCAGGGCGCCGGTGACCGTGCTGCACTGCCAATTCGTTTTGACCAGGAATGGATTGCGCCGGTTGACGGAAATCAAACTGGTATGCCCAACAACCAGGATACTGTGGTCGGAGGCTTCCAGCGCGGAGTGGCCGTAATCCCGGTCGGGAGTGCCGAAAAAACACTTTTGCAGGGTCGTGCCGGTAGGGCTGAGCAAAGCCAGCAGCACATTTTTGTTCCCGTCGGGCTCGTCCGTTTCGCCGGCTATCACAAATTGTTCGGCGTCATTTTGAAAAATATGGTTGGCGCTTTCCACCGCATTTGCCACCCCAACCAGGTAGTAGCCCGTTGCTTGTCCGCCGGCATCGGTGCGGATAATATAAGCGTCCGGACTCTGCTGCACCGGCGGCTGGATAATGCTGTTCTCCGAGCCGCAAAGCACATACCCGCCGTCGCGTGTGGTCGCAGCAAAGTGGAAATAATCGTCATGGATATTCGAGTTCTCATACGTGCGAAACCACGACACTGCGCCGGAGCCGGTCAGCTTAAGCAGAAACCCGCCGGCCGTGGTATTGTACTGGTGCGTACCGCCGATGATATACCCCCCGTCGGCGGTTTGCTCGATCGCTTCTGGCCAGGCATCCACCTGTTGGAAGTAGGTGTTGGACCAGACTTCATTTCCCATGCTGTCGAGTTTGGCGACAAACACATAGGAAATCAGGATGCCGTTCAACGGGGTGGTGTAATTGCCCAGCGCCACGATGCCGCCGTCGGCGGTGAGGTCGAGGCCAATGCCCGCGCGGTCTTTTTTTATGTAGCGTTTCCACAATTGCTCCCCCTCGGCGTTGACCTTCAGCAGGATCATGTACAGCGAGGAACTGCCGATGATCAGGAAGTGGTTGTCGGCCGTGCGGACAATGCCGCGGCCGCTGTCGTCGGCCACGCCCGGAAAGCGTTTTTGCCACAACAAATCGCCGTTCGGCCCCACTTTCATCAAAAGCAACTGTAGGCTGTCGTTGGTAGAAGCCTTGCCGAGCACCAGAAAGTCGTGGTCGTCCGTCTCGACGGCGGAATAGGTCTGGGCCGAAACGCCGAGGTCGTAGACTTTTTTCCATAGCTGCTGCGCATTGGCGCTGGAGGGAAATAGAAAGAACAGCAAGGAGGGGAAAAGTGCGGGCAAGAAGGCAGATTTCATGCGATGGGTTGTTTTGTGAGCGTGTTCAAAAATCTGTGCCACACCTAAATCCCGGAATTGAATATCAAGCGGTTAGGCAAGGTATGGCACAGATTTTTGAACACTTTCTGTTTTGTTGGTGGGTACGGGCGCGCGTTCAGTTATTGCCAATGACAATGGTCCGAATCCGGATATGCCAGTCTGTAATCCGTCCGTTTATTACCAGGCTGGCATCCATACTCATGCAATCTCTTCGATGGTATAAATGATCTTCTTTCCTTTTTCCTGGCCGATGCGCACCATTTGATCCGCGCCGGTTGATGCGCCCCCCATTCGGAAAACAACATCGCACTTATTGATTAATCTGATGGCAACGGGGTGAAATAATTCATTCCATATGGCATCCCCCATTTCCTTCGAACCGGCTGTTTCGATCAAGGGCAAGGCAAACCACTCTCCCAATACAGGCAAATGCCCTTTTTGGTAAACAGCCAGAGCCATTTCATTCATCGCATCAACATTTTTTTGGATCAATTCGGGGATGTCGTTTGTTCCCGACCGATAAGGCCCTGCAATTAAGATCATCAATGGTTTTTCTGCATTCATGTTCGGTTATAGATTATTCATATTGAAGAGAATTCTGGTTTTGCTGCAGCATATTCATGCGCATTAGAGCGAGTTGGGGAATTTCCCGCTAAAGCTGGACACGTCTGCTGGGTTAAAAATTGTTCTTTTTTTGCCACTTTTCACCTTTTTTCAGTCACGT
>CAZVZH010000445.1:0-2038 GCA_964630705.1 uncultured Saprospiraceae bacterium | reverse complement strand
CTAAAAATGAGATGTTCGTAATTTCAAAAACCTTGCTCCAGGTGCTTAAAAAGCATTTTTTTAAGTTTTCCAAAAGGCTAAAGTCCAGCTAAACTCCTAGTCCCTTTTACCGGAGTGCTTGGATTTATTCTTCCGGTAAGGGCAATGCCTGCAACCGCTGCCGCAGCACTTGCCGCGCTGCAACAAGTAATGCTCGGTAAAGACCAGATAACCGTTTTCCAGGTAATAGTCGCGTCCCGGCGCCAAGGGCTTGGGCGGGGTATTGTCTTCTTGTTCAGGCATTCCAAACAGCATTGGGGGTTTAAACGCGGTTCACCTGAAAAAGGTTTAAAGCGCCGGCGCTGCGGGAATACCGGTATCTGTATCCGCATGAATCACCAGTACGGGGGTGCTGGTATGGAGCAGCATTTCTTTGGAAATGCTGTGGTGCAACAGTTCATCCCAAAATGAGCGGTGATGGGTGACAAAAACAAACAGGTTGATCCGGTGCTCAAACGCGTATTCATGCAGGCCCTCCACTACCTTGTCGCCCACAATTTTATTGAAAATAAACGGCATGTTGGGGTCGGCGTACACGTAGTTAATTTCGAAAAGCCGCTTTTCCAGATCGGTGCTCTTTTCGCCGGCCGGGCCTACGTGTACAAAATGCAGCTGGCTGTTGAAGCGGCGGGAGAAGGCGACCGTTTGTTTGATGGTGAGCGGGTCGAGCGACTCGAAGTTGCTGGCGTACAAAATATGGTGAAAGCCTTTGAATTGCGCTTTCGGCGGCACCAGCAGCACCGGGCAATGGGCATTTTTCGACACGGCGATGCTCACCGAGCCGAATAGTTTGCGGGTAATGTTGCCTCGGCCGGTGGTGCCAATGACCAGCAGGTCGGCTTTTTCCGACAATTCTACCAGCACTTCTTCGGGAAAACCGAAAGCGATATTGGTGCGCAGCCAGGGCGGGTTGGCGCCCGGAGCGGAATCGTCGGGCTTTACACTGCCGACACCCGGGCATTGCATGCCGCTTTTTTGGGTTGCATTGGCCACGAAGGCGTCGAGTTCGTCCTGCATGGTTTTGCGGTAGCTCGACAAAAAGCCCGAAGGCGAAGGTTTAGCGCCTTCAAAAATGCTGTCCATGGCGTACACCACATCCAAATTGGCGTCGAACAAATGGGCCAGGCCGCAAGCAAACAAGAGGGAGTTTTCGGAAGCCGGGCTCAAATCTACCGGCACCATGATCCGGCGCAAACGGTAAAGTTTGCTGCGCAACAAATTCCGGTTGCGCAGCAAACGTTCGATTTCCTCGACCGACGGCACCGTGCCCTCGCAGACAATCTCGCCATCGAGCATCAGCGCCGGCGGCTCGGTGACACCGCTGGAATAAATTTGATTGTACTCCGAAATTTCCTCCACATTCCCCTGTATGGGGAAGTGCGCCAGGGCCAGAGAGAGGTTTTTCCTCAACGCGTGCATTTTGGCGTCGCCGGTTCCAAAAATTCGAATTGTCGTCATACTCCTGTGGCTTAAAAAATGAACGCAACGAGTGTACCTGCCTTTAGCCCTGGCTACTCAGATTTTAAATCCTAGTCCAGGTTTTCATAAACCATGTGCGGCTCCTTCGGCTTTTCGTTCAGAATGGCGCGGATAACATCCTGTGTGGTGACAATACCCACGAGCTCGTCATTTTTTACCACCGGAAGGGCGTGGAACCAGTTTTTGCTGAAAATTTCCAGCGCCACATTGATGCGGTCGTCCGGCTCCAGTTTGCCGACACCTTTCGTCATGATATCTTCTGCTTTTGTTTGTTCCAGAATCTTGACCGGGTCTGCATCGCTGCCGTGGTTCAGGCCGCCGGTAAAATGAGAAAAATCCGTCTTGGAAATAATCCCCACAATTTTGCGAAAGCGCACCACCGGAAGGTGGTGGAAGGTGTGGGTATCAAAAATTTTTTTCACATGCGCGAGGTTCTCCTCCGGATTGACGGTGACCAAATCGGTAACCATAATAGTAGAAATTGGTGCGTAGGCATTCATGTTTTTGTGCTTTTGAAATA
>CAZVZH010000444.1:0-2074 GCA_964630705.1 uncultured Saprospiraceae bacterium | reverse complement strand
CATAACGATCTGGGGCAAAAAGGGTGGACGCGAAGGTTTCGGCCATGGGAAGTGGTTTTTATCGAAGAATTTGCAAAAAAAGCGGAGGCGATGCAACGTGAAAAATGGTTAAAATCAGGTCAAGGCAGGGAACATGTCAGGGCTCAGTTGCAGGCATGGCTTTCAGGTTCCGTGTAGTGGCGCATATCCGCCGACGGCGGACGCAGGTTCATCAACTATTTGAAATCCCCCCGATACCATTCTCCCCCCAATCCTTTGCCGCGCCCAAACCACTTTTTACTTTTGTGCCTGCCGTGACCTTTTGCTGCCATGGCGTTTAAAGGCGGTTGCCCCTGCGCCGCGCGCTATTCATCCCATTTTACACGATTCTAAGTACCAACCACTATGTCGAAAAAAGATAAATTCGTAGAAACCATCCAAACCGGATATACCTTCAAAGGCGCCTCCTTTGTGCTCGGCGGCGCCATGCTCGATGCCGAGGCCATCCAGGGCTTGCAGGTAAAAGTACCCCTGCGCACCCTCAACCGCCACGGCCTCATCGCCGGCGCCACGGGCACGGGAAAAACCAAAAGCCTGCAAGTACTGGCCGAACAACTGGCCGCCAACGGCGTGCCCAGCTTGCTCATGGACATAAAAGGCGACCTCTCCGGCGTAGCCGTACCCGGCACCGACCACCCCAAAATCGTCGACCGCGCCGCCAAAATCGGCATCAGCTGGCACCCTACAGGCAACAACGTCGAGTTCCTCAGCCTCTCCGAAGAAAAAGGCGCCCGGCTCCGCGCCACCGTCATCGAGTTCGGCCCCGTGCTGTTCAGCCGTATCCTCGGCCTCAACGATACGCAAAGCGGCGTGGTGTCGGTGGTGTTCAAATACTGCGACGACCGCAACCTGCCCCTACTCGACCTCAAAGATTTCAAAAAAGTACTCCAGTTTCTCGGAAACGAAGGCAAAGATGAAATCGAAGCCGAGTACGGCGCCTTCAGCTCCGTCACGGCCGGCACCATTCTGCGCAAAGTCGTCGAACTTGAACAACAGGGCGCCGAACTGTTTTTCGGCGAACTCTCCTTCGATGTGCAAGACCTCTGCCGCATCGACGAAAACGGCCGCGGCGTCATCAGCATCATCCGCCTCACCGATATTCAGGACCGCCCCAAACTCTTCAGCACCTTTATGCTGCAAATGCTCGCCGAAATCTATTCCTCCTTTCCTGAAGAAGGCGACCCCGAGCAACCTAAACTTTGCATTTTCATCGACGAAGCCCACCTCGTTTTTCAGGAAGCCTCCCCGGCGCTCATGCAACAGCTGGAGGCTATCATCAAACTGATCCGCTCCAAAGGCGTCGGCATTTTCTTCATCACCCAAAACCCCACCGATATCCCCGACAGTATTCTCGCTCAATTGGGTATGAAAATCCAGCACGCCCTGCGCGCCTTCACCGCCAAAGACCGCAAAGCCATCAAACTGGCCGCCGAAAACTACCCGATCACCGAGTTTTATGTCACCGAAGACACCCTGACCAACCTCGGTATCGGCGAGGCCTTCGTCAGCGTGCTAAATGAAAAAGGCATCCCGACCCCGCTGGCCCACACCCTGATGCGAGCGCCGGAATCGCGCATGGACATTCTGACGCCTACGGAAATTGACCAGATCATCAACCGGTCCAACCTGGCGCGCAAATACAACCAGGAAGTAGACCGGGAAAGCGCGTATGAAATTTTAAGCGAAAAAATTCAGGATGCCGCCGACCGGACCGCCGAACAGTCCGGCGCCGCCCCCCAACCCACGGCCCGCGCGGGGAAACCGGAAAAATCGATTATCGAAAAAGTGATCAGCGACCCGACCACCCGGCAGATCGGCCGCACGGTAGCCCGCGAACTCACCCGCGGCTTGCTTGGCGTGCTCGGCATCGGCGGCAGCAGCCGCAGCCGGCGCAAAACGGGCTGGTTTTGATCAATGATGACGCGAAGGCTGGGAGCGCGGACGACGCCGATTTTTGCGGATAACCAAGGATTATTTTTTTTTTTAAAACTTCGGTTATCCCCAAAAATACGCGTCGTGGGCGCGCCCCCCCGCA
>CAZVZH010000443.1:0-2096 GCA_964630705.1 uncultured Saprospiraceae bacterium | reverse complement strand
CGATTTTTATCCAGACATTTTTTCACCACCGGTACGCCTCGCACAAGATGTTCACGATGAGCAAGGCCTGGGAGCGTATTTTTCACTTGTTCGCCTACCTCGCGCAAGGCTCGTCGTACTTGGTACCGAAAGCCTACGCGATCATGCACCGGATGCACCATACTTTTTCAGATACGGAGCAGGACCCGCATTCGCCCAATTTTTTCAAAGACGTGTTTTCGATGATGTGGCACACCGCCAAAATTTTTAAGGGCCTGATCAACAACACACTGGACGTGTCGAAAAAATTTCTGGGCAATTACCCGACCTGGGGCTGGCTCGACCGGTTTGGGAATTCCTGGACGTCGAGGGTGCTTTGGGGCATCGGCTACATTGTTTTTTACTTGTATTTCGCCACGGCCTGTTGGATGTACTTGTTGCTGCCCCTGCATTTTCTCATGGGCCCGATTCACGGCGCCATCGTCAACTGGTGCGGCCATAAATATGGCTACCAGAATTACGACAACGGCGACCACTCGCGTAACACCTTGCCGTTCGACTTGCTGCTGATGGGCGAGCTGTTTCAAAACAACCACCATCAACATCCGAACAGCCCGAATTTTGCGGTGAAATCCTGGGAGTTTGACCCGATGTACCCGGTTTTGCGCGGCCTCCACTGGGTTGGGGTCATCCGGTTGCGGCGGGCAGCGGCCTGAAGGTCATGATATGGCGGAGACATGCCTGGTGTGCCAGCCGCTGGCGAAAAGTTGGAGGCATTTGGATTGGGAAAATATCAAAATAATTGTCGGCGCGACGGCATTGACCTTGCCGTTGCGCCGACAACTTGATCGTTCCTCAGGCAAAAAATCTTTAAACCAGCGTTTCCGGCACAAAGCTCCGGTAAGCCCCCGCTTTGAGTTTCTCGCCAACGGCGGAAAAAGCGTCGAGGGTGATCCGGATGTCTTCGTCGGTGTGCATGGCAGTGGGAATGAGGCGCAGGATGATCATGCCTTTCGGGATGACGGGGTACACCACGATGGAGCAGAACACGCCGTAGTTATCGCGCATATCTTTCACCAGAGCCATAGCTTCCTCCACTTCGCCGTGCATGTACACGGGGGTGACGCAGGTGTTGGTGTCGCCGATATCCATGCCGCGTTCGCGCAGACCGTTTTGCAGTTTGCGCACGTTGTCCCAAAGTTTTTCGCGCAATTCGGGCTGGGCTTTGAGCAGTTCGAAGCGTTTGAGTGCGCCTTCGACCAGGGGCATGGGCAGCGATTTGGCAAAGATTTGCGAGCGCATGTTGTAGCGCAGGAAGCGGATGATGTCGGTGGGCCCGGCGATGAAAGCGCCGATGAGCGCCATGCTTTTGGCGAAGGTGCTGAAATAGAGGTCGACGTCGTCGGTGACGCCTTGTTCTTCGGCTGCGCCGGCGCCGGTTTTGCCAAGCATGCCGAAGCCGTGGGCGTCGTCGATGAGCAGGCGAAAGCCGTATTTTTCTTTGAGCGCCACGATTTCGCGGAGTTTGCCCTGGTCGCCGCGCATCCCGAACACCCCTTCGGTGATGACCAGGATGCCGCCGCCGGTTTCTTCGGCGATTTTGCGGGCGCGTTCGAGGTTTTTATCCAGGCTGGCGATGTCGTTGTGGGTAAAAGCGAAGCGTTTGCCCAGGTGCATGCGCACGGCGTCGACGATGCAGGCGTGGCTTTCGGCGTCGTACACCACTACGTCGCGGCGGGTGAGCAGGGCGTCGATCACCGACATGATGCCCTGGTAGCCGTAGTTGAGCAGGTAGCCGTCTTCCTTGCCGACGAAATGGGCCAGGCCGGTTTCCAGTTTTTTGTGCAGCTGGGTTTCGCCGCTCATCATGCGGGCGCCCATGGGGTAGGCGAGGCCCCATCGGGCGGCGGCGGCGGCGTCGGCTTTGCGCACCTCGGGGTGGTTGGCCAGGCCGAGGTAGTTGTTGATGCTCCAGCAGATCATTTCCTTGCCCTGGAAGCGCATGCGGTTGCCGAGTTCGCCTTCGAGTTGGGGAAACATGTAATAGCCTTCCGCCACTTCGGCGTATTTGCCCAGAGGGCCGGCTTGTTCGAGTATGCGGTTGAATAAATCCATTA
>CAZVZH010000442.1:0-2109 GCA_964630705.1 uncultured Saprospiraceae bacterium | reverse complement strand
ATAAACGAGCCGCCCAGCATACCATCCACTACGCGGTGGTCGTACGACATGGACAGGAACATCATTTGCCGCACAGCGATCACATCGCCGTACTCCGTTTCGAGCACGGCCGGTTTTTTCCGGATGGCGCCGGTAGCCATGATGGCTACTTGCGGTTGGTTGATGATCGGCGTGCCCATTACGTTGCCGAAGGTACCCACATTGGTCAGGGTGAAAGTGCCGCCCTGAATTTCGTCGGGTTTCAGCTGGTTGAGGCGGGCGCGGTTGGCCAGGTCGTTCACCTGTTTGGTGAGGCCCACGAGGTTGAGGTGGTCGGCGTTTTTGATCACCGGCACGATGAGGTTGCCGCTGGGCAGCGCGGCGGCCATGCCGATGTTGATATCTTTTTTTACGATGATCTGCGTACCGTCTACCGACACGTTGATCATCGGGAAATCGCGGATGGCGCGGGCTACGGCCTCGACAAAAATGGGCGTGAAGGTGATGTTTTCACCGTATTTTTTCTTGAATTCGCCTTTGATGGCGTTGCGCCAGTTGACCAGGTTGGTCACATCGGCTTCGACAAAGGAAGTGACGTGCGGACTGGTGTGTTTGCTCATCACCATGTGGTCGGCGATGAGGCGGCGCATGCGGTCCATCTCCACAATTTCTGTGTTGCCGGAAACGGAAACGGCCGGGCTGGCAGCCACGGCTGGGGTAGCCACTGCGGGGGCCGGCGCCGTGGGCTTGGCCGTGCCGGGCTGGCGTTTTTCCAGATAAGCCAGCATGTCTTTTTTGGTCACGCGGCCTTCGAGGCCGGTGCCGGGGATGGCCTCAAGTTCGGCGGCGCCGATGCCTTCCTCGCGGGCAATCGTACGCACCAGCGGCGAGTAAAAACGCCCGCCTTCCGAGCTGGCGGCAACGGCCGGGGCCGTCGCATTGGCCGGTTGTGGGGCCGGGGTTTTGGCGGCGCCATTGCCGTTGGCCGAGGCTTGGCTAAGAGCAGGGGAGGCTTCCGGCTGACTTCCGGCGGCGGCGGTTTCGATGATGGCGATAGGCGTGTTGATCGGCACCACGTCGTTTTCCTGAAACAGGATTTCGGCGATCACACCTTCCACGGGGGAGGGCACCTCGCTGTCGACTTTGTCGGTAGCGATATCCAGCACCGGCTCGTCGAGTTCGACCCGTTCGCCGGTTTTTTTGCGCCACTTCAGGATGGTGGCTTCCATGATACTTTCGCCCATTTTGGGCATCACGAGTTCTACGCGCGCCATAGCTCCGGTTGGGTGAGGAGTACCGGGCGGTACTCCGGGTGAATTTTGTTTAATTTGGTAAAAGCCCTGCAAAGATACGTGTTCGGCGGGCATCGGTGCAGCATTGCGGGGGATTTGAAATTTTATTTTGCCAAATTTGCGCCCGCCGCGTAGAGACGCGATGCATCGCGTCTCTACCATCCACCACACCATCAATTATGCAAAACATCATTTTCGATTTCGGAAACGTCCTGTTCGACCTCGACCTGGAGGCTATTCACCGCGAAATGCAGCGCTTGCTCGACGGCCGGTACACCCGGGTGCGGAAAGATCTGCGCGCTTCCGGTCTTTTTCATTTATACGAAACTGGCGGGGTATCCACCGACGAATTTGTGGAAACCTTGCGCACTTCAGTCGACCCGCCCTTGTCGGCAGAGCAGGTTATCGGAGCTTGGAACTCGATTTTCATCGGCATGCCCCGCGAACGGTTCGATATGCTGCTGCGCCTGCGCCAGCGCTACCGCGTTTTTTTGCTCAGCAACATCAACGATTTGCACGCTAGCTGGATCGATGCCTACTTGCTCCGCGAACACGGCCTTTCCGATTTTCAACTGCGCTACTTCGACGCCGTGTACTATTCCCACCTCATCCGGCTGCGCAAACCCGACCGCGAGATATACGAATACCTGCTGGCCGACGCGGAAATCCGCCCGGAAGCATCCGTTTTTATCGATGACCTTTTACCCAACCTGGAAACAGCCCGGGAACTCGGCATCGCTACCGTGCACAAAACGCCCGACCTGGATATCATGGCTTGGATGGAAGGGATGCTGAGGTAGCTAAAGCACGTTGTCAACCACCGCACAAAAAGGTTTCC
>CAZVZH010000441.1:0-2118 GCA_964630705.1 uncultured Saprospiraceae bacterium | reverse complement strand
GCAATGACGGGCAAAAGCCTCATCACGGTATTGAAATAGACGGGATTTACAGGATTTTTTTGGAGACAGGATTTACAGGATTTACAGGATAAAAAAATGAGCGTGTTCAAAAATCTGTGCCACACCTAAATCCTGAAGTTGAATATCAAGCGGTTAGGCGAGGTGTGGCACAGATTTTTTAACACTCCCAAAAAAAATTTGATCCTGTAAATCCTGTCCGTCTCTCAAATCCTTTAAATCCCGTCTATCCCGCCATAAGCTCCCGCGCCGTAGCCAAAGCGGCTTCGCTGGGCGGGTTGCCGCTGAGCATGACGCCCAGGGCGCGCACGCGTTCGTCGGCGCTCAGGGCGCGCAGCTGGGTGATCGTGCGTCCGTTTTCCACTTGTTTAAAAGCAAAATAGTGCTTGTCGGCGCGGGCAGCGATCTGGGGGGTGTGGGTGATGCTGACTACCTGGTGGCGGCGGCTGAGTTCTTCCAGAATCAGGCCCATTTTGAGGGAGACATCGCCGCTGATACCCGTGTCGATTTCGTCGAAAATCAGGGTGGGCAGCGGAATAGCGTCGGCCACAAGGCTTTTGGTGCAAAGGGTCAGCCGGGAAAGTTCGCCGCCTGAAGCCACGTCTTTGATCGGCAAAAATTTGCTGCCGACGTTGGAGGCGAACAAAAATTGCACCTCGTCGGCGCCGGTAGGCCCCAGTTGTTCGGTTTGGCGGATATCCACCTGGATGCGGGCGTGCGGCATCGACAGTTGGGTCAGCAGGGCCTGTACTTTTTCTTCGAAAGGTTTGGGCACAATTTGCCGGCGTTCGCTGAGCAGCCGGGCTTTGCCGCGCAGTTGTTGCTCTTGCTCGGCCACCCGGCGTTCCAGCCGGGCAATTTCGGCGCTCAAGTCGGTGAAACCGCTTAGTTGGTTTTTCAGGTTTTCCTGCAAGGCGAGCAGTTCAGCCACGGTACTCAGGCTGTGTTTTTTTTGCAGTTTGTACACCTGGTTGAGCCGCTCCTGCACTTCGCCGATGCGCGCGGGGTCGTGCTCGGTGTTTTCACTGATGCGGCCACAGTCTTTGCCAATATCCTGGAGTTCGATCAACAAGGTGTCGAGGCGTTCGCTGAGCTGGTCCAGCTCGGGGTCGACGGCGCGGGTGGGCTGGAGGGCGCGGGCGATTTCTTGCAAGTGCTCCTGGAGGCTGCGCTCGGAGTCGAGCAGTTGAGCGTAGGCCTGGCCGTAGGCGCGTTTGATGGTTTCGGCGTTGGAGAGGCGGCCGAGTTCGGCTTCGAGGTTTTCCTGCTCGCCGTCTTGAAGTTCGGCCTGGCGGAGTTCGTCGTATTGAAACTGGATAAAATCCAGTTCTTTGGCGCCCTGCTCGCTGCGGTCGACGAGTTGCGCCAGTTGGCGGCGGTCGGATTGGTACTGCCGGTAGCCCGACTGGTAGTCGGCGAGCAAAGCGGTATTGTCGGCCAGGGCGTCGACCATGCGCAGTTGAAAATTGACCTCGTGGATGTCGAGCACGTCAAACTGCTGGTGCAGGTCGATCAAGGCTTCCGTCAGGCGCTGCAGCACTTGGTTGTTGGCGGGGGTGTCGTTGATAAAACCCCGGCTTTTGCCGGCGGGCGAGAGCTCGCGGCGGATGATGAGCTCGTCGTCGTAGTCGAGTTCCTGTTCTTCAAAAAAACTACGGAGCTGGTATTTGGAAACATCAAACCAGGCTTCCACCACGCATTTTTCCTGGTCGTTGTAAAAAATCTTGGTGTCGGCGCGCTCCCCCATCACCAGACCCAGGGCGCCCAGCAAGATCGATTTGCCTGCGCCGGTTTCGCCGGTAATAATGGTCAGGCGCTCGGAAAACTCGAGCTCCACCCGGTCGATCAGGGCGTAATTTCGGATGTGGAGGCGTTTCAGCATTCCTGAGAGGTTTCTGGTTAGAGGGTTTCTGGTTAGAAGGTTTCTGGTTTCTGGTTAGAGGGTTTCTGGTTAGAGGGTTTCTGGTTGCGCGTTGGCAAAACTACGGAATTGGGGAGTTCTACTGGTTTGGGTGGGAGACTGTTCATTAAAGTGTGTCTGCTTATCTTAACGCATCAGACACAATTCTTATGACAAAGAAAAAAAAGAAAGAGACACTG
>CAZVZH010000440.1:0-2123 GCA_964630705.1 uncultured Saprospiraceae bacterium | reverse complement strand
GTAGGGCTGGTAGCCGGTAAAATCGCTGTATAATCCGGCGTTCAAGGTCGCCCGTTGGTTGGCGCCGTCGCCCAGGCGGCGTTCGATCACCAGGCGGGCCGAGAGGTTGCCAATGCCCTGCGGGGTGCTTACGGCCAGAGAGCGGTCGTCGGGGTCGAAATTGAGTTCGCACATGTAGTCGCGGAACATGTTTTTCCGGTCGGGCGGCAAGGCGAGCCAAAACAGCTCTTGCAGCGTTTGGTAAGCCGCATAGCTGTACGTTTTGGTCCGGTTCTCCGGGGTGCACTCGCGCGGCGGGCGCTTGAGCCGGGCGCCGGTAGTGGTGCTCACTTCGCAGCCGCCGTCGTTGAAATTTGTCCAGGCATCGTACATGGCAGTATGCACGATGGCCAGCGCCCGGGCAGCCAGTGTCGGCGGGGTGTTGGTATAGCATAGCGCATCGCAGGCCAGGCGGTTCCAGCGGTGGGCGGCGGTCGGCGTGTAGGTGTCGGTAGTGGTGGACATGTTTTTTCAGTTTGAAGTTTGAAGTTTGGAGTTTGAAGTTCGAAGTTTGGAGTTTGAAGTTTGAAGTTAGCGCCAGTCGACGTGGAGCAGTTCGGGCATCCAGGGCAGTTTGACGAGGCTCAGGTTCCAGGGCAGGCGGTCGAGCAGGATATCCAGCGTGCGCCGCTCGACCTGCAGGTGCCAGCCGGTATCGGTATGTTCGAGTTTGCCGGGACGTTGCAGAAACCCCTCGCGCAGGCCGCCGGGCGAGGTGGCGCCCAGCGCGCCCCAATGGTCGATGGCGGCCTGGAGCAAGCGGTCGGCTTCTTCCCGTTCTTCCGGAGTCGGGGTCAACGTATGATCGAGCGGCTGGTTGACCGGCAGCGCGCACAGAAATTTGGGTAAAACCAGGTTGAAATCCGGGCTGCCGGTGTCGCCGCCGGCCAGCGCTTGCAACAACAGCACCGCCCGGTGCCGGGCCGTTTCGTCGCGGAATTCCGGCCCGTCGAGCAGTTCGAATTTTGAAAAAAAACGCTGTAAAAACGGGTGCAGCAACACCAGCCCGGCCTGTTGCACGAAATACCCGCCGGGCGCCTCCGCCAATGCGGCATCGGGCAGTTCGGATCGTCGCGTATTTTCCGGCGGATTGGGAAACACCTCGCGCTGTTCGGCTTCCGGAGCCGGCCTGGTTGTCGCGCTTTTTTCGGGAAACGGCGGCGGCGGTGTTTCTGCCGGGTCTGACGCCTTGGGCCTTGCCGTTTGCTGCGACAGTTCGGGCTGCACCGGCGACGACGGGCGCTGCGCCGGGTCCGGCTTCAGCGGCTTTTCGGCTTCGGTACCCGATGGTCGCTCGACGCGCGCAAGAGGCCCTTGTTCCAACAGCGCCCGAAGCGCTGGGAAGGCGCTTTTCTTCCGTTCCACTACTTTTTTAAGCGCAGGAACCGCCGCCAGCAAGGGGCTGCCAGCCTCCAGCAAACGGGGAAACTGTTCGGCTGCCCAGGGGCGCTGCAACACGACGGTTTCGCGCAGCGCGGTTTCCCAAAGCCAAATTTCGAGGGCGCGCCGGGCGGCGGCGTCCACATTGGAGCGCAGGCCAGCCAGCGCCGTTTTTACTTCCTGCACCAAGGCTGCGAATGCCCCCTGCGCTTGCCCCGAAGACAACTCGAGTACCGTTTTTAAAAACACCGGCTCGTGTTGCAGCACCAGCCGCCGCAGAGGTTGCGGGTATTGCCGCAAAACATCGCGCAGCCGCGCCATTGCCGCAGGCTCCGCGCGCAGGATTTTCAAAACATCCGCACGCCAATCCGCCGCCGGGGCAGCAGCCGACCAGGGCAGCGTTCCGCGCAACAGCCAATACAACCAAAGATCGAAATGGCGCTGCGGGCCGGTGCGCGCAGGACTTGTTTCGAGCCGGGTATTTTTCAGCGCCTCCAGCAGCGCCGCTTCGGCTTTTTCAAACAACAAGGTTTCGAGTTTGGACTGGTCGAGCCAGGCCGGTTCGATCGGCCCGAGGTCGATCTCCAGGCGGTCGATCTGCAGCCACTGCCCGGGCCCGGCATGGCGGTCGAATACCCGCTCCAGGGTCGGCGCCATACGCGCCCAAAAGGCCTGGCTCAGCGCTTGTTGCAACTGCGCAGCCT
>CAZVZH010000439.1:0-2133 GCA_964630705.1 uncultured Saprospiraceae bacterium | reverse complement strand
CACGCAGCTGCTGCCCGAAGAAGCCCCGGCCGTGCCCTGGGATGCGCACCGCAACATACTCGTGCGCTACGAGTTCGGCTTCATGCCCAAGGGCCTGATCCCGCGATTTATCGTGCGCAACAACGCCTACGTGGGCAATATCGGCCGCGCCTGGAAATACGGCGTGGAAATGACCAGCGGCGCCACGGCGGCCAAAATCACCGCCACGCCCGCCGTCAACACCATCGAAGTGCGCGTGAACAACCGCGGCGATTACCGGACTTTTCTGAACACGCTGACCACCGACCTGGACCGCCTGCTGGCCAGCTTCGGCGAACGCCTGGTGGTGGAGAAAAAACTGCCCTGCCCCTGCGCCGCCTGCGTTGTCGATCCGGCGCCGCATTTTTTCGCCTACTCCATCCTGCGCCGCCGCATCGAGGTGTTGAAAAAACCGACTATCGAGTGCGCCAAAAGCGGCCTCGATGTCGAAGTACAACCCTTTCTCGACACTTTTTTCGGCGCCTCCGAACCCGCCATGAAACAGGTTTTTATTTCCTATTCCCACCGCGACGAAGCGGCCAAAGACCGCCTGCTCGTACACCTGAAACTGCTCGTCCGCCAGGGCAAAATCGGCCTCTGGAACGACCGCCTCATCCGTCCCGGCGAAGAATGGGATGCCGAAATCAAACAGGCCTTGCTTGAATCGGATATCATCCTGTTGCTCCTCAGCCCCGATGCGCTCGCTTCCGACTATATCTGGGACATTGAAATGAAAACGGCCCTGGAGCGCCACGCGAAGCAGACGGCCCGGGTGATCCCCATCATTTTACAAGACTGCGAGTGGAAACAAACGCCGCTAAAAGATTTGCAGGGCCTACCGCGCGACGGCAAACCCGTCAACCATTTTGACCGGCCGGAAGTCGCCTGGGCGGGTATTGCCCGTGAAATTCGCGAACTAGTGTAGCGAATGCGGAGTGCGGAATGCGGAATGCGGAATTTTTTGATTCCGGGTCCGGAAACTTCTGCACCAGAATAGTGCCCTTAAACATCCCTATCCGGAATCAAAAAATTCCGCATTCCGTATTCCGCATTCCAGTTACTCCACCCAATCGGCCACAAAAACATTTGTATCCCGGGTGCCGCCGTTGTTGCGGTTGCTGCTCCAGGATATTTTTTTGCCGTCGGGAGAGAACATGGGGAAGGAGTTGAAGATACTTTCCGAGGTGATTTGTTCCAGGCCCGTGCCGTCGAGGTTGATCATGTAGATTTGAAAATCGTAGCCGCGGGTAGAGCGGTGGTTGCTGGAGAACACGATCTTTTTTCCCGAAGGGTGGAAATACGGCGCCCAGTTGGCTTTGCCCAGGTGGGTGATCTGCCGCAGGTTGGAGCCGTCGGCGTTGCACACAAAAATTTCCATGTTGGTGGGCGCCACCAGGCCCTGGGCGAGCAGTTCGCGGTATTCGCGGATTTCCGCTTCGGTTTTCGGCCGGCTGGCTCGGAACACGATCTGCGAGCCGTCGGGACTGAAAAAAGCGCCGCCGTCGTAGCCCAGGTCGAAGGTGATTTGCCGGAGATTTTTGCCGTCGAGGTCCATCGTCCACAATTCCAGGTCGCCCGAGCGGGTGCTGGTGAACAGAATTTTATCGCCTTTCGGGCTGAGCACGGCTTCGGCGTCGTAGCCGGGCGTGTCGGTGAGGCGCCGGACGATATTGCCTTTCAGGTCGGCCACGTAGAGGTCGTAGCTGTCGTAAATCGGCCAGAGGTATTTGCCGCCGCTGCGCAGTTCGGGCACGGCCGGGCAGCTGTCGGCGGCCGACATGGTGCTGGCGAAAATGATGTGTTTGCCGTTGGGCATGAAATACGAGCAGGTGGTGCGGCCTTTGCCGCCGCTGATGGGCAGGGGGCGGAATTCGGCGTTGCCGGCGGCTTTTTTAACTTCCATGGCAAAAATCTGGTCGCAGTGCAGGCCCCAGGCCGGGTTGTTGCTTTGGAAGGTGAGCCACTGGCTGTTGGGACTCCAGTAGGCCTCGGCATTGTCGCCGCCGAAGGTGAGCTGGCGGATATTTTTTAGGTGTTTTTCCGCTACCGGCGGCGCGGCGGCAGGCTGGGCAAAGAGGCTGGAAATGGCGAGCAGCAAGAGGCTGGCAAAGAGGG
>CAZVZH010000438.1:0-2133 GCA_964630705.1 uncultured Saprospiraceae bacterium | reverse complement strand
GCACAAATCGGCGCCACCGTAAAACAAGTCATGAAATAAATGTAAAATGTAAAATGTAAAATCTAAAAATCAAAAGGTACATCGCTCGGGCCTGCGGCCTGCTCGATGTACCTTTTGATTTTTAGATTTTACATTTTACATTTTACATTTAAAAAATTGTCGTCTGTTTTGCCAATCGGCCGTTTTCTGTCGATTTGGCTGCGCTTCCTGGAAAAAGCCGCGCGCTTTCTGTAATTTTCGGTGCTCTTAGGTCAGCTGTTCCCACAACAGTATCCCTGCCGCCTATGCCACGACCGATTACACCGCTGCTGCTCGCCGGCCTGCTCGCCGGTTTCACCTTCGCTTCTCAGGCTCAAAACTGTCCGAAAGTGCTGGCTTGCCCCACCGGCAATACCATTTTCTGCGATTTCACCGACAATGACTCCACGCTGTGGAACAGCCCTGAATTTAGCTGGAGCCCCTGGTTGCAAAGCCCCGATCTGGCGGAAGGTTCCGTCGAACTGAGCCTTGCCTTGCGCGACACTTGCCCGGGCGCGCTGAAAATCAATTTTACCCTCTTTCTCGACCTCGACGGCGACAACCTCGCCGAATCGGTAGCTACCAGCACACCCGCGCTTCCTCCGGGTAAAATGCTGTTTTCCAATGCGTTTAATCCTGGCTACTCCGGAGCGGATACCCTGGTTTTCGACGGCCGCGCGGTGGCCGATTCCTTCAAATTCCGCTTCGCCGTTCAAACCCAACAAAACGGCGACACCCTGCGCGCTTTTCTTCGCTGGACCACCGGCCAATCTCCGGCGCCTTTTATCGTGCCCCGCCTGCCGGAAGGCAAGCACCGGATTTTTTGGATGGTGGAAAAAAACAACACGCCTGCCGCTTTTTGTGAGCAGGCTTTTCGGGTAAAAGACTGCATGGAACCGCAAGTGGAGTGCATTCCGGGCTGGAATGCCAGTTTGCCGGCAGGAGGCGACACGCTCTGGCTGACTGTCGCCGATTTTTTGGCTGCCAGCTCCGACAATATTACGCCCAAGCCGCTGCTCAGCTACGGCCTGCGCCGCCTGGGCGCCGGCAGCGGCTTTCCGATCAACAGCCAGGGGGCGCCCGTTGCGCGCTTGCCGTTTACCTGTGCAGACCTGGGCGCCCAATTTGTCGAACTTTGGGCCCGCGACCTTTCCGACAACCTCCACTTCTGCACCGCTGAGTTTGCGCTTTTCGATTTTTTAAAAACCTGCAATAAAGTCGATCCAATCGTTTGTGCCACCACCGTTTTTTTGAACGACGATACCCTCCAGAACGTGCGCTACGAGATGCAGGTGATCGAAGAACCCGGCTTGCCGCCGGTTCAACTGGGCTATACCAAACTGCCCAACGGCTGTATTGAGCTGCCCGACTTTAGCCCCTACTTTATCGAAACCGTAGGCATAACCCCCCGGAAAACCGACGACCCGCTCAACGGCGTCAGTACCTACGACCTGGTACTCATCAACCGCCACATCCTCGGCAACCAGATTTTCGACCGAACCTGGAAATACCTTGCTGCCGATGCTAACAACTCCGGCAGCCTCACCACCTTCGATATCATCGAACTGCGCAAACTCATCCTGGGCATCTACGATTCCCTGCCCAACAGCAGCTCCTGGAAATTTTACATTGCCGACTGCGCGCTCGACAGCCTCCATCCCCTGCAATACGTTTGCCCGGGCACCCTGGTGTTCGACCCGCAACACCCGCCCGGCCAGTACCTCTTTCGCAGCATCAAAACCGGCGATGTGAACGGCAACGCCAACTCCGGCTCGCAAGCCCTGCCTGCCCCGCACCGCACCACCCAGGCACTCCGCCTGCCCGACCTTTCCCTTGCCGCCGGCGAACCTTTCGACCTTGAACTCCGCCCGGTGCAAGCTGCCGAATGGCTGGGCTCCCAGTGGGAGCTGCAATGGGACCCCCAGGCGCTCGAGCTTGCCGCTGCCGAGCCGGTTGTTGCCGGCGGCTCCGGCGCCTGCGCCTTGCTTGGCTCCGGCCGTTTGCGCTGCAACTGGTTCGACGCGACCGCCCGTTGGCTGTTTCCCGAAACAACGCTGCTGCGGCTGAAGGGTAGGGCACTGCGACCGCTCCTGCTGCGCGAAAACCTGCAACTGG
>CAZVZH010000437.1:0-2170 GCA_964630705.1 uncultured Saprospiraceae bacterium | reverse complement strand
CTGATCCTTTTCCTCCAGGGCAACCGGATGACCCGTTTGCCGGCGGAAATCGGGGGAATGCGGCGCTTGCAGTGGCTCGATGTGCGCGACAATCCCCTGATCGGGCTACCGGCGGAAGTCGGGCAGGTTTCGGGGCTTCGGATACTGAAATCGGGGGAACTGCCGCTGGGCGCGTATGCTTTGCAACCTGATTTTGCCGGGAGGCCGGTGGTGCCGTTGCGGCCGCTGCCGTTTCGGGTTTTCGAGCGCCCTTTGAATTCCTTCAAAGAGCGCGAGCTGGGTGACATCCCGTACATCGACATCAACAGTCTCCTGCGGGTTGAACTCATTGGCAGCGATATGTTGAAACAACAGGCCGAGCAAAACGAAGGATTGCGGGTGGTGGTCCGTTTCCGCGACCTGGAGGTGCACAACCGCCGAGTGTTGAGTGAATTGCAACTGGTATTGGCGGCGATAGATTCGGCAAGGCTAGAAGTACAATCCGAGCCGGAGGAAGGATTGGCAAATCCGCTGGTTAGGCATTTCCGCGGCATTCCATCGGCCCGGCTCCAGAGTTTTTTCAGTATCAAAAACCTGGTGGACAAGGAAAATTTGCGGCACTTCGGGGATTTTGAAGACGCCAGTTATCGCACAGAATTTATGCTGAACAGTTTGTTCAAAGATATGCAGGAGCATTTCCGGAACCTGGGCGACGACCGCAACAGCCTACTCGCGGCTACCCACAGGGAAATTCATCTGAGCGCCCAACTGATTCACAGCGGCGGGGTGGCTTCGCCTATTCCGGTAACCGACCGGGCGCAAAGTCCCGGCAGCAGTTTCCCCTTGTATTTACTACCGGCAGCAGACCGCTCGAAGGTCGAAGCCTTGGACAGCCTTGCGAAACAGATTTCATCACGGGCCCAGGCGCTGTTGAACGCATTCGAACAACTACCTCGGCCTAACAATGCGGCGCAGCACGGCGTCACCGCGTTGTTGCGCAACTATTTGTCGGGCACGGTGGAAACTGCCGGTCAGTTGGCTGCCTTGCCCCGGGATACTATTGCATTGCCGAATTTTTACATCGACCTGGCGCAAGCCGGCGAGCGCAAACGGCTCGACCACATCGTCATTCAAAGTGAGATCAAGGGTCCTGGACTCGAAGGGCTCCTGTTGTTCATGGCAGACCGCAGCGCCCTTCCGGGCGAAAAGCCCCGACCGGCAATGGCCGTGGAAACCCGGCGCTACACCCTCACGCAGGCGCAACCGCATATGTCGAGCCGGGTTTTTATTTCTCTGGTGAGCCCATATTCCATTGATGCGCCGGATACGCCGAAGTTTCGGTTTGCGCCGGCCTGGGCGCTGTTGTTGAAAATTGACAGCCGGCGTTCGCGGTTTTACAATAATTATTTCGACCCTGGGGTGGGGGTTAGTTTTACGATCCAGGACTTCAATCTCGACGGTACGCCCGAATTCGGCGCGGGGCTGGTGGCCTCGGTTTTCAAGGATATTCTCAGCGTAGGTTGGGGCTGGAATTTCGCTATCGAGCGGCCGTATTATTTTTTGGGAGTGTCGTTTCCGACGTTTGATTAACGAGCCTGCTTCCGGCGCTTCTTCCATTTATGGCTTCCGACCTATCCTCGATCCAGACAACGTTGGTCCACGCAGATGAACTGTGATTACGGCGTGAAATCTAATAAATGCGCTCACCCCGCCCAGCCCTCCCGATCCAAGCTCCGGTAATGAATCGCCTCCGACAAATCCTCAATCCGAATCCGCGTGCTCCCGCCCAAATCCGCCGCCGTCCGCGCCACCTTCAAAATCCGGTCGTACGCCCGGGCACTGAGTTGCAAGCGCTCCATCGCAGTCTTTAAAAGTGTAACCCCTGCCTGGTCCAGCGCGCACAGCTCCCGCACCATGCGGCTGGGCATCTGGGCGTTGCAGTACACATCGGGCAGCCCGTTAAATCGTTCGGCCTGTACGGCGCGGGCCTGCAAGACGCGCTGGCGGATTTCGGCGCTGGTCTGTTTGGGCCGTTCGATGCCCGTGAGTTCGTCGTACGATACCGGGGTCACCTCCACGTGCAGGTCGATGCGGTCGAGCAGCGGGCCGGATATTTTGGAAACGTAGCGCTTGACTACGCCGGGGCCGCACACACAGTCTTTGTCGGGGTGGTTGTAGTAGCCGCAGGGAA
>CAZVZH010000436.1:0-2179 GCA_964630705.1 uncultured Saprospiraceae bacterium | reverse complement strand
ACAGCGATAGGATGCTGAGGTCGATAATTTCGTTGTCGATCTGGCCGATGCCGCTGCTTTCGATTATAATCAGGTCGAACTGGGCCGCTTTGAGAATGTCGACGGCTGATTGCACATATTTGGACAGGGCGAGGTTGCTCTGGCGGGTAGCCAGCGAGCGCATGTACACCCGCGGGCTGTTGATGGCGTTCATGCGGATGCGGTCGCCGAGCAGGGCGCCGCCGGTTTTCCGTTTGGAGGGGTCGACGGAAACGATGGCAATGGTTTTATCGTCGAAATCGAGCAGAAAACGGCGCACTAGCTCGTCGACCAGGGACGATTTTCCGGCGCCGCCGGTGCCGGTGATGCCCAGTACTGGAGTTTGAAGTTTGGAGTTTGAAGTTTGAAGTTTGAAGTTTGAAGTTTGAAGTTTGGAGTTTGGGGTTTGGAGTTGGGGGGCGATTTCCTGCTCGAAATAGTTGGGGTTGTTTTCAGCAATGGTAATGAGGCGGGCAATGGCGCCGGGGTTGGGCTGGCGGGACTGGGCGGCCGAGGCAACTTTTTTCAGCTCCCCGTTGAGCGATTCGCCCAGCGGGAAGTCGCATTTTTCCAGCACGTCGTTGATCATACCCTGCAGGCCCATGCTGCGGCCGTCGTCGGGGTGGTAGATCCGGGTGATGCCATAGGCCTGCAGTTCCTCAATTTCGGAAGGCAGGATGGTGCCGCCGCCGCCGCCGAAGATTTTGATATGGCCCGCGCCGTTTTCCTGCAACAGGTCGTACATGTATTTGAAAAACTCCATGTGCCCGCCCTGGTAGGACGTAATGGCGATGCCCTGCACGTCTTCCTGAATGGCACAGTTGACAATTTCCTGAACCGAGCGGTTGTGCCCCAGGTGGATGATCTCGGCGCCGGTGCTTTGCATGATGCGCCGCATGATGTTGATGGCGGCGTCGTGGCCGTCGAACAGGCTGGCGGCGGTGACGAGGCGGACGTTGTTTTTGGGTTTGTACGCTGGCGGATTTTGCATGGTGGACTGGTTAGGTTCGGCCGGACAGGTTGTTTATCGAAAGTTTTGTTCCAAATCAAAACGAACAAACACTTCCAAGCAAAAACCAAAAATTTCGCGGGCTCACGGAATTTGATTTGGAATTGCGCTGCAAAGATAGGGCTATTCGCCCGAAAGCAAAAGCCCAAAGCAGGCGTGCAGACAGCCGAATCTGCCGTTTTTAACTGCTCAACGTAACACGGTGACCGACCCGGATTTTTCAACCCGGGCGCCGTCGTCCAGTTCCAGCTCGAGGCGAAAAACATAAACCCCTGGCGCGCATAGCTGGCCGTTCCAGCGGCCATCCCAGCCGCTGTGGCCGTCGGCGGCAAAGCCTTCGCGGCGAAACACCAGTCCGCCCCAGCGGTCAAAAATTTCCATCAGCAAAACCTGCCGGACCCCCGGCCCCGCAAAGACGCCAAAAACGGCGTTTTCACCAGCGCTTTCCGGTTGAAAAACCGTAGGGATAAAAACATCTGGGCCATGTACCCGGATGGTCATTTGCCCGCTTGCCGTACAACCCTCCGCATCGGTCACGAGCAGGGTGTACCGAATGGATTGTTGTGGGCGCGCCACCGGGGCAGGGCAGTCGAAGCAATTGAGGTAGTTGGGCGGCGACCAGAGAAACGTTGAAGCCGGGTTGCTCAAATCGGCGGCCAAAACGACCGGCTGCCCAGCGACGACCGAGGTGTCGGCGGGCAAGTTAAGCTCCAACGGCTCCGGGGCTTCCAACTCGATCCACTCGCTCGCCGAACAGCCCGCCGGACTCGACGCGGTAAGCAGGTAACTGCCGGCGGGCAACTGGGTGAAATTGCCGGTCAGCTGCGGAAGCCCGCCGTTCAATTGGTAAACCCAGTTTCCGGAAGTATCCTCAACGGAAATAGAGCCATCGTCGAATCCGAAACAGGAAGGCGGTTGCCAACTCGCATCCAGCAAGGGGGCGGCTTCCAGCGCAAGCGCCACCGTGTGCACCGAATCGCAGCCGTTCGCCGCTGAAAACTTGCGCTGATACGTGCCCGCCGATTTTTGCCAGAGCCCGAAAATCAAACTCGAATCGCCTGTGCAGACCGCCCGCATTTCCGCCGTTTCGAAAATTGGCAGCACCGACAATTCCACGGTGTGCACCGAGTCGCAGCCGTTCGCCGCTGAAAA
>CAZVZH010000435.1:1795-2182 GCA_964630705.1 uncultured Saprospiraceae bacterium | reverse complement strand
TCCGGATTTGATTTCCAACCTCGAAGTTTTCATCCATCAACAAAACACCGGATTGGATCCCCTGCTGAAAATCGTGCTGGTGCATTACCAATTTGAGGCGATTCATCCCTTCGACGATGGCAATGGCAGGCTGGGCAGGATGCTGATGGTACTTCAGCTGGTACACGAAAATGTTTTAAAATATCCTATTCTCTACATCAGCGGCTACATCAACCGAAACAAGTCGCAATACTATCGCTCCCTGCGAAGGGTGACCGAATCGGGGGAATGGACAGATTTTGCACTTTTTTTGTTGAATGGGCTGCACCTCCAAGCCAAAACCACCAAAGAAACCCTCTTCGCTGTAATGAACTACCGGGAAGCATTTCGGGAAAAATTCAAAGAAAC
>CAZVZH010000435.1:0-1785 GCA_964630705.1 uncultured Saprospiraceae bacterium | reverse complement strand
CACTTCCCGGCATTTATGACAGCGATCTGGTTGATTTGCTTTTCTCCCAACCCATTGTCATGGTGAACAAGTTTGCAGAAAAGATGAAGCTGCACCGGACTACCGCTTCGCGGTACTTGCAACAGATGGCCGGCGCCGGCTTGCTCCTGCCAAAACAGGAAGGTCGAAACCAATTCTATATCAACCACAACTTGCTGGGAATTCTGAGCGACATGTAGCCGAAAAGCATTTCATTGCTTCACAAACCGCCCCGCATACACCCGCTCGCCCGCCGCCACTTTCAGCGTGTACATTCCCGCCTCGAGCCCTTGAACGTCGAGCCGCTGCCCTTCGGTGGACGACTGCCGGCGGACCAGTTTGCCCTGCGCGTCGAATACTTCGACATCGAACGGCCCAATGCCAAGCTCCGGCAGTTGCAGGTTTAAAAACGCGCTTGCCGGGTTCGGCGAAAGGCGCAGCTCGCCAGCCAGCACATCCCGCACGGGCGTGAACCCGCTCTCGTAAGCCCCTATGTCCACGCGCAAGCCCCGGATGCGGGGCGCGCCGTCGAGGTCGGTGGCCGAGGTCACGCCGTCGTTGTTGCCCGCGTCTACACAGGGGCTGCCGGCGGTGAGCTGGTAGTCGCCCGGGCCGGCAAAAAGCGGGTCGAGGTTTTGCTTGTCGGTGGGCAGCAGCAGCCCGGCCAGGCTGCCGTCGCCGACGAGGTTGCCGCCGAGGGAAGCGACCGTCACGTCGGGCGTGCCGGCGGTGTATTCCGGATAGCCGGGGTTGTACAAAATGGTGTTTTGCAGCGTCAGGTCGCTTTGGTCGGAGAGTTGGATGCCGCCGCCGGTGTTGTTGGCTACCGTGCAGTTGAGCAGGCTGAAATGCCCCGTGGAATCCACGAAAATAGCGGCGTCGGCACTTTCGTTACCGGCGATCAGGCTGTTTTCGATGCGGATGGTTGCGCCCTTGTAAAAAGTAAGCAAAGTATCCAGATCAGTAACATAATAGCTGCCGATCGCCCCCATCGACGGGCTTTGGTTGTTCACGATGGTCGCACGATTGATCACCACTTCAAATTGGTCGTTTTGCGGCTCCAAAAAAATGGCGCCGGCGCGCACGCCACTGCTGTTTCCTTCAAAAACGCAGTTTTCCACCACCGCCGAAAGCGCATCCAGGGGATGGCCGGTGCTGTAAATCCCCAGGGCGCCGCCTTCCGTCATGGCATGGTTGTTTTTAAACATGCTGTTGGTCAGTACAAAATCTGCTTTGCCGCCGCCATAGGCGCTCAAACTTAGCCCGGCAATGCCTATCTGAGCTGCATTACCTTCAAAACGGCAACTGTCGATGGTGTGGATTCCCGAACCGTTGAGGCCTGCCCATAGATCTACGGTTGACCACCCGGAGTCGGCCATGTTTTGAAGAAATTCGCAGTTTTTCAGAACCAGGGCATTGCCCGTACCTTCGAAATCAGAGATCATGGCGCTGCCGTACCAGGTACAGTGGTTGCCCTGGAACAAGCAGTTCGTCACGGCCACGTTTGCCGAATCGCCGAAGAGCACGACGCCCAATCCGCCGGCGCCGTTGGAAGAACGGTTGTTGATGAACTGCACCTGGTCGATGCTTACCGATCCGTGGAGGCTGGTTTCCGATGAGATGATATCCAGGCCGGCGTACCCCTGCCCCCAGCCTTTCGTGTTCGGGGAAACCACATTGCCATCGAAGGTCGATCTGGTAATGCTGACGCGGCCATTGCCGCCCATAGAAGCGTACAGGCCGCCTCCGAAGGAAGCGTGGTTTTTT
>CAZVZH010000434.1:0-2219 GCA_964630705.1 uncultured Saprospiraceae bacterium | reverse complement strand
GCGCGAATGAGGCTGTCGTATACCTCGAATGGGTTGTCGACTACCAGGATGGCTTTGCCTGGCGGGCATTCGGCCGGCGCGTTGAGCAGGATGATGGTGGCGGCGCTGTCGAGTGTTTTTTGAAAATATTTGGGCGCGTCGGAAAAGGCGATGTCGCCGGGTTCGACTTTGTGAATTTCATTGATGCCGGTGGCGGCAAGGCTGTCGTCGCCCAGCAGTTGGGCGCCGAAACGGCGGGCGAGTTCGCGGACAGGGATGGGTTGTGGAAATTTCATTGGAAATAAAATCAGATACGGCGGCAAAAGTACGGACTCCCCGGCCAGCAGCGGAACAGGAGTGCCCAAAGGAATAGTTTTTCCAAATTGATCTGGTCATTCGTGCGGATAAGTGTTTGTTTATCAACGCTATCAACCTTTATCAACCCGAATAAACCCAAATTCAGCGGCACTTATCTATTTTTACCCCCAAACAACCGAACATGCACCAACTGATCTGTTTCCCGAGATGCTCGGCATTTTTCGCTGCAATTTTCCTCGTTTTTTCCCTCCAGGCTCAACAAACCACCCCGCCAGTGGCGGAATTGCGCGGCGTGTGGGTCGCCACAGTGGCTAACATCGACTGGCCTTCGGCGCCCGGACTCTCCCCCGACCGCCAGCGCATGGAATTCGACAGCCTGCTCGATGTGCTGAAAGCCATGGGCATGAACGCGGTGTTTGTACAGGTGCGCCCCGCCGGCGACGCCTTTTATCCCTCCGCCGTGGTGCCCTGGAGCAAATACCTGACCGGGCAGCAAGGCCTGCCGCCGGAGCCCCTGTACGACCCGCTCGACTTCATGATCAAGGCCGCGCACAGCCGTCACATGGAATTTCACGCCTGGCTCAACCCCTACCGCGCCAGTTTCGACCTCGACACGGCCAGCCTGGCGCCCACCCACCCCCTGCGCTCCCTTCCCGCCAACCGCAAATCAGAGTGGTTTTTCCGCTATGGCAACCGCTATTATTTCAACCCGGCCAGCGCCCTGGTGCGCCAACACCTGCTCAATGTGGTGAAGGAAATTGTGGTCAAATACGACGTCGACGGCATCCACTTCGACGACTACTTTTATCCCTACAAAGAACCCAACCAGATTCTTCAGGATTACAACGACTTCGCCGCCGACCCGCGCGGCTTCGCCAAAATTGAAGACTGGCGCCGCGATAATGTCGACCTGCTGATCAAAGGCGTTTCCGAAATGGTCAAAAGCATCAAACCCTACGTGCGCTTCGGCATCAGCCCCTTCGGCGTGTGGCGCAACGCCGACCAGGACCCGCTCAACGGCTCCCAAACCCGGGCCGGTATCACCTGCTACGACGACCTCTACGCCGATGTGGTCAAATGGATGAAAAACGGCTGGATCGATTACGTGGCGCCTCAGCTGTACTGGAGCATCGGGTTTCCGCCAGCCGATTACGAAATCCTGCTCGATTGGTGGAGCAAGCACACCTACGGCAAACACCTCTACGCCGGCCATGCCGCCTATAAAATCAATAATGCACCGAACGACCCCAACTGGTCTAAAGCCAACGAAATCAACCGGCAAGTCGCCATGAACCGCAACAACACCCAGGTGCATGGCAGTATTTTTTTCTCGGCCAAACCCCTGCTGCGCAACCCGCTCGGGGTGCAGGACTCCCTGGTGGCGGTGTTGTTTCCCAACCAGGCACGCGTGCCGGGCATGGGCTGGATGTCCAAATCGCCGCCGGCAACGCCCCAAATCTGCCGGGTCGGCGGCTCGCCCAGCTCCGTCAAACTGGCCTGGCATGCCTGCGACATCGGCACCCGCGACGAAAACCCGTTTTACTTCGCCATTTTCCGCTTCGACGGCCAAAGCGTCGGCGACTTCCAAAACCCGCGCAACCTCCTGGCCTATACCCCGTACTACACCGAAAAATGGGTTTTCGAGGATCCTTCCGCTGTCGCAGGGGAATATTACACCTACGTGGTGACGGCTTTTAACCGCCTGAACGTAGAAAGCTATTCCAGCGACCCGGTGGTGGTTAAAAAGACAAAAAGCAAGGCGAAACGGAAAAAGAAATTCTGGGGGTTTCTGTTTTAATTCGGAATGCGGAATTCGGAATGCGGAATTTTTACACCATTTCGTTGGAGGGAACTTCGATGCGTCTGTGCTGCGAAATCTTCCTCCAACGAAATGGTGTAAAAATTCCGCATTCCGAATTCCG
>CAZVZH010000433.1:0-2230 GCA_964630705.1 uncultured Saprospiraceae bacterium | reverse complement strand
AGGCCGGAGCCGTTCACCCAGTAGTAGTCGAGGGCGGCGAGGGTTTTTGGGAAAAACAGGATGCCGGCTGCCAGGAGCGCGGCGGTGTAGAGACTTTTCATGAGTTTGTCTTTTTTTGAGTGAAAACTGGATTAAAAAAGAGGGAAGCGTTTACTGCACCGGGGAGCTGTACCACTTTTTAAATTTGAAAAGTCTAATTTGAAAAGTATTCAACCCGCCGGCGCAGGCAGCATTTGCGCGCTAATATGCCGCGCCGGCAGCACCTTCGGCGGTGTTTCGGAAATTCGGTATGACTGAAGGAAAATTCGGTAGGGTTTTTCTGAAATCCGGCGGGAGACAGGCGCCCCAACCGGATAGTTTAAATTAAAAGAATGTATCCGGCCGGGTTACAAGGCGGCGGGCGAGGCGCTATTTTTGGATATGGGCCATTTTAAACAGCAACCGGGAATCTGCATAATTGCAAAAAAAACATCCGCCTGCCCCGATTATTTGTCGCACTTTTGTACACGAAATCCGATTTCATGTACCAACGACAAACATTTGAGGCGCTCGAAGCGCACTTGCCCAAAAAACAGGCAACCGTCATAACAGGTATGAGGCGCGTGGGCAAGACCACCGCCATCAAGTACCTGCTCGGCAAAATTGAACACCCGAACAAATGCTACCTTGATCTGGAGCGCATCGAATACCGGCACTTGTTCAGCCAGCCTTCCTACGCAGATATAGAACGAGGACTGGTGCAGTTGGGCATTGACTTTTCGAAGCCGGCTGTTATTGCCCTCGACGAGATTCAATTGGTAAAAAATCTGCCGAGCGTGGTCAAAAGCCTGTACGACACGTACGATGTGAAGTTCATCGTGTCCGGCTCCAGCTCATTCTACCTCAAGAACCATTTCGCCGAAAGCCTTGCCGGGCGAAAAAAAGTCTTTGAGATGTGGCCGCTCGACTTCCGGGAATTCCTTGAGTTCAAGGGCGCTTATCGTCCGCAGGTCGAGCTTGAAAAAGGCAAACCTTTTTTGCGAACTTTTTATGACCTGTATGCCGGACACTATGAGGCATACATCCGCTACGGTGGTTTTCCCGAGGTGGTGTGCGCCGAAAATGATCAGGATCGGGAAGATTACCTGTCCGACATCATCAATGCCTACATCGAACTGGACATAAAATTGCTCTCCGACTTTGAAATGACGGATTCGCTCTACAAGCTCATGTTGCTGCTGGCCGCCCGCTCCGGCAACAAGGTTGATTTCAGCAAGATCGCCAACATCATCGGACTCAATCGGCATAAAGTCAGGGATTACCTTTCCCTGCTGGAGCATACCTATTTCATTCGATTGGTCCGGCCCTTAGCCAAAGGCATTGACAAAGAACTGACCAGCCAACCAAAGGTTTATTTCACCGACACGGGCATTCTGAACAAACTGGGCAAGGGTCTCTCCGGAGGGCAAGTGTTCGAGAACGCTGTTGCAAACCAACTTGCCCGACTTGGCGAGTTGAACTATTTTGAAAAATCCAGGAGTCTCGAGATTGATTTTGTGCTCGACGGACAAACTGCCTACGAAGTCAAGGAAACCCCAACGTTGCAACACCTGAATAGTTTGCGCTACAACGCGGGAAATATCGGCATCCAAAATTGCCGGCTCGTAGGCCGATACCCCACAGCGCCGGGCTTTGCCGATTTTACCTGGGGCGGAAATATTTTTTAAAAACAGGCGCCGCTAAAATCAAAATCGGGGATACGTCACCCCCTATTAAATTAGGCCTATTCGACAAACGCCATCTAACTTCGTCACCACAAATATGCCGCATGACGTCACGTCGCGCCCGCCCGACCGCAGCCGTTCTTTTGCTCGCCGCCCTTGTCCTGCCTGCACAGGAGCCTGTCCGCTTCTCTCCCGTTTTCCGCAACTACACCACCGATCAGGGCCTGCCCAACAACTGGATTTTCGGCATCCAGCAAGACCGCCGGGGCTACCTCTGGGTGAGCACCCAAAAAGGCGTGTGCCGTTTCGACGGGTACAGCTTTCGCCAGTTCCCCGACACGCTGTACGCCAACCACACCTCGGTACTTTCGCCCAACATGATGGAAGACGAGGCCGGGCGGATATGGTTCGTCGATTTCCAAAACCGCGTGTTTTACATCGAAAACGACCGCATTGTGCCCTGGAAACACAACGCCCTGCTGCTCGACAGCCTGTGCGATCGCGTGAACGATATTGCCTGGATCATT
>CAZVZH010000432.1:0-2276 GCA_964630705.1 uncultured Saprospiraceae bacterium | reverse complement strand
AGGAGATGGTTTCGGGCTGCGCCGTGGGGAAAAACATATCGATGCCGTTTAAAAACGGGAAATTTCCAAAAATCCCGACCGGCGTCAGCTCTGTCTGGCTGTCGCCGTCGTCGTACAAAAACCAGGCGATGGCCGTTTTGTCGGCGGCGGCATACTGCGCCGTCGATACCACCGAACCGGCCACCTGGAGGGTATCGCGGCGGATCACCACCGCCCTGCTGGCCGAAAAAACGTTGAGCACCGTTTGGTTGTCGGTTTTCGGCAAACCCGCCAGCAGGATGCCCGCCAGAGAGGTCGGTGGCGGAATGGTGCGCAAGTACACTAAGGTATTCAAATGCCGGAACCCTTCCCGGAAATAATGTACGGTGCGTTGCCCCGCCGTGGGCGGCGTCACCACAAATTCATAGGTAACGCCGCCATTTACATTGGTTGGCCCCCATAGCCCGGCCGAATCACTGAACCAGGTTTGCCAGGGATCGGCCGAGAGCCGGGCCCCGGTAGCCGGGTCCACTTCGTAGATATCCACCCGGGCATTCAGCAAGGGTTTGTTTTCTCCGAAAAACAGCGCCTTGCCAGCAATACACACCACCTCTTGCGGCGTCGGGCTGAGCACGGGCGGCGGGCTGTGGTGGAAAAACGTCCAGATCGCAGCGAAGGCATCCGGGCTGGTTGCCACCTGGTAGTGATCAGCGCCGTCGAGCCGGACGTTCGTGGCGCCGGGGATATCACCGCCCTGCGCAATTTTATCGTCGGAAGACCAAAGGTTGAGGGTTGGCACCGAGCCTCCGGGACCCGCAGGCCCATCCTGCGCCATCGAACCGATATGCACGTAAGCATCCACTTTGGCTGCCCGGGCCGGGTCGGACATGTAGGCGTAGCCCACGCCGCCGCCGGCCGAATGCCCCAGCAGGCGCACTTTTGGCGCCCCGGTTTTGGCCCGCACCTGATCGATAAAAGCGTCGAGCAGGGCCGACTGGTTAGCGCCCTGGTTCAAGGAGTTCCAATCAAAGGCATGGATCAGCCCTGGAGCATAGCCGTTGGATGTAAACAACTGCTGAAACGGGGCCCAGGTATCGCCCGAAGCGAGAAAACCATGCACGAACACCAATGGGTAGCGGCAGGTGTCGCATTGCACCTGAAGCGGCGGGCGCTCGGGCGTATCCGTTTCGGGCAAAGTGGGTAAATCGGTACGGGTGCAAGCCAATGCATGGGAGGCTAGTAAAAACAAAATTGTGATGCGGTACGGCATATAGTGAAAATTATATCAGTTGAACGGTTTAGAAAGGCTGTTGAAATCAGTACGCAAACACCATCTGCCGGGCTGCCACCGTCTGCCCGTCGATTTGCAGGGCATAGGCAAACGTGCCGCGCACGCCGTAGCCGTGGGTGTACAACACCTCGTTCAACCCTGGTTGTACCTCTACCGGTATTTGCTCCACCACCCGCCCTTGCAGGTCGGAAATCAGGATGCGGGCCTGGCGGTATTCCGGCATTTTCCGAACGAAAAAAGATATCCAGGTCGCTTCGTCAAACGGGTTCGGGCGGTTTTGAAACAACTCGATGGCCGGTTCGGCAGCGGCGGCGGGCGCTTCCGTGCCCGTGATAAACACCAGTTTTTCACCGGAAAACAAGCTCTCCGTGCCCTGATCGTCGATTGCCGCCACGCTGACATACAAAATGCCGGTCGGCGGCGCAGGGAAAGTACCCTGGATAGCGCCGGCGAGGGTGTACACCGTGTCCCAGTCGAGCGCCGTGCTGCGCAGGGCGACGCGGTAAGCGCCTACATTGGCCGGGTCGTCGATGGTCACCTGGACGGCCCCGACGCCCGCGTTGCTGGAGCGCAGCACATCGTAATTAGCCGGCGTGGGCACATTGCGGGCGGCGGCGGCGGCGGCGTTGCCGTTGATGACGGCATTGCGGGCCAGGTAGTTGAATTGTACAAAAAACGAGTCGATCAGCTGGTCGCCGTCGGTGTCTACGCCAAGGATGTCGCCGGAGGTATGCTGGCGGTCGGTGTAGCCGGGGCCGTTGGAGGCGTCGCCGTGTTCGTTGGCCGAGGTGAAGCGCATGGCCGGGAAACCCTGTTCGCGGAAGGGAATGTGGTCGCCGCCGCGGCCGGTGCGGTCTTCCGGACTCATGATGCGCAGGTCCATGGGCACAGCCGCTGTGGGCAGGATGTTTTCGCGGTATTGCAATTTGATAAAACGGGCGAGTTGTTTGTGCGGCGAGTTGGCGCCACCCGAGGAGAACAGGCGCACGCCGGTGGAGTCTACGTC
>CAZVZH010000431.1:0-2277 GCA_964630705.1 uncultured Saprospiraceae bacterium | reverse complement strand
ACCAGAAACCTTCTAACCAGAAACCTTCTAACCAGAAACCCTCCAACCAGAAACCTTCCAACCAGAAACTTTTTCCGAAGGTAGCCGCATTTAAAACGCCAAAAGTCAGGAATTTTTTAAACGTGTGGAATTTCAATCCAGGCCGTCGTTTGTCGGCATAAACTGCGCGAGGTCCAACAGCCGGACAGCCTGTTTGAACAGCGGGTCAACGGGGGCTTCGATGTGAACGGCGACCCCAGTGTACGGGTGTTTGAAACGCAACGACCGGGCGTGGAGCAACATACGGGGCAGTTGCAAGGTCGTCCAGAAATAACGGTTGTGCTTGTTATCGCCGTGGCGTTTGTCGCCGATCACCGGGTGAAGGATGTGGGCGAAATGTTTGCGAATCTGGTGGCGGCGGCCGGTTTCCAGTTCTACTTCCACCAGGGAAAAACGCGCGGTTGGGTATTTGTTGCCGATGGCATGGGCTATTTCGCTGCGGCCCAGGGTCCGGTAGCGGCTGACAGCCTCCAGAAACTCGGCGTTTGGTTTATCCTGGTCGCGCACGGCGTAGTCAATAGTGCCTTCATCGTCGGTCCAGCCACGCACGACGGCCAGGTATTTTTTTTCAATCGTTTTTTCGCGAAAACCGGCGGCCAGCGCTTCGGCGTCGGCGCCGGATTTGCCGTAAATCAACACGCCGGAAGTAGCCCGGTCGAGCCGGTGGATGGTAAAAACCGGCGCCTCGATCTGGTCGCGCAGTACCTGCATGACAAACACCGTGTCTTCGCTCATGCTGGTACGGTGCACCAGCATGCCTTCGGGTTTGTTGACCGCGACAAAATGTGGGTCTTCAAACAATACTTCGAGTGTGCGTTCCATCCTCAACAGCCTCTTATTCTTCCCGAAAATAAGCCGGTACCCGCACGGCACGGCCGGCCGGCGCCAGGGATGCCAGCAAACCGATCAGCATAACAGTGAGCGTAACTGGCAGAAAATCCCAGGCCCGCATGGAAATCGGATAACTTTCCACCAGAAAACCTTGGGGGATTGTCACCAGCCCAAAAGATTTTTGCGCCGCATATAAGCCGATGGCTACGGCCATGCCGATGCCCATGCCCAAAGCTGTGAGCAGCAGCCCTTCGAGCAGAAATACCTGGCGCACCTGCCGGTCGGGGGCGCCCATACTTTTCAATACGGCAATGTCTTTTTGTTTGTCCAGCACGATCATCCACAAGGCGCCTACCATGTTGAAGGCCATGAGCACCAGCATCAGGGAGGTGATCGCGTAGCCCATCCATTTTTCCAGTTGCATGACTTTGAAAAAGGCCTCGTTCTGCTCGTAGCGGTCTTTTATGATAAAACCTGGGCCGAGCACAGCAGCCAGTTCGCGTTTTACCACTGCGACAGAAGCGCCCGGCGCGCAGCGCACTTCCAAGGCCGACACAGTGCCGGGCGGCGCCTCGAGCAGCTCGCGCATGAACGGCAGGTTGGTCAGAATGTACTCATTGTCAAACTCCTGCTGGATAGCAAAGGTGCCCCGGGGGTAGGCATAGCGGGTTTTGAACGGTTTGTCGAGGGCGCCGCTTTTTTCGGTAGGCATGTAGATGGTGAGCGCCGCTACGGGGTTGTGCACATTCACACTGAGCTTGTTGCGCATACCCGCCCCAAGCACTGCGCCGTTGCGGCCTTCTTCAAGCAGCTGATAAGCCCCTTCGCGAATAGTGGAATCGATATCGTTGACCCGGGCGAAGTGGCGATCTACACCTTTAAGTATGCCGAAATCCTGCGAGCCGGCGTATTCGAAAAAGGCGATTTCCTCCAGCGTTTCGCTTAGTACGGCTACACCCGGCATGTTCCTGATTTTGTCCAGGGTCAGGCTATCGACCTCGAAGGTTTTACCCTTAGCGGCGGTAACTTTTACCTCCGGATTAAAATAACCGAACAGGCTGGACAACAAATCCTCAAACCCATTAAACACTGAAAGGATCAGCACCAGCGCCGCAGTACCCACGGAAATGCCGAACACCGAAATGCCGGCAATAATATTGATGGCATTGGTGCTGCGCTTGGCAAACAGGTAGCGGCGGGCAATGAAAAATGGGAAGTTCAAGGATTTGAGTTTGAAGTTTGGAGTTTGAAGCTGGGCAAAAGTAGGGCTTTTGCAGGGTCGCTCTTTAAAAAATGTATTTAATAGCGGGTGCTTGCCCACCAGAACCAGTCGAGCACCTGCAGGCGGGCGTTATCGGCTAGTTTGCTCAGCATGGTCCACTCGGCAGGCGCGCAGGGCAAGCCAAT
>CAZVZH010000430.1:0-2285 GCA_964630705.1 uncultured Saprospiraceae bacterium | reverse complement strand
ACCCGCTTGTCGTTCGGGTCGTACGAGCCGATATTTTGGCGGCACTCCCGCGCCTCGTCGAGCGGCTCGAGCGTGGGCAGGCACAAGTCGTTGGGGAAAATCCGGGCGATGATGCAGTGGGTTTCTCCCAAAGCGGCATCGCAGGAAATACGCAGCCGGAGCGCCAGGGTGCCGCGTTGCCCAGGCGCCAAGGTACCGAGTTGGAAGGTGTAGTCCAGGCCACTTTGAGCGGCTACGGGCAGGCTGGCCGACAGGAATTCGAACAACGGGTCCAGCGTCACAGTCACTTTCGCGTTTGGGGCCGGGGCGGTGCCCTGGTTGCGGTACGATACGAAATAGGTCGTTTCAAAACAGCGGCGCAGCAGGGCGGCGCTCAGGTCGACGCTCAGGTAAGGGCACTGCACTGCGGGGCGCAGCGGCAGATCGGCCTGCGCGGTATCGTTCGGCCCGTCGAGCTGCACCGGCACGGCATCGAAGCAGGGTTCGAACAAGGCGTTGGGCGGCCGTACCTGGAGCTTGAAATTTCCCGAAGGGGCTGTGAGCAGGTACCCGCCGTCAAAACCGGAAAAGCCCCGGTAGTCGCCGGCAGCGCCCTTAGCTTGCACCAATACTTCAGGCAAGGCCGTTTCGCCGGCGCTGAAACTGCAATCGCCGTCGGCGTCGAGCCATACCCGGCCAGTCACCCGGTTGCTCTCGGCAGTGGGGGTGGCGCTGCGGTGGATCACGGTTCCGTTGTACCCCGTGTACAAGTACTGGTCGGGCGAGACGTACGCCGTCGACCAGGAGGCAGCCGGCAGCGGCCCGGCGTTTTGCCAGCTGTCGCCGTTGTTTTCGCTGACATACAAGCCCGTACCGGTAAAGCCAAACACATCGCCTTCAGCATTCGATAAAAAGCGATAGGGCAAAATGCCCTGCGGAAAGGTTTGCAGCACCTCCGGCACGGTACCGCCGCTCGGGATGCGGTAAACCTGGCTTTGGGTTAAATCGTAGCCGGTAAAAAACACCGTACCAGTAGACGTGCAATGCACGGAATAAAAATCAAAAAACTGGGAACCGGGCACTTCCAGGGAACTGACAGAATCGCCATCGGCGTGGTACCGCCAGGCCTGGAAACCATCGGTGGCGTACAGGTCCCCGTTGGGGTGAAAACTAACGTCGTTCGTTAAGGGTGCGCTGGCAAAATTGATTTTTTGCCAGGTGTTGCCGCTGTCGTACGAGCGCCAGGCGCCGTAGTAATAATTAAAGAAGTAACAAACGCCTTTGGGGTCGATGGCAAAATTTATAAAACGCGCCGGCGGCGCCACGGGCTGGTCGTCGATAGCATCCAAAATTTTCCAGGAGCCGCCGTTGTCGAACGAGCGGTACAGTTTACTGTTGGCGCCCACGGCCAGCACCAGTCCGTCGGGCCGGGTAGCCACATTGACGGCGAGCACCATTTCGGCGCCGTCGGGAATGGTCAGGTCGGTCCAGGTTTTGCCTTCGTCGGCCGAGCGTTCGAAGCCGCCGCGCCGGCAGGTTTTGGCGTACAAGTCGCCGGCGCCGTTTTTCAAAATCGTTTGAACCGCCGGCAGTTTAAATTTTTTGGACAAGTCGGTCCAGCTACCGCCCTGGTTGGTGGTCCGGCTGAAACTGGGCTCGCTGCAGCTGTTGGCGGCAAACCAGGTGGCCGGGCCCGTCCGGTAAAACGTAGCGCTTAGCCCGGCCATCTGCGGCTCGGGGCTCCAGGTCAGCCCGTCGTCATCGGAAAAATACAAGGCGCTGCCCACCTGCGCCCAAATGCGGCCGCCGGGGTCGAAAAACATCTTGGTAATGCGCGACTGGTAGCTGGAGCCGCCGGGAATGACCAGCAGGTTTTGCCAGTTCAAGCCGCCGTTGGCGGAGCGTTTCGAGCCGTCGCTGTCGCTGTAAAAAGCCGTGCCGGTGTGGGGGTTGTAGCCCAGGTAGTACACCGGGCGGCCGGAAATCACCTGTTTGGTCACGCCGCTTCGGGTAAAATGGAAAACCTTTTGGCTGGCGCCGTACGACACGGCAATCAGGTTGTGCTCGTCGTTGTGCGTAGCCAGGATGTCGAACCAGCCGTCGACACTGATCGAGGGCGTCACTTTTTCGAAGCTTTGCCCGCCGTTGAGCGATACGTACAGGATACTGTGGCTTTCGTTGGTGCTGGCCCAGAGCCGGCCCTGAGAGTCGAAATCCAAGCCGTCGGGACCGTAGTTGCCGAAGGGCAGCGGAATGTTTACCCAGCGCTGGAGGCCGGTGTCGTAGCGGTACAAGTAGCCGTCGAG
>CAZVZH010000429.1:0-2298 GCA_964630705.1 uncultured Saprospiraceae bacterium | reverse complement strand
GCTGGGAAGTGCCCCCTTCAGGGGGCTGCGGGGGCGGAGGGCGCCCGAAACGCCGGAAAAGCACCTAGTCCCATTGAGGCCAAGCTATTTCGAATAAAGAAGATTTGTTGATTTTTTTGGGTCTTACCCCCAAGCCAGCCGAGCCGCCATTTTCTTAAACACCCGATCGTTTTTCCCCAGCACAAAACCGGCGAATTCCACTTGGCCTTGCAGCGATTTTTTAAACTGGTCGAAGAACCAGAACGGGAAAATGCCGCGTTTTTGCACGGCTTCCGCCATGAGCCAGTGGTAGATGTTGATTTCCCGCTTAAGCGTTTTCAGGAAGGTTTTGGAGAGGGTAGGGCGGTTGCCTGCTCCGACGCACAAGCCGGTGATCTCCGGCGTTTCGAGCCGGCCCTGCAGGCGCACCTTTTTTTCATTGAGCACGAAGCCTTCTTTTACCAGTTGAAGGCGGACGGTTTCCAGGAAATCGTCGGCAGGTGGGCGCGGAAAGGAAAAGGTCAGGTCGTCGGCGTAGCGGGTGTAGACACCCTCGTTTTCACGGGCGAGCGTGTCGAGGCGGTAGTCGGGAAAATAAAAGATCAGGTTAGACAATACGGGCGAGGTTGGGGCGCCCATGGGCAGGCGTCCTTCGCAGCAGACCAGGCGGGTGAGCAGCTCGGCCAGGACTTGCGGAAACCAGAAGACTTCGCGGAACAAGGCGGTGGTATGGCGGGCGGTCACGGCATGAAAAAAGTCGCGGATATCGAGGTTCAGAAACCAGTGCCCGCGCAGGTGCGCCATGGCGTTCGTGTAGATGTTGCGCGGACGCTCTTCGCCGGCCGGGCTTACCAGGAAGCCGTGCGCGCAGTCGGGACGGATACGGTAGTACACTGCCTGCAGGTAGCGGTTGAGCGCTACCTGCACCGCCTTGAGCGCGGGAGCAGGGTGTTGGATAAATCGTTTTTCGCCCCCGGGCTTGGGGATAAAAAACTGCTGATAGGCGGGCTTTTCAGCCAGCTTTTGCAGCGTGTCATTGGATAAGCCCAGGAGCCGCGCAAGGGCGTCGGGACTGTCGAGGGCTTCGAAGCGATCGGCCAGCGCGCCCAGCTGGGCGGCCGTGAGTTCGATCTTCGGATGCTGGAAATGATACATGGACGTGGAAATTTAAAATGTAAAGGGCAAAAGGTAGATGGCGTCGAGGGGAGTAGATGTGGTGGATTGGGGCGCCAATTGTATGTTTATCAAGTGCTTGTATTGGGGTGAGGGAGCCGTTTAGAAATTCCAGACGATGACCGGTTTATCGAGCAGCCCGGCTTGGGGGAGCCGGCTGTTTTTTATCAAGTCGTTGTAGCGGATTTTGTCGAGGGGGATGACGAAGAGTTGGTCGGTGCGGGGCAAGATGGGCCGCAATTCGTTTTCCAGTTCGGCGATGCGTTTGGAGTCGGAAGGGCCGACAAACACACTGCGTTGGAGGCGTTCGAGTCCAGCCAGGCGGCAGAGTTTGCTGGCGCGGCGGCGCAGACGGTTATTGCTGATGTCGTAGGCGACACAGTAGAATTGAAGCATAGCAAGAAAATTTGAATAGGGTATATGCGCTAATCGTCAGACGGCCACGGCTTCATAACAGATGGCGCAAGGCGCGCCGGTTTTCTCATCGCGGCAAGTACGGTCGATGGCATTCCAATCGTGCGGGTTGGCGGGGCTATGCGGACGGCGCAGCAATGCCGCCAGCCGGCGGGCTTCCAGGGTGATGCCTTGGCGCAGCGTCCAGCGGCGGCCGTGGTATTGTATTTCAGGTTGGTCGAAGCGTTCGGTGAGCGTTTCAGACACGAGCCGGCAACCGTCGGGGTTTAGCCAGATGCCGCCGGCTTGCGTAGTGGTATGCATACGGCCTACTTCTTTGCGGGAGCACAGGCTGAATACCGTTCGGTCTACCCAGGGCCGGAACGCTTCCACCATATCGAACAGCAGGCTTTTGGCCTTGCGGTCGGTGGTATGGAGGTAGCCAATGTAGGGGTGTAGTCCCGATTCCCAGAGGGCGCGTTCGGTCCAGCGGTACAAAATACCGAAACCGTAATTGAGCGCTGCGTTGAACAGGTCATGGGCGGGCCGGCGGCTGCGGCCGGCGAAGCTCAGGTTGTTGGGCAGCAGTTGCGCGAGCGTTTGCAGGTACTGGCGGCTGCCGGCGCCTTCCATGCCGCGCAGGGTTTCGGCTGCGTGCAGCGAGCGGCTCAGGTCGCAGTGCCGGATGCGGGTGTACAGATCGCGCAGGGAGGCGAGCGTTTGCTCGATAAGGCGGGCAGGTTCGCCGGTTCG
>CAZVZH010000428.1:0-2321 GCA_964630705.1 uncultured Saprospiraceae bacterium | reverse complement strand
GTGAACGGTATCGCCGAACCCTGTTCGGCGCCGCGATGCCGAACGGGGTTCGGCAGTAAAAATTAATCCGAATTGAAAAAATGCCCAGTAGTGTGGCTTGATACGCATCAAAAAGGAGGTTTTTGAAATTTTAAACATTGCGTTTTTAGAGTACTGTCCATAATTTGCCCTGAGTGAAAACTGTTTCCAGCCGCAGGCAGACCTTGTTTCTTTAACGACAGGATTAACGGGATTACCAGAGGTTGTCTCCTAAAAATCCTGTTGACCTCGGAAATCCTGTCCAAGATACTCTTGGTCGGCCAAACCGGAGCCCACATATTTTCAACATCCCGTCTCACACATGTTCTGTTTTTAAAAAGGCTAAAGCCCAACATGCTCCTTAGGCTGGTTGCGCCCGAAAATTACGCGACAAATGTACATCAGCGCTGTTCTGCGCCAGAGGCCTGCGCCGTATTCCAGATTAATTTTTCGTAAAGATTTTTTACGGGCCCGCAAAATTCTGTCGCCTCCCGGCCCGCCCATTTATTTTTATTCCCGCTCCTGTGCAGTTCCGAATCCTGCTCCTATATTTACCCCCCGGCAAAAAATTTAATTTTAAATAGAAAAAGGAGCCAGGAGTGAAACCTACCGACATTCAGAACCCGGAATATTTTCATAAAGTGGTCGATTGCCAGTACGCCTGCCCGGCCCACACGCCGGTGCCGGAGTACATCCGCCTGATCGCCGCCGAACGCTACTCCGACGCCTACATGGTCAACTGGGAATCCAACGTGTTCCCCGGCGTGCTGGGCCGCACCTGCGACCGCCCCTGCGAACCCGCCTGCCGCCGCGGCCGCGTGGAGGAAAAACCCGTCGCCATCTGCCGCCTGAAACGCGTGGCCGCCGACAACAAAGGCCCCGTCAAAGGCCTGATGCCGCAAGGCCCCTTCCCGCCCAACGGCAAAAAAATTGCCCTCATCGGCGGCGGCCCGGCCTCGCTCACCGTCGCCCGCGACCTGGCGCCCCTGGGCTACGAAATCCACCTGTACGACGACCAGAAAAAAGGCGGCGGTATGATGCGCAGCCAAATCCCGGCTTTTCGCCTGCCCGAATCGGTGCTCGACGAGGAAGTCAACTACATCCTTGACCTGGGCATCCACACGCATTTCAACTGCTTCGTGGAAAGCATGCGCGACATCCTGGCGAAGGACTACGACGCTGTGTTCGTCGGCACCGGCGCGCCCCGCGGCGGCGACTTGCCCCAGCTGCCCGGCCGGCAGGAAGGCGCCGCCAACATCCACATCGGCATCGACTGGCTCTCCAGCGTAGCCTTCGAGCATACCGACAAGATCGGGAAAAACGTGATCGTGCTCGGCGGCGGCAACACGGCCATGGACTGCTGCCGCACCTCGCGGCGCCTCGGCGGCGATGCGGTGACGGTGGTGGTGCGCAGCCCGTTCAAAGACATGAAAGCCTCGCCCTGGGAAATTGAAGACGCCCAGCGCGAGGGCATCCCTATTCTCAACTGCATGCCGCCCAAGGAGTTTGTCGTGGAAAACGGCCGGCTCAAAGGCATGATCTTCGAAAAAGTGGAAGCCCGCTACGACGAATCCGGCAAACGCAGCCTGGTCGCTACCGGCGAACCCGACGTGTTCATCGAAGCCGACGACGTGCTCATCGCCATCGGCCAGGAAAACGCCTTCCCCTGGATCGAGCGCGACCTGGGCATCGAATTCGGCAAATGGGAAATGCCGGTGGTCGACGAAGTGACCTTCCAGTCGACCCTGCCCCGGGTTTTTTTCGGCGGCGACGCGGCCTTTGGCCCCAAAAACGTGATCACCGCCGTAGCCCACGGCCATCAAGCCGCCATTTCGATCGACCTCTTTTGCCAGGGTAAAGACCTGCGCAACCGGCCCGCGCCCACCGTCAACCTCGTGCAGCAAAAAATGGGCGTGCACGAGTGGATGTACGACAGCTATGTGGTCGACGACGCCCGCTATGCTGTGCCCCACGCGCCCAACGAGGTGGCGCTCAAAAACCGCCGCCTGGAAGTAGAACTCGGCTTCGCGCCAGATACCGGCTTCAAGGAAGCCCAGCGCTGCCTCAATTGCGACGTGCAAACCGTATTTACCGAACAACTCTGCATCGAGTGCGACGCCTGCGTGGATGTCTGCCCAACCTCCTGCATCACCTTCACGCACAACGGCGAGGAGGACGACTTGCGCAGCCGGCTCAACGCCCCGGCCAACGACCTGAGCCAGGACCTCTACGTGTCGGAGCCGCTGAAAACCACCCGCGTCATGATCAAAGACGAAAACGTATGCCTGCACTGCGGGCTTTGC
>CAZVZH010000427.1:0-2333 GCA_964630705.1 uncultured Saprospiraceae bacterium | reverse complement strand
TCTAACCAGAAACCCTCTAACCAGAAACCCTCTAACCATCCGTCAATTCAAACTCCCGCCCGGCCAACTCCCGCCCATTTACCAAAATCCGCAGCCGGTGTGCGCCCGCGTAGTGTTTGCGCGTGGTAAAATCGGTGAAGCGCTGGCTGCGGCGCACCGGCGCGCTCGCACCCACCTCCAGCCGTATCTCCTTGATTTTAAATATTTTTCGGGAAATTTTCCCGGTACCGGTCCGGTAGTCGATGCCGTATTCCAGGCGGATGTCGCAGTCCTGATTGCCGGTGTTTTTTACTAAAAAAGCAAACTCCAGGGTGTCGCCGATGCGGAGTTGTTCGGGGACCTCCAGTTGTTCAATTTCCAAGCCTTCCGCTGCTTGCTCGAAACCGAACAGCGCCAGCGCTTCGGGCCGGCCTTTTTTCAGCAAGCCCCGCAGGGCGTGCCGCACCACCCAGTCGGTTTCGGGCGATTGGCCGTACCAGCGCCGGGCCAGTTGCAGGGCCAGGTCGGGGTGGTCTTTCGAAATATCGTTGAGGTGGTTGGCTACCGAGCGGCGCACCGTTTCGGCGGGGTCGGCTTTGAGGTTTTCCAGCACGGGCAAGGTTGGCGAAGGGTCGCGTTTGAGCGCGGGCACACCCATGCCCCAGGGTAGCCTCGGCCGGAAACCCTCGCTGGCCAGGCGGCGGACCATCGGGCTGGGGTGTACCGACCAGGCCAGCATTTGCGCGTACATGGGCTCGGGGTAGCGGATGAGAAAGGGCCGCACGGCAAACTCAGCGCTGCTCCAGCGGGTGATCGTTTCCAGAGCAGAAAGGGCGGCGTCGGGGTGCTCCAGGCCATAGACTTCGATAAAATCGGGCAGGAAACAGTATTCGAAAGCCAGTTTTTCGCCCTGACGATCGATGAGCCGTTGGGTGGTCTTCACCAAGCAGTGAGCCGCCTGGGGAAAACCGGCGGGCAAAGCAGCGCCCAGGCAATGGCTGATGTGCCGCATACGCTGCTTGAGTTCGAGCGCTTCCCAGCCCGGGTCGAAAACGCGAGCCAGAAAAGGCGCCGGGGAAAAACCCGGGCAGGTTTTTTCCAAAATTTCGGCGAAGCCGCCGAGCAGCTTAGGAGTGAAAATATTTTTTAGCGGTTCGGGCATAGGGAACTAGAATGGAAGACCGGGCTGATTTGCAGCGCAAGGTGTTAACTTTATCGCGTAGTACCGGTCAAATTTTTTTCAAAAAAAACTGCCGCCCAGGCAACGTTCGGTTTTTCGGTGTCCCTTCCGAAAAAACCGAGTCTTACACCCAACATCAACTTTCTGACTAATCATGCCCGACCATTCCGACATCGAGCTCGTCCGGGGCGCCTTGCGCGGCGACGCGCGCTGCGAGGAGGCGCTGTACCGGCGGTTCAGCCAGCCGATGTTCCGGGTGTGCCAACGGTATGCGGCCAACCGGACGGAAGCCGAAGATATGTTGCAGGAGGGTTTTTTGCGGGTGTTCGCCGACTTGCGGCACTTCCGCCACGAAGGCAGCCTCGAAGGCTGGGTGCGCCGGGTGATCGTGCGGGCTTGTTTGCGCTGGTTGCGCAAGCGCCGCGCGCTCCAGTGGACCGAACTGCCGGAGCAATTCCCCGAATTGGAGGAAAGCCCCCCGGAAGAAGCCGCCTTCTGGGCCGACGAGTCGCGCCGCGCCGTTCAACTGCTCCAAAACCTGCCCCCGGGCTACCGAACCGTGCTCAACCTGTATGCCATTGAAGGCTACCGCCACGAGGAAATCGCCGAAGCCCTCGGCATCAGCACAGGCGCCTCCCGCAGCCAGCTGAGCAAGGCCCGCCAACTGCTCCGAAAACTACTCGAACAACACCAGGAAAAACACCCAATGACCCATACTGTCTCCAATGACCTTTAATGACGACCATTCCAAAATGGAACACAAATTCAACGATCAGGAACTCGACCGCTGGCTGCGCGAAAACGCCGCCCCGGAAGGCGCGCCCCCAACTGGCGACGACTGGGACAGCCCCTCGGAGCAGGTGTGGGTCAAGATCCGCGCCGGCCTCGACCGCCGCAAAAAGCGGCGCCGCGCTTTTTACCTGTGGCTCTCCGCAGCTTTGCTCCTAGGCGCCTTGGCCGGAGCCGCTTACTGGCAGCAGATAGCGGACAAACCGGCTGTTCCAGTGGCAATGGTGCCATTCCCCGCCCCCACCAAACCGGCAGCTGAAAAGCCCAATTCAACCGAATCGCCGAGCCAGCCTACCCCAACTTCCGCCCCTACCCAACTGCCAGCGAACCAATCAACCTCCAAACCCCAAACTTCAACCTCCAAACTCCAAACTTCAAACCTCAA
>CAZVZH010000426.1:0-2335 GCA_964630705.1 uncultured Saprospiraceae bacterium | reverse complement strand
TTTCTGGTTTCTGGTTGGGCGTTGGCTTAATATCCCGAAAAGCTAAACGAACGCCCAACCAGAAACCAGAAACCCTCTAACCAGAAACCCTTTTTAAATAACTTCTACAAAAAAGACGAGTTCGGAGTTGGCCGGGATGGGGCCGGTGGCTTGGTCGCCATAACCCAGTTTGGATGGGATAAAGAAAAAGGCTTTACCGCCGTGGTTGAGTTGCATCACGCCTTCGTCGAAGCCCGAGATCATCTGGCCGACGCCGGCCGGGAAGGGGTAGGGCGCGCCGCGCTCGTAGGAATTGTCGAACATGTTGCCGTTGGTCAGGCAGCCATAGTAATGCACTTTTACCTGTTCGCCGGTGCGCACGGCTGCGCCGGCGCCTTTGTCGACGATCTGGAGTTTCAAGCCGGAGGGCAGGCTGGTGACGTTGGGCAGTTTGCCGGCGGCATAGTCTTTTACTACGGCTTGTACCTGGTTTTGGACGGCCTGGAATTTAGCGTCGGCTTCCGCCTGGGCTTTGGCTTTTTTCTCTGCGCTGATTACCTCGACGAGTACAATTTCGTGGCGCACTTCCTTGGCGTCTTTGAGGCTGGGCGGCACGAATTTGCGGATAAAGGTGTCGATCGGTTCAAAAATCGTGGCGCTGTCGCCTTCGCCCATGAGCAAAACGGCGTCGTAGAGGGCCGGTACGCGGTCGGGCAATTGCTCTTTGGGGTACAAGGTGTATTCTTGCGGGCCGCCGAAGCGCTTTTGCGAGCTCGACATGAGCGAGTCGCCGATCCAAACATAACTTTGCACCAGCACGGATTCGCCGGGTTGTGGTTTTGCGCCGCCTTTGTTCGTATGGTTGAAAAAACGGTAGCCGTGTTCGGTTTTTAAGCCGCCGGAATTGCAGGCGGTAGTCCAAACGGCTGCAGCCAGGGTGAAAAACATCAAAAATTTACGCATGGTAAGGAATGGTCTGAAATTGAATTCGAATTGAAAATTGAGTGGCAGGTTTGGGGCAGTTATTTCAACAGGGCTGCCTGGTATTGCGGCAGCAGGTCTTTGAATTTTTGAATGGTTGCTTTCAGGCTCTCGTGGGTGTAGGCGCCGGCGGCGTTTTTATGCCCGCCGCCGTTGAAATGGGTGCGGCAGATTTCCTGCACATCGAAATCGCCCTTGGAGCGCAGGCTGAGTTTGACCACCGTGGGCTGGTTGTGAATAAAAGCGGCCAGGCGCACCTCGCGGATGGTCAGCAGGTAGTTGACAATTCCTTCCGTGTCGCCGCGCTGGATGTCGAAATCCTCATAGTCTTTGCGGGTCAGCCAGATAAAAGCGGTGCGAAACTCGGGCAGGAATTCCATGCGGTTGGCCAGACAATGGCCCAGCAAACGCAGGTTTTTTGCTTTTTGGGAGTTGAAAATCCGGTCTTGCACGCCGGTATCGTCCACACCCCGGTCGATCAGTTCGGCCGCGATGCGGAACACGGTGCTGTTCGTGGCGTGTTTGAACGAGCCGGTATCGGTCACGATGCCGGTGTAAATGCACTCGCCTACTTTGGGGTTGATCTTCTGCCCGTCGCCCATGGCAGTGATGAACCGGTACACCATTTCGCAGGTGCTGCTGGCTTCAGGCTCGGAAAATTCGTAATCGGCCATCGGCTCGGGGTACAGGTGGTGGTCGATCAGGATGCGCGTTCCACTCAGGTTTTTGACGTAGTCGCCCAGCTTGTCGATCCGGTTGTAGGCGTTGAAGTCGAGGAAGATGAACAGGTTTTTCTTGTCCAGCACGTGTTTGCACTCCTCGGTGTGGATGTCCCAGATCAGAATATCTTCCGAAGCGGGCAAAAACTCGAATTCTTGTGGGTATTCGGAGGGGAAAAGCACGTGTACCGTATGGCCGTATTGCTCCAGGTAGTGCTGCATCGCCAAGGCGCTGCCAATAGCATCGCCGTCGGGGTTGCGGTGGGAGAAAATCGCCACGTTTTGTGGGTAGTGCAATATTTGGCGCAGTGCGGCAGGAACTTGCATGACGGTTGTTTGCTCTGGATATCCGTTTGGCCGGCAGTTGCCGGTGGATACCGCCGGCGTTTAGAATGATTGCTCTGTTCGGAATTGGACGCCAGAAAACGGCCGCAAAAGTACGCTGCTCCAAGGGGTTTTGCCGACTGGCAGCATATTATTTTTTTGAAATGGTGTATTCCTCCGCCGTTTAAAATAAAATCTCGCTCTACCTTTGCGCCGCTTTTTTAGTTTGAAGTTTGAAGTTCGAAGTTTGAAGCGTTCACCATTCCGGATTGTTGGCTCTCCAAACTTCAAACTTCAAACTCCAAACTCCAAACTTCAAACTTCAAACTTCA
>CAZVZH010000425.1:0-2338 GCA_964630705.1 uncultured Saprospiraceae bacterium | reverse complement strand
CTGAAGGGGGCACTTCCCAGCGTACTGGTTGATTTTGATGCATTTGAATCCCCATTCCTGAGCATGTAACACAATTCCCGCAGATATCCCCGCACCAAAAGGTGCCCCCTTTAGGGGGCTGCGGGGGCCGAGGGCGCGCAAAACGACCTAAACAATCCTCCGCCAAGAGCAAAGAAACCCTACATCCGCAGAAAATCCTCAAAATTTTCCGGAGTAACCACCTCCGCCAAAACCGGCTGATACGCCTCCGAAAACGATGCCGGGAAGCGGTGTTTCGCTTTCGGGTTCCACTTAAATTCCCAAGCCCGGAACTGGCCGTCCTGCTCCTCCACATAGTCAATCTCCTGCTGCGCTTTGGTGCGCCAGAAATAACATTTGCCGTAGGCGCCGGCGTATGCCCGCACCTTCTTACGTTCGCTGACCAGAAAGTTTTCCCACAAGGCGCCGATGTCGGCGCGCGACGCCGGCGGCAAAAAATTCTCCAGCACGGCGTTCCGGATGCCGTTGTCGTAAAAATACACCTTGCGGTTGCTGCTGATCTCGTTGCGCAGGTTGCGGCTGAGCGGCATCAGCCGGAACACGATGTAAGACTTTTCCAACAAGTCCAGGTAGTTCGACACCGTGTTTTTATCCACGCCCAGCAGTTGGGCCAGCTCATTGTACGACACTTCCGAGCCCAACTGCAGGGCCAGCGCCTGCAACAACTGCCACAAGATTTCGGGCTTGCGCACGCCGCGAAACTCAAACACATCCTTGTACAGGTAACTGCCCGACAAAGCCAGCAACAACTCGCGCTCTTGACCGGCCTGCCGCACAATTTCCGGGTACATGCCGTACACCAGCCGGGTTTCCAGCTGCTCCCGCGCATCGAGGGGCGTATAGGCCGCTTCCAGCTCCGGCCAGGCAATCGGGTACAAAAAATACTCCCATTTCCGGCCGGTCAGCGGTTCGTTGATCTCATTGGCCAACTCGAATGCCGAGGAGCCGGTGGCGATCACCTGGATCTGCGGCAATTCGTCGGTAAACAGTTTCAGGGTCAGGCCGATGTTTTTGATGCGCTGCGCTTCATCGATCACCACCACGCGCGCATTTCCCGTCAGCTGGCGCAGCGTCGCCACCGAAGCCGAAGTGAGCTGGCGCCGCACTTCCGGCCGGTCGGCGTTCAAAAAAACAGAGGGTTCCGGCACCGCTTCCATCAAGCGGCGCACCAGCGAGGTTTTTCCCGTTTGCCGGGCGCCCAACAAGACGATGGCTTTGCCCTGAAACAAACGTGCGCGAAGCGCTGGCAACAATAAGCGCGGAATAAAATCCATTTGTGCGTGTTAATTCCCCAAATGTATAGATTTTTGGTGAATTGGCGCCTGATTGAAACCGTCGATTACGTGGACAACAGGGTGCATTTGCCCGCCCGCAGGTCCGCCTCCAGGCGTTTAAATTTGCCCGTTTTGACGGCGCCATCAGCATAGCGGACCTGAATCGTTTGGTTGCGGGGAATATGTTTGTACGGATTTTCAGCAACCGGGCGGGCGAAATCGCGCTTTGTAACCGGCATGGATTGTTCCAGCAAACCCGCATTGCGCATCAAAATGAATCGCTCGATCTCAGCCTCATCGGAGAGATCGATGCCGGCATCCATCGCGTCCATCAGCATAGATTTGGCAAAGCCCCAATATTTGGGACTCGCGGCATTTTTGAGCATTTTGGGCGTACTGTCCAGCGCCTCCCGGTACAATGCCCGGGCATTGAGCAAGCGTTTTTTCTCCTCTAGGAAAGCAAAAAAGAGTGGCAACACCAGCCCGACGATAACAAAAAAGTCCGCTTCTGCGGTTATCTTTCGGGGCATCACTTCAGTACAAACAGCGCGGACGACAGCGGGAGTCCACTCCTTGGGTTGAACGCTTTCGTAGTTGAACGCAAATTCAGCAAAGGTTTCGATGATGGATGCTGCTTCCTCTTGTTGGGCCGGATTCAAGGTTGAGAACAGCTCGTCGGCCTGAAATTCCTGTATCCACTGCCGAAGTGTGTCCATGTCCAATTCCAGGTCTTCTTCTGGCCCCAAAACCAGATCGAATGCCTCGTCCTGCGCTTTCCGCAGTTCCGCGTCGGTGTCGCGGCGGGAAGCAGGTTCGAGTTCGTGTTCGAGAAAATAGTACGCTGTGGGCGGGGCTTCCTCCCGGATGCAGGATTGCAGGTATTGCTCCGGCAGGTTGCGGAGCGATACACTGTCGAGTTCGACCAGGTAAGCCGGGTCCTTGGCGTCGTCAGGAAGTTCGCCGATGCGGCCCACCCAACCGGGCACGAGTTCGCCGGTTTCTTCGAGCCTGATGCCGGCTTTTAC
>CAZVZH010000424.1:0-2346 GCA_964630705.1 uncultured Saprospiraceae bacterium | reverse complement strand
CTCGACTTTCGCTCCAAAATTTTCCTCATGCGCATTTATCAATGGCGGCGCGACAAAGCCGCCGCCCTCGACATTCCCAAAGAGGCCGTGTTGCAGTCGAGGCATATCAGCACGGTGCTCCGCGCCACCAAAGACGGCCACTCGGCTTTCAAAGCCAACCGCACCATGCCGGAAGGTATCTGGCGCAAATTTCTTCCCGAATGGCAAGAGTTGTGGAAAACGCCCGCCTCCGAGGCCGAACGCGAATGGCTCCAGGCGCTGCCGACGCCGGCGCCCGACGATCCCGACCACGACTGGTCGATGGAATTGGTGTACCACCTGGTCAAACACCGTTGCCTGGAACATGAAATCAGTGCCGCCCTGCTGCTGCCCAAAGGCGAGTTCAACCGGTTAAAATCCGGCGCAGATTTCGATCACAGCCTGCTCACTGGCTGGCGCGCCGAACTGCTTGGGGCCAGCCTCATCAACTGGCTTCAGAAAAAATCGGTCATCCGCGTGGAATGGTTGGCGAACGCCTGCCAGCTGACCATGGACTAAAGCGCCCCTTATGCACCTGGCTATTCGCGATTTGCACATCGGTTTTCCCGGCTCATCAGGCCAAAACTGGGCAACCCGGGGAATCTCCCTGGACATCGAACGCGGTCAAACCTTGGGCCTGGTCGGCGAATCCGGTTCAGGAAAATCCGTTACCGCCCTCGCCGCTATGCGCCTGCTCCCGTGGGAAGCCCAGTGCTCGGGTCAAATTTTGTTCGCACAGCAAGGGCAAGCGCCGGTTGATGTTTTAAAAATCCCAGACCGGAGTATGCGTCAGCTGCGCGGCCAGGGCATTGCCATGATTTTCCAGGAACCCATGAGCGCGCTTAACCCGGTGATGCCATGCGGCCGGCAAATTGTGGAAGCCATTCTGCTGCGCCGTACGATGGCCAAAGCGGAGGCCCGACGACAGGTTTTCGAACTTTTCGAACAAGTAAAACTCCCCGACCCAAACCGCATTTTTCGCTCCTACCCGCACGAGCTGAGCGGCGGACAAAAACAGCGGGTCTTGATCGCCATGGCGCTCAGCGGCCAACCCGAATTGTTGGTGGCCGACGAACCCACCACCGCGCTCGACGTCACGGTCCAAAAGGCCATCCTCGATTTACTCATCGAACTGCGGGAGCAACGCAACTTGTCCATGCTGTTCATCAGCCACGACCTCGGCGTCATCGCCAAAATTGCCGATCAGGTTGCCGTAATGCGGCAGGGGGAAATTGTGGAAAGCGGCCCTGTCGGACAGGTCCTGCGCCAACCCCAACACCCCTACACCAAGGGGCTTTTGGCCTGCCGGCCCTCCTTGCAACGCAAAATGCACCGGCTTCCCACGATTGACGATTTTTTTAAAAACCCTGCTTTCGAAGCCCGGGTCTTGTCGGCCAAGTCCGTCCAAACGGAGCAGGACGCGCTGTACCAGGGCTCTCCCCTGCTGGAGGTCCGACAGCTCAACGTCTGGTATCCCGGAAAAAAATTAGGGCTGTTTGCCCGGCCCGATCCGGTTCGGGCGGTGGATAATGTCAGTTTTGAATTGTACCCGGGTGAAGTTTTTGGCGTTGCCGGGGAGTCGGGCTGCGGCAAATCCAGCCTGGGCCGGGCCGTAAGCCGGCTGCAAGCCGTACAAGCGGGTTCGGTATGGTTCCGGCAGTTGAATCTGGAAGAATTGCCGCCGGAGGAGTTTCATTTTGTCCGGCGGGAAATTCAAATGGTTTTTCAAGACCCATACGCCTCGCTCAACCCGCGCATGCCGGTTGGCGAAGCCATTTTGGAGCCTATGCAGGCCTATGATCTGTATGCCTCCGACCGGCAGCGGCTGGAAAAAACGATTGCCTTGCTGGAGCGGGTAGGCCTCACGGCCGAGCATGCCCGGCGGCTGCCCCGAGAGTTTTCCGGCGGCCAGCGGCAGCGCATTTGCCTGGCCCGCGCCCTGGCGCTTCAACCAAAGTTGTTGGTGTGCGATGAGATTGTTTCCGCACTGGATGTGTCGATCCAGGCAACTATTTTAAACCTGCTGCTCGATTTGAAGGCGGAGTTCGGCCTGAGCCTCTTGTTTATTTCCCACGACTTGAGCGTGATCCGGCAAATGTGCGACCGGGTAATGGTTATGCAAAACGGCCGGGTAGAAGCCCTGGGCCACCCCGAAACGCTGTTCGACCGCCCGGAACACCCCTATGTGCGCGCTTTGGTCGAGGCGGTTCCGCAGGTTTGATACGCCAGTATCCCATCCGCACCCTGTTCTCCGATTTTCAAGCCTTCTGCAGCAAAATCAAGCCCTGCAAAAATGTTTTGTTGCCCCGCGCGACAAAAACTTTGGCC
>CAZVZH010000423.1:0-2348 GCA_964630705.1 uncultured Saprospiraceae bacterium | reverse complement strand
GGACGGCCTGGTCTCGGAAGCCTACGCCGCCGACGGCGCCGCCGTTCCGCTCGAACTGCAATTTGAATTTTTTAAAAAAACGGCGGAACGAGAGCAGATCTATGCCCCGCAACCCAATCCGACCCGGGCAGGGGCGGTGTTTCCGCTGAACCTGGAGCAAGCGGCCGAGGCCGTACTTGAATTGTGGGACCCGGCCGGCCGGGCAGTTTTTTCCAGCCGGGAATTGCTGGCCGGGGGAGCTGGCCAAATCGCCCTTCCGGAAGCGCAACTGGTAAGCCCTGGAGTTTATGTCTGGCGCGTTCAAGTCGGCAACACGACAAAAACAGGGCGCTTGGTGCGCTGGTAATGGCTTGTGCAGCTGCGGGGTAAAATTTAACTTGCGGAAAGATTCGTTATGCACCTACGTTTACTCGGTGAGCCTCTGTGAAACCAATTTTGGTCGCACAGCGGCGCCCAGAGCAAACGGAAGAGCACAGCGGTTTTAATCATTTTCTCACCGGATGGCAAAAGGCCTGTAACCCTGCTCGCTCATGAACAAAATTTTACTAATCCTTGCTTGCCTACTCTTTTCCGCTCCTTTCCTTTCTGCCCAGTGTTCGCTTCAGTTGTTGAGTTGCCCGTCGGCGCCGCAAGAACATTGCGACGAAACGGCCAACAACGCCCAACTCTGGAACGAAGCCTACTGGTGGAGCCCTTTGTACAGCCTGCACGACCTGGCGGAAGGCGCTGTGAACCTGCAAATTACCGTGGTCGACACCTGCAGCTCCGGCGGCCCGCTGAACATCCGCTATCGCCTGCGCCTCGATCTCGACGGCAACGGCAGCCGCGAAACGGTTGTCGACAGCGACCAACTGCCTGGCTGGAACACGGTGTATTTCAACAACGCCAACGCCGACAGCCTTACCGGAGGCGCCGCCCGCAAATTTGACGAGCGCCCCGTGCCGGCCGATCAGCAATACGGCTTCGCCTTGCAGATCAGCACCAGCGGCGACACCACCGCCGCTGCCGTGCGCTGGAACACACTGGCGGCCCCCGGCGCCTACGCCCTGCCCGAACTGCCGCACGAAGGCTTGCACGAGATCGAATGGACGATCACCCGGGGCCACGAGGTAAAAACCTGTAAGTACCCGTTTTCGGTAAAAGATTGCAAAAAACCGGTGGTTCAGTGCATCAACGGCTTGAGCGTGAACATCATGCCTACGCAAATGATTACGCTGTGGGATACCGATTTTTTGATGTTTACCCAGGACAATATTACTCCGGATAACCAGCTCGTCACGGCAATTCGGAAATCCGGAACCGGCGCAGGTTTTCCGACTACTCCGGATGGATTGCCGCAAAAATCGGTGAGTTTTGATTGTCTTGATTTAGGCACGCAACTGGTAGAGGTTTGGTCGAAAGACAAGGCCGGGAATGTAGATTTTTGCGAAACCTATGTGATTGTGCAGGATAATGCTTCTTTTTGTTTCATAGACCCGCCATATGGCTCTATTTGTATAAAAACAGCCTGTGGCCTGAAGGGCGTGGAAGATGTAGGCATCGAAATCGAAGGCAGCAGCCCGGGTATTCCGCCTATTTTTTACCCTTTCCTACCCAGTGGTCCGGACGGTTGTTTGTCGTTCAATCCACTTCCCATTGGCGGCAGTTATTCGATCATACCCGTAAAAGACAACGACCCGCTAAACGGCGTTTCAACCTACGATCTGGTGCTGATCAACAAGCACATTCTGGGCCTGGAACCGCTGAATTTGCCCTATAAAATAATCGCTGCCGACGCCAACAAAAGCCGTTCCGTAACCACCTTCGACATCGTTGAGTTGCGCAAACTGATCCTGGGTATCTACACGGAACTGCCGAACAACACCTCTTGGCGGTTTGTGCCGAAATCGTACACCTTCCCCAATCCGGCTAACCCTTTCCAGAGCGCTTTCCCGGAAAGTTTGTCGTTCGTCAGCGGTACCAACATACCCCTGGATTTTTTGGCGATCAAAATCGGCGATGTCAACTGCAACGCCGTCACCACCAATATTGCGGCGCCAGCCGAAACGCGCGGCGCTTCCGCCCTGCTCCTGCCCGACGCGCCGCTCGCGGCCGGTCAGGTGATTGAAACCCCGCTCGCCCTGCCCGCCGAAATGGCCTGGCTGGGCCTGCAAGGCGCGCTGGAGTTCGATACCGAACTGCTGGAGCTGCTCGATGTGCGAGCGGGCGCACTGCCCGGCATGGACGCCGAAGCGTTTGCCCAACCGCGTCCCGGCCTGCTGAGTTGGAGCTGGTGGCAGCTGGACGCCGACGTGCTTGCTGCCGGAACGCCGGTACTGCAGCTCCGTTGGCGCGCCAAAAAACCGGTC
>CAZVZH010000422.1:0-2356 GCA_964630705.1 uncultured Saprospiraceae bacterium | reverse complement strand
GGCAAAATTGCGGCAAGGAAGGCCGTGTGTTGCCCGGCGAGCGGAAAATAATTTTTCAAGCGGCCGGCCTGGTGTAACGTGGTGCCGGTGGGCGCTGTCCGAAAACAAAATTTTTCAACCGCACCAGTTATGAAAACACTAGTCCTGGCGCTCCTTTGCGCCTTGTTCCTGCCCGCCAGGAATTCGCTCTCCAACCCCTGGATTTTCGAACAACACGCCGGCTACACCCTGGCTTTCACCGAAACCGACCGCGCCCACCGCGACAACTACGTCCGGCTAATCGATTCCGGCCTGCTCGAAGTGCAGGCATTTTTCGGTCAACCTTTTCCCCGCCAATTCGACGTGTACATCCACCCCAACCGGACCTCGCTCGACAGCACCTGGCAGCGCGACTGGCAGGCGCCCGATTTCCGCTCCGAATGCTGGATGGTGGCCAGCGGCGTGGCTGCCAAGCTCGACGCGCTGTCGCCCGCCGTCTGGGACCGCCAGGCCTGCGAGCATCCCACAACCGACACAGCCGCCACCCGAAAATTGTTCGCGCACGAACTCGTGCACGTGTTTCACGGGCAGCACAACCCCAGTCCCGATTTCAGCGCCGTTTCGGGCCTCGACTGGCTGGTGGAAGGCCTGGCGACTTATGCTTCGGGACAATGCGATTCGGCCCGGATGGCGGAAGTTTTCAAAGCCATTGCCGACAAAAAGACGCCCCGCTCGCTGGACCAGTTTTGGAGTGGAAAATTGAAATACGGCCTGTCGGGTTCGGTAGCGCTGTACCTGGATCGTCGCTATGGCCGCCAACAGTTGCTCGCACTGCTGGCCCTGACGGAAAAACAGCAGGTGCTGGAGGTTTTGGGTTGTTCGGAAGAGACGTTGGTGGCGGATTGGGAGGGGTTTATGCGCGAAATGGCAATGAATTCTGGTAAAAAATAGCTCCGGCCGCTCCACCTCTATCGAACGACGATCAGTTTGGCGACGAGCGGCGGTAGGGCCATATCTGCCGGCTCCACTTGCACGGCATACACTCCGGCAGGCAAATCCGCAACACGCAGAATCAAGTAATCCCCGCGGCGTCCTTGCTGCCCGCGCATCCGCTTGCCATCGGCGAGGTTGGTTAGCCAGACCTGCCCGACGGGCCATGCCTCGGGAACTTCCATCGTACACTCCGTACTGGCCGGGTTGGGATATACGCGGAGCTGGCCTTTTTCTGCGGCTTCCTCAACTGACGAAACTTGGCAAAACAACGTATCCAGGCAGCCGTCGGGGGTTACTTTGACCAACCAGCCATAATATTTGTTCCCTTGACTAGTTCCTCCTCCTGCAACAATATTGCCGCTGGATAAAACACCCACCCCTCCAAAAAAGTGATCGTTGTAAATTGATACGGGAAAGGACGCTATGTCTGTACGCTGCCACAGGCTGTCGCCTTCGGGTGAAAATTTGTACAACCAGCCCGTTCGTATGGTAGGTTCATTGCCATTCTTAATACCAGTTTCACCCGCGCCGATATAATTGCCGTCTAAAGTTGGTTCAATGTCCCAAAATATAATATCGCTGGCTAAACTTCGAATAGGACCGAACTGCCTGATCCAAAAAATTTGAAAGTTTGAATCAAGTTCAGCAAGTGTAGGCTGGACCAATTTGGTTCCGCCCATTGTCACACTAATAACTTTCAGCCCAAATGTGAGCAGCTTATTTTGATTTACATATATTACCCTCCGTAAATAACCTATTTCTGGTTCTGGCATGGAATTCCATTCCTTTTTTATGTTACCATGCAGGTCGATATATTTTATAGAAGAATAACTACTGGATGAATTGACTCCAAATACGCCAGCAACAACAAAAAGGCTATCATTAACTCTATCCATAGAAACGAAGCCATCTGAGTGATTGGCTTTCCCGAAATATTTAATCCAGATCGTTTCTCCCAAACTATCAACCCTTCGGATATAAGCATCTTCATACCCCGGTTGAATTTCTTTCGCCCCGTAAATTAAATATCCGCCTGGAATTTGAATTAGTCTATAAAAAAAACTGGCTAAACCAGGGGGTTCAGAAGGGTATTCCCGAAGAAATTCTTCGTTTAAATTTTGGTCCAGCTTAATTAAAAAGAAACTTCGACGTGAAACTGTTGCCGCAATCATAGCGTATCCCCTATCGCTTGTTTTAATTATTTTGCCCCAATCTTTGTCAATAGCCATATGATCACCTAAGGAATCTGTAATTATTTTAGAAGCAAGTACATTGCCAAAAGAATCTATCTTGGCCAACAGCAAACCTTGTTGCCAATCAATTGTATCTTTATAGCCCAAGCCATAGGCAATTATTGTGTCATTGTCTACCAGCATATCCCGGA
>CAZVZH010000421.1:0-2379 GCA_964630705.1 uncultured Saprospiraceae bacterium | reverse complement strand
CTAAGCTGACAGGTTTTCAATCCTCCTCCGAGCCATTTTTTTTCTGAAAAACCTCCCGAATCTGCGTCGGCAGCAAACTGATCCGCTGGCCCAGCCATTTTTCCAGGGTGATGGCGAGCAAGGCATAGCCCTCGGTGATGCCGGGCGCCGGCACGACGACGATGACGAAAAAGGGCAGGAACCGCGGGATATCTTTGAGCTGCTCCTTGGCTTGCTGGAGTTCTTCCGCCGTTGGCTGGCGGTGTTTGGAAATGAGCAGCAACTTGCCGGCGCTGTGGCGGGCGTAGGTGCGCAGCATTTGTTTGGTTTCGACGCCTTCGAGGAAAAGCGCCCACAACAACATTTTGGGGAAGCGGATCAGGCGCCGGAATTGGGTGCGGATGTACATAGCTGCTGCAAAGGAACGGGGTTTATGGCATTAATAACCAGTTATTTCCGGCTTATTTCTGGCTTAAATGCCAGCGCCGATGGCTGGCGCGCCCGACCTTTGGGAAACGATTGTTCATAAACTGCGCCAAACCAAATGTTGCGACTCCCCTGTTCCCGTTTTCTTTTGCTGTTTTGGTTGTTATTGCCGGCGGCGGCTCCCGCTCAGTCGCGCCTGACAATGGAACTGCGTTTCGGCATCAACTGCAACCTGTACAATTTTAACCCGTTCAACCATCAGCGCAAGCAAAAATTCCCGGGCCTGCGCGCCTTCGGCAGTGTCATCCTGGTCGGGCACATCAACCGCTACCTGAGCACCAACTACGCCGCTTCGGTGGCGCTGTACAACAAATCGCTGGGCAACAACCTCAGTCCGCTGGTGTCCGACATCCAGATCGACCTGATCAACACCGTGTCGATTGGCGCCGGCTGGGATTTCGGCCGCAACGGCCGGGTGCTGAATTTTGACCACAACCAGGTCGGCTACACGAAATACCTGCGCACGGTGGGCAGCGCGCCGTTTTACAACCTGAAACACAACTTCGAAAGCGCGCTGTTTTTCTCCACCAATTTTATCCTCAACAACCACCACCGCAACCAAACGGTGGGTTCGGTGACCATCACGACGGGCGATTTTTCCCTCAACTACTACAACGACGGCGCGCCGCCCATTTCCACCTTCAACCTGGGCGACGGCTTCGACCGCTACTGGACCGGCGGCATCCTCCTCCTGGGCCACAGCAATGCCGGTTACAACCGCCTGGAACTGAGCTTCGACCAGTTCACCGGCTACCAGGCGCTGGTGTACGAACTTTCTAACCTGCTCGGCATCGATATACCCGAATACGAAGACCCCGACCGCAACCACCGCACGGAAAAAGAACGCGTCCGCGACCGCTACTCCTCCTCGGCGTTCAACTCTTCGACCTACAACCTTCGCTATTTTTTCGACCCCAATTACGCGCTCGACATCGGCATTCTCGGCGCTATGGTCGACAAAAAGGAACGCCACTGGGCTTTGCAAGACATCATCCACATCAACGGCCGCTACACCCTGCACCCCAACAAAGACACCGACCGCTTTTTTATCGGTATGACCTACAACCAATCGGGCTATGAAAAATAAACGCGCTCCGCTCCTGCTGGCCGGCCTGGCGGTTTTTGCCGCCTGCGCCGTCCCGAAAATCAAAGTATCGTACAGTCAACTCGTACAGCAGCACTACACCAACACCCAGGCCAGCGCTCCGAAAGCCGGCGCCATGGCCCCGGAAGCCGCCTGCCTGCACATTTACGAAGGTTACTACCCGTATTGCTCCAAACTGCGGCCGGCGGAAAAAATCCTGGAGGGCACGCTGGCCCTCGACAACCATTGCGAGGACACGGCGATCGACGGCTTTCAGCGCTTTTCGCTAATGGACGTGATGCGCCACGAAAACGGCGCTGAGCAGGTGGAAAACGTCTTGTTCGTGTCGTTCAGCCAGATCGAGCGGCACATCCCCACACAGCCGGTGCGCGCGCTGGTGCGCGGCGCTGCAGCCGACAACGATACCCTGCAGATTCGCGGGGCGGTGACTTTATACAGCGGGGTATATGAAAACGACTCCACGATTTTTTTCACCCGCCGCTTTATTTACACCACGCCGCCGCGCATCAATTTTTTCAGCCGGGAGGGGCGTTTGAAAAAAGAGACCCGGGTGGCGCTGCGGCTAATCGTATCGAAAACCGACGGCGACGGGCCGCACAAGGCTTACCTGAAGCGCATGGTCAATTATGGCCGCAACGAGCTCAGCGACAGCAAGCCGCTGGTGTTCAGCTTGTCGGATGTGTTTAGTATCGACTCGCTGGCGCTGCCGTATTTTTTGTCGGAGTGCGTGCATGGGCGGTGAACACTTTTCAAATTTCAAACTAAACTTTTCAAATTGGACGCAGAGCCTATCCCATTTGGAAAATCCT
>CAZVZH010000420.1:0-2394 GCA_964630705.1 uncultured Saprospiraceae bacterium | reverse complement strand
TTCTGGTTGGAGGGTTTCTGGTTGGAGGGTTTCTGGTTGGAGGGTTTCTGGTTAGCGGGTTGCTGGTTGCTGGTTGCTGGTTGCTGGTTGGCCGTTTTCGGCTAGTTGGGGGTGGAAGGGCGCGAAGCCTTGCACGATGGCGTTGGCGGTGATGGGGAAGCCGTCGTAGTTGAGGATGGGGATGAGTTTTTTCGGGTCGATGCCCAGTTCGATTATGAGGAGGGAACGCATTTGGGCGTCGCGGTTTTGTTCGACGACGTACACGCGTTCGTGGCGGTCGATAAATTCCCGCACCGTTTCGTTGAACGGGAAAGCCTTGAGGCGCAGGGCGTCGACCCCGATGCCGGCGGCTTTTAAGCGGTCGGTGGCTTCCAGGGCCGCGTAGGCGGAGGTGCCGAAAAAGATCATGCCTTCCGGGTTGGCATGGGGATGATCGGGCACTTCGGGCGCCGGGACCAGGCTTTTTGCCGTTTCCCATTTTTTCAACAGCCGGTCCATGTTGCGCTTGTAGGCGTCGCCGTCTTCGGTATAGCGGGCGTATTCATCCTTGGAGGAGCCGCGCGTAAAAAACGAACCTTTGGTCGGGTGGGTGCCGGGTATCGTCCGGTAGGGGATGCCGTCGCCGTCGACGTCGAGGTAGCGGCCGAAGGTTTTGAGTTGGTCGAGGTCGGCGGCGCTGAGCACCTTGCCGCGGTCGTAGCGTTTGGCGTCGTTCCACTCGAAAGCCGGGCAGAGGTGGTCGTTCATGCCCAGGTCGAGGTCGGTCATCACCATGACCGGCGTTTGCAGGCGCTCCGCCAGGTCGAAGGCTTCGGCGGTCATTTCAAAACATTCCTTCGGCGTGGAGGGGAACAACAGCGGGTGTTTGGTGTCGCCGTGGGAGGCGTAGGCGGCCAGCAAAAGGTCGGACTGTTGGGTGCGGGTGGGCATGCCGGTGGAGGGGCCGCCGCGTTGCACGTCGATCAGCACGGCCGGTATTTCGGCGAAATAGGCCAGCCCGAGAAATTCGTTCATCAGCGAAACGCCGGGGCCGCTGGTGGCGGTGAAGGCCCGGGCGCCGTTCCACATGGCGCCGATGACCACGCCCATGGCAGCGAGTTCGTCTTCCGCTTGTACGATCGCGTATTTTTTATGGCCGGTGACCGGGTCGGTGCGCAGGCGCCGGGCGTATTTCGAAAAGGCGTCGACCACGGAAGTCGACGGCGTGATGGGGTACCAGGCCGCCACCGTGGCGCCGGCGTACACGGCGCCCAGGGCGCAGGCGCTGTTGCCGTCGATCAGGATGCTGTTGCCCACTTTGTCGCGGCGTTCGAGGCGCAGGTCGAGCGGGTAATCGAAGTGCTCCCGCACGTAGCGGATGCCCTGGTCGAGGGCCAGGTGGTTCATCGGGATGAGTTTTTCCTTTTTCCGGAATTGCTCGGCCACCAGCCCTTTGACTACGTCCTCCTCGATGTCGAGCAGGGCGGTGAGGGCGCCTATGTACACCATGTTTTTCAGCAGTTGTTGCTGGCGGGGCTGTTCGAAGTGTTCCTGGCAGATCCGGATCATCGGCACGCCGAGGTAGTGGATGTCTTCGCGGATAAATTCCTTGGGCAGGGGCCGGCTGTTGTCGTACATGAAGTACCCGCCAGGGCGCACGGATTTTACATCCTGCTCCAGGCTTTGCGGGTTGACGCTGACCATGATGTCGATGCCCTGGCGGCGGCCCAGGTAGCCTTTTTCGCTCACCCGCACTTCGTACCAGGTGGGCAGGCCCTGGATGTTGGAGGGGAAAATATTTTTCGGCGTTACCGGAATGCCCATGCGGAATACGCTTTTGGCAAACAGGTTGTTCGCGCTGGCAGAACCGGTGCCGTTGACGTTGGCGAAGCGGATGACTAAATCGTTGACGAGCACTTTTTTATAGTTTGAAGTTTGAAGTTTGGAGTTTGAAGTTTGGAGTTTGAAGTTTGAAGTTTGGAGTTTGAAGTTTGGAGTTTGAAGTTTGAAGACGGGAGTTTGAAGTTTGGAGTAGGGTTGCGGTTATTTTTTGTATTTGTAGCCTGCCATGTTTGCACCTTGAATACTTTGTAGGAGACCGTGGAGAATTTTACTGATTTCTAAAGCATCGAAAAATGCATCATTGAATTCTTCAGGCGTGATATAGCCATAATCGTATGCTCGATATAGTTGCGATCGGACCTCCCCACAAGAGCCCTTGGAGATATACAGAAATTGTTGAAACTCTTTATTTCCTTGTCGCTCGAACCCCTCCGCTATATTATCCATGATGGAACCGGAGGAAGACAGGATTTGATCTTTCAGTTTGTAGTCTTTGGAAAATTCGGGTTTCTCGGTCAGGCCTTTAATTTTTTTACACAGTTCACGCGCTTTCTGCCAGGCCAGTATTTCTTC
>CAZVZH010000419.1:0-2395 GCA_964630705.1 uncultured Saprospiraceae bacterium | reverse complement strand
AGGAGAACAAGTGTGGGGCGCCGTGAAAGGCGGGTATGTTTTTGTCAAACAATGAGCGCCCGGGTTCATCCGCCAATCGGCCCCTTTGACACCCGCCGCGGCGGCCAATTGCGCACAAACAAGCGCAGCTCCTCGGCCGGAATTTCCGGCAAGGGGTCGCCGGCATCGATCGGGGGCAGCAGAACGCCCCGTTCACTGAAAGCCGTGGGCACATGGCGTTCGATCATGCGGGCTACTTTGGACAGCACATCGAAGTAAACCGGCGAAGTGGCGTAGCCGGCGGCGGCTATTTCCTTGAAAAAAGCATAGGGGTCTTTCCCCACTTTCAGCGCCTTGGCGTAGCGTTTGTTTTTGAGGAAAAAACGCGCATGGTCGTCGAAGGAGCCTTTCGGCGTTTTATACTTTCGAAACCAGTCTTTCACCTTGTATTTCCACTGGCGCGCATGTACCTGGCTAATGGAAATGACCTCCGGAAACAGCTTCCCTTTGTCGGGACTGGATAAATATTCCGTAGTGACAATCAGTTGCCGCTTGTGCGCCGGGTCGCTGGCTTTGGCTTTGATGCCGAAAAACATATTTCCCGGCGCTTTTTCGCCCCAGCCGCTTTCCAGGGCGGCCTGGGCTAAAATGGCGACGGCGCTGATGCCGGTTTTTTCCTGAGTTTTCAGCGCGAAAGGGTAGTAGGCGGCGACAAAATCTTTAGGTACGAGTTTCATTTGCTGGCGGTGTTGTGTGGCTTAAAAGTACCGGAAAACCGGCAATTCCCCACACCGGCGCCCAACTTCTTTCCAGCCGCGAAAGCCCCGCGCCAAAAGTTTGGCTTCAGCGCCGGTTGCTTGAACTTTCACCGCAAAAATTTTCTGTAATTTAACCGCCAAACCCGCCCACAAATGGTAAAAATTTTTTCCCGCCTCTTGCTCGCCGCTCTCCTCCTGGCCGCCTGCAACCGCCAGCCTTCCGACGATTTCCTCCGGGCAAAAATGCCCGAAACCCCGGCCGTAAACCCCGGCACCCGTTTCGAACGCATCTCCGCCGAACGCAGCGGCATCCGCTTCGTGCCCCAACTCCAGGAAAGTTTTCAGTACAACTTCTTGCTCGACCCTTACGAGTACAACGGCGGCGGCGTGGCCGTGCTCGACGTGGACAACGACGGCTTGCAAGACCTCTTTTTCACCCACCGCTTCAACGGCTGCCGGCTTTACCGCAACAAGGGAAATCTGCAGTTCGAAGACCTCTCGGAAAGCGCCGGCGTGGCGAAGTTCGACGGCCTGAAAACCGGCGTGGCTGTAGCCGATGTCAACGCCGACGGCTGGATGGACATTTACGTGTGCCGCACCTGGCTCACCGCTCTGCCCGAGCGCCGCAACCTGTTGTTTATCAATCAGGGCCGCGACGCCCAAACGGGCCAGTGGAACGGTTTTTCCGAGCAAGCTGCCGCCTACGGCATCGACGACCCGGCCCCCACCCAATGCGCCAATTTTTTCGATTAAGACCTCGACGGCGACCTCCACCTCTACGTGGTCAACCACCCGGTCGATTTCACGGCGATGAACAATATCGAATACCAACCCACTGCCGCCGCGCCCCGCGCCGCTGCCCAACCGCCCCGCTTGCCCGAAGAATCCGACCGGCTGTACCGTAACACCAGCCGCGGCAAATTTGAAGACGTCAGCCGCGCCGCCGGCATCCACAACCGCGCCTACGGCCTCAGCGCTACCACCGCCGATGTCGACGCCGACGGCTGGCCCGACCTGCTGGTGGCCAACGATTTTGTCATGCCCGATTTTCTCTACCTCAACAACCGCCGCGGCGGCTTCACCGAGGTCGGCCACCAGTGGTTTGACCATACCGCCAACCACTCCATGGGCTGCGACATCAACGACCTGAACGACGACGGCTACCCCGACATCTGTATCCCCGACATGCTCGCCTCCACGCCGGAGCGCCAAAAAGCCCTGATGAGCACCATGATCCTCGAGCGCACCCAACTGCTGGAAAAACAAGGCTATGGCCGCCAGCAAATGCGCAACGTACTACAACTGGGGCGCCCCGGCGGCTTCGCCGAAACGGGCTGCCTGGCCGGCATCGAAGCCACCGAGTGGAGCTGGGCGCCCCTGATGGCCGACTTCGACGGCGACGGCTGGAAAGACCTGTTCATTACCGCCGGTGTTTTCCGCGATCTCAACGACCTCGATTTCTTTTTTTACACCGCCGACAGCATCAAAAAAACCGGCGGCATCACCGAAAGCCGCTTCGAAAATTTCGAGGCCTTCGCCGGCAAAATGTCCAGCTACCCGGTGCGCAATTTTATGTTTCAAAACACCGGCGGCCTCCAGCTCAGCGAGGTTTCGGAGGCCTGGGGCCTGGGCGAACGCGGCTTTTCCAACGGCGCCGC
>CAZVZH010000418.1:0-2397 GCA_964630705.1 uncultured Saprospiraceae bacterium | reverse complement strand
CAAACTTCAAACTCCAAACTCCAAACTTCAAACTCCAAACTTCAAACTTCAAACTGAAAAGCATGAAAATAGGCCTGGTCCAACAATCCTGCTCCACCGACAAGCAGGACAACATTCGAAAATCTATTGCCGGTATTGCCGATTGCGCGCGCCGGGGCGCCGAACTGGTCGTGTTGCAGGAGTTGCATTGCGGCATTTATTTCTGCCAGGCCGAGGATACGACCATGTTCGACCTGGCCGAGCCGATTCCCGGCCCCGACACCGAGGTGTTTTCGGCCGCTGCCCGCGAACACGGGGTAGTGCTGGTGGCTTCGTTGTTTGAAAAACGGGCCCCCGGCTTGTACCACAACACGGCGGTTGTTTTTGAAAAAGACGGCTCCATCGCGGGCAAATACCGCAAAATGCACATCCCCGACGACCCGGCGTACTACGAGAAGTTCTACTTCACGCCCGGCGACCTGGGTTTTCAGCCCATTGCCACCTCGGTGGGCAAACTCGGCGTACTCGTCTGCTGGGACCAGTGGTACCCCGAAGCCGCGCGGCTCATGGCACTGGCCGGCGCGGAAATCCTGATCTACCCCACGGCCATCGGCTGGGAAAGCACCGACCCGCAAGACGAAAAAGAGCGCCAGCATGGCGCCTGGTTTACCATCCAGCGCGGCCATGCCGTAGCCAATGGCCTGCCGGTGGTGGCGGTGAACCGCGTGGGCATGGAACCGGATTGGTCGGGAGTAACCGGGGGTATTCAGTTTTGGGGACAAAGTTTTGTGGCCGGCCCGCAAGGCGAAGTGCTGCATTTGAGCAGCCCCGACCGGGAGGAAAACAGCGTAGTGTACATCGACAAAGCGCGTACCGAAACTGTCCGCCGCATCTGGCCGTTTTTCCGCGACCGCCGCATCGACTTTTACGATGGGCTGACCAAGCGGTATTTGGATACTTGAGGCGTCACTCGTCAACGGATTTATTTCCACCTAAAAATTTTAACAATGAAAAACCTGAAGTACTCTGCCTGTTTGTTCATCCTGCTGCTGACCACCCTTCAGTGCACGGAGGATGCCCCCGGCATCTATGAAAATTGTTGCGGTACCCCGCCAACGGCGGATACCGTCGATCAAAACCTGCCGGGGAGTAATTTTCCGGACGAGGCGTATGTTTACATCCCCAATATTTTTATTGTCAGTAACACAGGAGTTCTGGACCCCGACTACTCCTTTGTTATTTTTGGCAGCGAATCGGTGAAGGAAATTTTATCGGTACGCTACATAGACAAAAGTGGAGCAGTGTTATTTTCCCAATTCAATATAAAGCCCAACGATGTCGGTTATTCCTGGAATGGCGCTTTGCCCAATGGCGCCTATTTTACCGGGCCATTCGATTACGATGTCGAGGTGGAATTTGTGGATGGCCAGCGCAAAACCTATTCCGGCAGTGCCTGCGCTGTTGGTTGCGGAGATCCGGCATTCCCCAAGCCGGTTTTGCCCGATTGTTATTTTCCAAGCCAAAACAACGGACAGGGAAGTCCGGATCCGTCGTTGCCCGTTAACCCAAGGTGTTTTTGAGCGCGTCGAAGTAGATTTTTTAATGCCGCCATTGGGCGTTCGCGCCAACGGCAAAACTTTACGAACTATCATTTTTAACCACCATAAATTTCTAACAATGAAGAACCTGACGTTCACCGCTTTTCTGTTCGCCCTGGTGCTGACAGCCTTTCAATGCGAGGAAGACAAGCCCGGCATTTACGACAATTGCTGCGGCGCCCAACCCACTTCCGATACCGTGCAGATGAATCTGCCGCCCGACCCGGTTCAAAAGTATGGGCACATTTTTATCCCCAATATATTTATCCCCGCGGCCCAGGGCGGCGTGCTCAGCGTCGACAACCTGTTTCTGGTATTTGGCAATGAAAACGTGCTTCAAGTGGTGTCGATGAAACTCACCGACCAGGAGGGGGCGGAGTTGTTCACCCAGTACAACGCTCAACCCAACGACACCGGCAAATCCTGGGACGGCCAGCGCCCCGACGGTACTTTTTATACCGGAGCGTTCGACTATGAAGTTCGCGTGGAATATGTGGACGGCCAGAAAATAACGTACACCGGCAGCGCCTGCGCGGTGGCTTGCGACGACCCGGCATTTCCGGCAGCGGTACTGCCCAAGTGTTTTTTTCCGAACCAGAACAATGGGCAGGGAGGGCCGGACCCGTCGATTCCTAAGGCTACGGATTGTTTTTAGTTTTTCTCTCAAGTATGGCCCAAGGAAACGGAGCGAGGTATCTTGTTTTCTGAAGCAGCCGGGGTAATCCTGCCGCATTCCGGTCGCGCCCGCCAAGCGCCGCCACGACGTCCCACAAGTGGTGGTGGTACCACGGCGCCATTTCCGGAAAACCCATCGTCGAGT
>CAZVZH010000417.1:0-2415 GCA_964630705.1 uncultured Saprospiraceae bacterium | reverse complement strand
CAAATCTGTCAAATTTGTTTTGGACGATATAAGACCTATACTCAATGCATAGTTTTTTTGAAATAGTCGAAATTATATTGTTCTTCGTTATTCTTTCTTGTCCATAGTACCAAACAGTCAACGATCCTCACAACCAGCAACAAAAAAATGCAACTCGCCAACCGCCTCCGCGAAGTCATCCTCAACGGCCGCTGGATCGCCAATACCAATTTTCAGGACCAGCTCTCCGACCTCAGCTGGCAGGAAGCCGTCGCCAAAACCGGCTCGGCCAACACTATAGCCGCCCTGACGTTTCACATCCACTACTACATCGGCGGAATTTTAAATGTGCTGCAGGGTGGCTCGCTCGATATCCGCGACAAATACAGTTTCGATATGCCCCCGGTTGAATCGGAGCAGGATTGGGAGGCGCTGAAAAACCGCTTGTGGACCGACACCGAGAAGTTTGCCCAAGCTGTGGAACAATTGACGCCGGAGCAGCTGAATGCCGCTTTTGTCGATGAAAAATACGGGAGTTACCAGCGCAATATCGATGCGATGATCGAGCACAGCTACTACCATTTGGGGCAGGTGGTGTTGATCAAAAAACTGGTGCGGCAGGGGTTGGTTCAGGTGTGAAAAGATGGCCTGTTCATCAGCCACAGAAGTCGCAATACCAGCCGGCCATTTCTCCTGAAGCGAAAAAACTTGAAATAAGCATTCAATGTCCCGGTTTTCAACCATTTGGAACCCCTCTTCCACAAAAGGCTGGCTGACCGTCCTGCTCGCCCTGCTCGTCATTAAGCTCCTGTTCCACCTGTACCTCAACGGGCAGTGGTCGTTTCACCGCGACGAGCTGCTCTACCTTGCCCTGGGCCGCCACCTCGACTGGGGGTACGCTTCCGTGCCGGCGGCCATCGGGTTCTGGGCTTGGTTGGGCGACAATGTATTGGGCGGCTCGGTCGAAGCGATCCGGCTGATCGCCACGCTGTTCGGCACCGCCACGGTGTTGCTCACCGGTTTGATGGCGCGGGAGATGTTGCCCGCCCAAGAAGGGTCGGGGCGGTTTGCCATGCTGCTGGTGGGCCTGGCCGGACTGACTTGCGGCGCCTTTCTCCGCCCCAGTATGTTGTTCATGCCCGTCGTGTTCGATATTTTTTACTGGACCTTGTTGTGCTGGCTGTTCTTCAAATACCTCAACACCGGCCGTTCGACCTGGCTGTTGTGGTTCGGCGCAGCCACCGGCCTGGGGCTGCTGAACAAATACACGGTGTTGCTACAGCTGTTTGCCTTGTTGCCAGGTTTGCTGGCGGCGCCAAACCGCCGGATTTTTACCGATAAAAAATTCTACCTCGCGGTCGGCCTCGCGCTGCTGATCTTTTCGCCCAACCTGGCCTGGCAGGCCGAGCACCGGTTTCCCGTGTTCCGCCATTTGGGCCAGCTGGCCGCCACGCAGTTTGCACACGTGTCTCCGGGCAGTTTTTTCGGCGACCAGCTCCGGTTTTTCCTGCCGGCCTTGCCGCTTTGGCTGGGCGGCTTGTATTTTTTGCTGTTTCGGAAAGAAGCGGCCCGCTGGCGTATTTTCGGCTGGATGTACCTGACGGTGCTGGCGGTGTTGTTGTGCCTGAGCGCCAAAAGTTATTATTCCCTGGGCGCGTATCCGGTGTTGATTGCGGCCGGCGCAGCATTTTTCGAACGGCAAACAGCAGAACGGCGGCAGTGGCTGCGCCCGGCGTTGCCGGCGCTGATGCTGCTCCTCGGAGCATTGGTTTTACCGGCAGCCCTGCCCTTGTTTCCGCCCGAACGAGAGGCGGAGTTTGTAAAAAAACTGACGAAAATGCCGGGCCTCGAGGGTATCCTCCGCTGGGAAGACGGCAATTATTACGCCCTGCCACAGGATTTCGCCGACATGATCGGCTGGGAAGAACTGGCCGAGGCCGTGGGACAAACCTGGCAAGCGCTTCCCGATAAAAGTACCGCGGCCATTTATGCCGAAAATTACGGCCAAGCCGGCGCCATCGAGCATTTCGGGAAAAAATATGGCGTGCCGAAGGTCCTGAGTTTCAGCGACAACTACCGCTACTGGTTGCCCGACTCCCTCCTGCCCGCCAATGTTCAAACCCTGCTGTACGTCAATGATGAACTGGGCGACGACATGCCCGGTTTTTTCCAGAAAATTGAAAAAGTCTGGGAACTCGATATGCCGCTTTCCCGGCAACACGGCGACCAGATTTATCGCTGCCAATACCCAACGCCCGCGTTTTTCGAACGCATCGGAACAGCCATCGAAAACGCGAAAAAAGAGGAAGAAATAGAAGAATAATTGCCTTCACTCCGGCATTCCCATCCGGAATATGGTTACTTTTTAACGAATCCACAGTTTTTTTACCCTGATTCCCTCCAGTCGTGGTATTTTTGAAAATCAAATACCCCCCC
>CAZVZH010000416.1:0-2419 GCA_964630705.1 uncultured Saprospiraceae bacterium | reverse complement strand
CAGGTGCTGGGCGCGGCGCGGGTGCTGCGGGAGTGACCGCCATTGACCGAAAAATCTATTTTTCACCAATAAACTTCAATTATCATGGCAGAAGACGTCAAAAAACTTGGTAACCCAGGTAAAGGCAGCCTGGGTAGCTATGCTACCTACCTGTCCAATTTCACCGAACTGGTCCATCAGTTTACTGCTGATTACACCAAACAAATGCAGGAAGACAACCCCGAAGAATTGCCGCAGCTGGACATTTTTTGCGGCATGCTGAAAGATGCCACAAGAAGCCGAAAGAAACCTTTTGGAAACCTACCCTTTGTGGCAGAACCTGCGCCAATCCCTGGCGGCCCGGCCGGCTTGAGTTGAACGGCGGGGGAGCTGACGCAAGCCCTGGCTTCCCCGCCTTTCCCTTCCCTAACTTTTGTTCAAAAACATGCCTTTCTTATGTCAAAACTCCAGTTTCCTGCACTGGCCCTCTTGTGCTGCCTGTGCACCTTTCCAGCATTCAGCCAAATCAGTATCGGCGAAAAAAGCGCGATTCAGCAGCTGAAAAAGACTACCACCTACATTGTCATGCCCGACACCGGCTCGGCGGTCGCGCAAACGTACAAGGCCATTTTTCAGCAGTACTGGACCGTAACGCCCACCGCGTTCATCGAGTACAAAGACATCCTGGAACATCTTTCGCCCGAGGCCTCTTTTTTCAGCATCGGCGGCTACACCACCACCAGCACCTTCGTGCACATGACGGAGCGCGGTGGTCGGCGCGAAGGGCTGAGCTACTCCAATACGCACCTGTACCTCGAACTCTGGATGTGCGACCCCGAACTGCTCCAAAAATGGCAAAACCGCAAAAAGAAAAAAGAAGAACTGCCCGACAAGGTGAAGCGCATCGTCGCGCGGATTGAACTGTACACCGATTTTCCGACCCTGGCCCAACCCGAAAACATTTACCAGACCGATTATGACGGCGGCGGCCATATTTACAATTGGGGCCCCGGCTACCTGAAAAACTACCTGCAATGCCTGATGCAATTCCTCGAGGCGGGCTCGGAACGCAGCTTGTTCAAAGCCCACAGCCTGCCGGCGCAGCTCAAAAACCTGCGCAGACAGACCCTGTACGTGCCCGATTACGTGCTGGTCAAATTCAACAAATTTAACGGCGACGAATCCAAACGGCACGAAGTCAGCGATTTGTTCGGCGACTACAAACTTCCCTACACCCTGCTGAGCAACGCCGCCCTGAACGAAAAAATCCTGGCCGACGCCGAGCCGTTTTACTACCTCGTCTACATCAAAAGCAGCACGGACAAGTACCTCTGCGTGTACAATTCCCGTACGGGCGAGCTGGTGTACACGACGTATACCCCGGTATCGTACAACTTGAAAGACAAGGACTTGGAAAAACTTGCCGAAGCCATCAAAGGGAAATAGCGAAAATTTTTTTGAAAAAAACCGGCGCCGGAGTGGTAACCTTTTTCGATTGCGCTAACTCATGTGTATAACCTGTTGCTTCCTGAAACGGAAGGAAAGTCCAATTGAAAGCGTGTGCGCTGCTCCGACGCATGGATCGGGCCGCTCAATCGCCGGCTTTGCCGGCTGCGGCGGCCCGGTCTTTTTAACCTTTTGCTTGGCTACCCCAGCCGCCCCTGCATGCTCTATCCCGAATTGTCTTCACTTGGGAACGATAGCATAATAGGCGCTCAACAGCCTGAATTCCTGCCTTTTATCCCGTCGTTCTGCAAAAAACGCAGGTTATGATGAAGGCTTTTTTTACCCACCCGGCCCCTTTTTTTTCAAATTTAACATGCAGCTGGCCATGCCTCCTGGCTATTCTGTGCTGGTGTGCCGTCTTGCATCGTTCGATGGCGCAAAGTACGGCTGGAGGCAGGTTGCACTATGTGGCGGAAGGCACCGGGCGCACGACAGGCGCAGTTGCCGCCGTACTGGTGATCAACCCCAGCCCACAGGCCTTGCGCACCGTTGTCGGCAACTGTTTTATCCCCGGCGTCAAGGGGCATCAGGGCTACCTGATCCCCGGCGATTACCCGGTTGAGGTGCCGGCTTTCGGCGTCGTCGAAATCCTGCTCGAGGGGTACTGCACCGACATCGGCAAGCCCGCCGCCCCGGAAGGCGAAACCTTGGCCGGGGCCGACCAGTGGGCCAGCTGGCAGCAAAGCGACCCGCTCCCGACCCCCGGCTGGCGACCCGGCACAGCCTCGGGTTTTTATCCGGCGCCTTTGCCCGACGGCAGCCGCGCCCCTGAAATCAGCTTCCCTGGCACGCTGACGCCCTTCCCCTACCGCATCGATTTCAACCGGCATCCCCGCGCAGCCAGCCGCCTGCTCCTGCATGCCTTGTACGCCATCAGCACGGCGGTCGACCAGCTGGCCCGACAAGGCCGGCTTCCGGCGGCTCCGGCTGGCCG
>CAZVZH010000415.1:0-2439 GCA_964630705.1 uncultured Saprospiraceae bacterium | reverse complement strand
GGTTTTGTATCGGATCATTTCGTCTTTGGTGCCGAAGTAGATGTCGACGGGCAGGCCGGAGTCGCGCCAGATGGCTTTGATTTGCCGGCGGCGCAGGTAAAACGAATCTAGGGCAAACCAGCAGCCGAAAGTGCGGCGGAAGCGCTCGGGGCGGGTAAGGTTGAAGGAAAGAAAATGCAGGATGAGGCCGGGTACGATTTGTAGGCGGCGCCCCAGATCGAGCAGGCTCAGAAACCACTGCGGCCGCCGGAGGATGCGGAATAAAAACCGCCGCGCCCACATGGGCGTGCGCACGGCCATAGGCATGCCTTTGGTCTGGATGCCGTCGGGCGCCAGAAGGTAAAGTTTGTCGAGTTGAGGCAGCAACTCCGGCAGCATGGCCTGCGCGAGGCGGGCGCCGAAACTGTAGCCCATGAGGCAGAGGCGGTCTTGGCCTTCCCGGGTTTGGATTTGGCGGATGATAGCCAGTAGTTCGGCTTTGGAAAAGGTATCGCGCGGCCAGTCGGTTTGCCCGTGAAAAGGCAGGTCGAAAGCCACTACCGTGTAGCGGTCGCGCAGGGCTTCTTCCAGAATGGCGAACAGCCGGGCCCGGTCGGCGAAGCCGTGCAGGGCGACCAGTAGTTTTGGGCCGTGGCCAAAACGCAGACAGTGGATTTTGGCATCCCGGTGTTCCAGATAAAAGGATTGCATATTTTTTGGCCGGTTCCGGAAGGGGTAAAACCGGGGCCGGGTTCAGTCGTCTACCTTGAACTTGAAGCCGACGCCGTGGATGTTTTCCACTTTGATCCGGTCGTCGCGGCTGAGGTATTTTCGGAGCCGGGAAATGAACACGTCGAGGCTGCGGCCGAGGAAGTAGTCGTCTTTGCCCCAAATGGTTTCGAGGATGTAGGAGCGTTTGACCACGTTGTTGCGGTTTTCATCGAGGAGTTTGAGCAGGTCGGCTTCTTTCTGGGTAAGGGTTTCGCCTGCTTCTTCCTCGTAAGCCAGGTTGAGGTTGTGGTAGTCGAAGCGGTAGTTGCCGATACTGACGGGAGTGTTGGATTTGAGCCGGCCGGAGTATTTGGAGCGCCGCAGGAAAATTTCGATTTTCAACAGGAGTTCCTCGATGCTGAACGGTTTGGTCATATAATCGTCGGCGCCAAGGGTAAGGCCGTGGATTTTATCCTGTTTCATGCCCTTGGCGGTGAGGAAAATGATGGGCACGTCTTTGTCGCGCAGGCGGATTTCCTGGGCGAGGGTAAAACCGTCGACCTCGGGCAGCATGACGTCGAGGATGCAAAGGTCGAACTTTTGGCCAGACTGGATGGTGTCCAGGGCCTTCTGGCCGTCTTCGCAATAGGTGATTTGGTAACCGTTGAATTCCAGGTTGTCGCGGGTGACGTAGCTCAGGCTTTCGTCGTCTTCCACATAAAAGAGGTGTGCTTTTTTTTCGGCCATGGGTCCGGTGCGTTTGTCTTGCTTGTCTGGGCGATTAAGTTGTTGATGGGCAAACTTAAGACTTGTAAGGCAGAATTTTCGCTGCCAATTTTAAAAACTGTGTTGCCGTCAGCGTTTTCGGACCAGCATCAGCCCGTCGCGTAAGGGCAGCAGCAAATTTTCCACGCGGTCGTCGGTATGCACCAGCCGGTTGAATTCCCGGAGGGCTTGTGTGGTGGGGTCCGGGTCGTCGGAAAGCACCTTGTTGTCCCAAAGCACATTATCGGCCAGCAGGAAACCGCCCGGGCGTAGTTTGGGCAAGGTGAGCGCGTAGTGGGCGGTGTAGTCGAGTTTGCCAGCGTCGAGGAAAACGAGGTCGAAAGGGCCGTCGAGCGGAGGAATGAGGGCAGCGGCATCGCCGTTCATCAACACAATTTTATCTGCCAGGCCGGCTTTGCCGATGTATTCCCGGGCAATAGGCAGGAGTTCGTCGTTGGCTTCTATGGTGTACAGCCGGCCGCCGTCGGCCAAGCCTTGGGCCAGGCAAATGGCGCTGTAACCAGTAAAGGTGCCGATTTCCAGGATGCGACGGGGTTGCAGCATTTGGCTGATCATTTTTAAAAACAAGCCTTGGTGCGGGCCCGACAACATCTGTGGGTGCAGGGTGCGCAGGTAAGTTTGGCGTTCGAGCTCCTGCAAAACAGGCGAAAGAGCAGCGCTGTGTTCCTGGCAATATTGCAGGCGTTTTTGATCGATTTGCATACAAAATGGCGATTATCGGTTCCGTTTTGGAGCCTTCCGCTGCAAAAAAAGGGTATTGCCGGGCTTCCTCAGTTTTTTTTGAAAAATCTTTTCCTGTTTTAGTGAAAGGCATTACCTTTGCACACGCTTTTCGAAAGGGGGTCTGTTTCCGGGAGAAAAGTGCGTTGTTTGAAGGAGTTTTTTACTTGTTTTAGTCGAGTGGAGCGGAACTAACCGCCAGTGTAGCTCAGTTGGTAGAGCAGCTGATTTGTAATCAGCTGG
>CAZVZH010000414.1:0-2443 GCA_964630705.1 uncultured Saprospiraceae bacterium | reverse complement strand
CTAAAAATATTCCGTTATGAAAGTATCCAAAATCGCCTTGTTGCCTGGTCTGTGTGTGCTTTTAATCCAGGTATTCCCCGTCGACCGGCGCTTGCCGGCTACCAAGCCGGAATTAGCCTTGGAGCAACAGTATATGCCGCCGGCAAATGTCGTGCAGCTGCTTAAAAACGCGTGCTACGATTGTCATTCCAATCAAACGCGGTATCCATGGTACTCGAGGATACAACCGATAGGGTGGTGGATCCAGCAGCATATCCGGGAAGGACGTAACAACCTGAATTTTTCAGACATCGGCAATTGGACCTCGGAGGATCAGGCTGATCTGCTCCGGCATAGCGCCAAATTGGTTCATCAAGAGGAAATGCCTTTAGCCAGCTACTTGCCCCTGCATCCGGAGGCCCGGCTCCGCCCGGAAGAAAAGAAACTGCTGGTGGACTGGCTGATGCAACAAGCCGACCGGAGTTATTCCCCCACCCGCGTACCCTCCGATACCTGCGACGACAATGATGCCCACCCGCGGTGCTGCTTTGCACAAATGCCGAAGCAAATCAGCGCCACCCTTCAGCTGGCATCGGAGCAGGAACCCGGACCGCGCATCCAGATCACCGGACAGTTTTTAAAAAAAGACGGGAAGACGCCTTATCCCAACGTGTTGGTTTACGCCTACCAAACCGACCGGACTGGCCGCTACACCACAACCGGATCGGAAACGGGTATTCTTCGCTGGCACGGCCGTTTGCATGCCTGGGGGCGCACCGATGCCGAAGGGCGCTACGCGATCCGGTCGGTAAAACCTGCCGCATATCCTGGTCGGTCGGCGCCGGCACATATTCACATGGTGGTTTGGGAGCCGGGTGCAGCTCAGGAGCCGTATTACATCGATGATTTCTTGTTTGCCGACGATCCTTTGCTCAACGGTGCAGCAAAGCATGAGCCTGAAAAAAGTGGGCGGCGCTCAGCGGTACTTGTGTTGAAAGAAAACCCCGGCGGATATATGGAAGGCTGGCGCGACATTGTTTTAACCGGTAAATAAAAAAGCGGCCGCGCAGATGCGCGGCCGCCCGTCTGTTGCCGGAGCAATGTGACCCTCAATTTGTTGTTTTACTTCAGGTTGAAGTAGCCGGTACCCACGTGGTACCCTTTATTAAAGATTTTTACTTCGTACTTGCCTTTCACAAAGTTCTGACCGGGCTGCCAGGCGCCGCAAACGTTGGTTTCGCCGTTGTCATAGTTGCAGGTTGCAACCGTCGTGTAGCGAAAATCCTGTTCGTTGCGCTTGTCTTGGGCGATACCCGAGCCCAGACTTTCGATGGCGAGCGTGGCGCCGGTAGGATCAATCACTGTGAGGTAGAAGGTCTCTTCACCGGAAGGCACCACTTCGTTCGGTTCGGTTACGAAGCAAATGTTGAGTTTATCTACTTTGCTGGCGCGGGACTTCGACTTTTCCTTGCCGCTGCTACGGACGTCTACTGCTTTTACCGTGATATTTTTCACTCGGATCGCAGAAGCAATGTCCACCTTTCTGCTCAGTACGGCCCGCTCCGTTTCGAGCTGGGTTTTTTCAGAAATCAAAGCGGCTTTAGCCGAGCTTTCCTCCGTCAAACGGGTCTGCGTTTCCGCCAGCGAAGTATTCAGGTTTGCGTTTTCGCTCGTCAATTGCGTGTTTTGGTCCGTGAGGATACCGATCTCGGCTTTCAGTTTGTCGATTTCCGCCAGGTATTGCTTCTTCTGGCTTTCCAAGCGGCCAAGAGCGGAACGGTAATCGCGGTTTTCGCGAATCATTTGCTCGATCTGGGTCTTGTTCTGTTCCAGCTGTTGCAACTGTTGGTTGATTTTCTCATCCAGCTGTGCATTCAGGCCTTTTTGCTGTTCCAGCTGAGCCACGGCATCGTTGTACTTGGTATCCAGTTCGGCAAAGGCTTGCTTTTGAGTATTCAGTTCGAGCGAAGTGGCTTCCAGTTCCTGACCGGCTTTGTATTTGCTGATCATCAGAAAAATGCTCAGGCCGAGAAGAACGGCGATGGCGATACCCGCCATGGTGAGCAAACGTTTGGAATTGTCATTGGGGTTGTTATCGTAATTTGGCATCGGGTTGGGTTGGTTGAAACTCGTGGGTGTGCTCATAAAATTAAGAGAATGAAAGGTTTAACGTTAGTAAAACAGATGTCGAATCAGGCGATTTAAAGGGAATGGTACTTCGATTTTTGGGCTTTTTCAGGAGGCGCGTTCAAGACGCTTGCTGCTGCAAAAGTCACGCTATAAACCCCGGCTGTCAAGGCTTTATTGCTTTTAAAAACCCGGAAAGGGCTAAATTGGTTGGAAATCCCAACGGCCTTTTCAGGGAAATCCCTTAATTAGAGGTTTCTGGTTTCTGGTTAGAGGGTTTCTGGTTAGAGGGTTAGAGGGTTGTCGTGCGACTTAAAGTTTTAGTGAAGGGATGCGA
>CAZVZH010000413.1:0-2455 GCA_964630705.1 uncultured Saprospiraceae bacterium | reverse complement strand
AAAGAGTCTTCCTGCGGCTGGAAACCGCTTACATCAAGGGCAAATGATGAACATCCTACTAAAAATGAGCTGTTCGTAATTTCAAAGACCTTGTTCCAGGTGCTTAAAAAGCACTTTATTAAGTTTCCCAAAAGGCTAAAGTCGAATTAAGAACCAATCCGAAAACTATGCATACCGCTCGTTTTTTCCTTTTTGCCGCCCTGATTTTTCCCGGCGCAGTTGTCGTGGGCCTGGCCCAGGAACCACCGGCCTCCCCCGCTCCCGACCTGCTCGCCAACCAGCCCGTTTTTGCCACGTTGCAGAAATCGGACGGATTCTACCGGTTGCAGTTCAGCGTGCGAAATATCGGCGACGCTGAAGCCGACTGCGCCAACGTGGCCATTGCCCTGTACCAATCGGCCGATAAATTCTGGGATGGGCAGGACCTGCAGATCAACGGCCAATTGCCGGTGTCGGCAGAAGCGCTGGCGCCCCAAAAAAGCGCAGACGGCGTGCTTCGCGGCCGGCTCAATTTTCAGGGCGAGCTGAATTATCAAAAAATGCGAAAAAAAACGCCTTACCTGATCCTGGTGGTCGACCCTTTTTTCCAACTGGAAGAGCCGAATGAATTCAACAATGTCCGGGTCATTGAGCTGCCGACGTTGTGATGCCCGTCAGTATTTTCCCACCAAAAACACCGCCGGCGCTTTGTCCAACAACAGCGCCGGTTGTTTTTTCCAGTCGCGCACCGGCAACGAGCGGATGCGTTCGGCGGCGCCGGTCAGGTCTTGCGCCAGGGCAAAAACCGTGTCGGGCCGAAGGGTTTCGAGCGCGACATCGACCACCATCTGGCTGCGGTAGGGCGTTTCGATAAAAATTTGGGTTTGGCCAACTTGCACGGCTTGTTGCTCCAGGCGGCGCAGGTCGCGGGCGAGCTCGGGGCGTTTGGGCGAGAGGTAGCCGTGGAAACAAAATTGCTGGCCGTTCATGCCCGAAGCCATCAGGGCCAACAGCAGCGACGAAGGCCCGACCAGCGGCGCCACACGCATGCCTTCGCGGTGGGCAAGGGCGACTATTTCCGCGCCGGGGTCGGCTACGCCCGGGCAGCCGGCTTCGGAAAGCAAGCCGACGTCGCGGCCCGAGCGCAAGGCCTCGAGCAACAAAGCCTCGGCCTCGCCGGCCTCGCCCCGCTTGCCAATTTCTACCACGGTCAGCTCCTGCTGCGGTTTTTCCGGGCCGCAAGCTTTGATAAACTGCCGGGCCGTTTTGGCCCGCTCGGCAATGAACAGGTCGAGCCGCCGCACCTGTTCCTGCACGTAGGGCGGAATGGTGTGTTGGGCATTTTCGGCGATGGGGCAGGGGAGGAGGTAGAGCGTAGGCATTTTCGAATGCGGAATACGGAATGCGGAATGCGGAATTTTTCAACATTCCGCGTTGGGTTGTTTTTAGGCGAGCTTGTGGCAAAACTAGCAGTTTGTACATATCTAACTTTATATTTGCCGCAACAATCCCCCTTCCTGAGCGCAAAAAATTCCGCATTCCGCATTCCGCATTCCGCATTCGAAAATGTCCGACACCTTTACCATAAAACTCCCGGTTTTCGAAGGGCCGTTCGACCTGCTCCTGTTTTTCATCGAGCGCGACGAGCTGGACATTTACAATATTCCCATCGCCAAGATCACCGACGATTTCCTGGCCTACATGCACCACATGGAGGCGATGAACATCGACCTGGCCTCGGAATTTATCGTGGTAGCCGCCACGCTCATGCGTATTAAAGCCAAATTGCTGCTGCCCCGCAAACAGATTGATGAAGACGGCAACGAGATCGACCCGCGCCTGGAACTGGTGGAGCGCCTGCTCGAGTACAAACAGTACAAAAGCGTGCTGGAAGACCTGCGCCGGCTGGAGGAAGTGCGGGCGTTTATGAGCCCCCGCGGCTTCGCCAACGCCGAATTGCGCCAACTGGCCGAATCGGCCCTTGCCGACGCCGACCTGGAAAGCGTGTCGCTGTACAAACTCCTGCGCGTATTCGAGCGCCTGCTCGCGCGCTACGAAGACGCGAAAAAAGCCAAGCGCATCCACACGGTGTACAACTACAACTACACGATTCAGGACCAGCGCGAGTACCTGAAAAATACCCTGAAACCCGGGGTTAAAGCGTCCTTCGAATCTGTTTTTCTGGGCCTGGAAAACCGCATCCACGCCATCGTTACCTTTCTCGCCCTGCTCGAACTGCTCAATGCTCAGGAGGTGCTGATTCAGGGCGAAGGTGTGAACAACTTTTGGCTCACCCCCGGTAAAGTCAAAATAGCTTGCCCCGCCTTAGCGGGGTAAAATGTAAAAGTCAAAAGGTACATCGAGCAGGCCGAAGGCCCGAGTGATCTTCCTTTTGACTTTTACATTTTACATTTTACATTTTGACTTTACCCGGGGCTGAGCCAAAAGTTATTCATCCCTTCCCCCTGGGTGAGCA
>CAZVZH010000412.1:0-2467 GCA_964630705.1 uncultured Saprospiraceae bacterium | reverse complement strand
AGCTACGCGCTCGATCCGATTGCCGGAACCGGCCCCACTTTTCGCCTGGAAGCCGGACAGGAGCCGGGCCATCCCTACGGCGGCGCGCCGGCGGTGGCGGTGGAAGGTTGCGGCGGGTTTACGCCGGGCATGGTGACCCTTTTCGCCACCAATAATTCCAATCCGTTTATCGCCGTCGATTGCCGGGAAAACACCTCTTCGTTCGACCCCAACGACAAACAAGCCCTGCCCAAAGGCTACGCTGCCGGGCACCTGATCGAGCGAAACGTGCCCCTGCAGTACACCATTCGTTTTCAAAATACCGGTACCGACACGGCTTTCCGTGTGGTGGTGCTCGACACCCTGACGAGCCAACTCGCCGGCGCTACCGCGCGGCCCGGCGTGGCCAGCCACCCCTACCGCTTCGAACTGCTTGGCGGGAATGTGCTGCGCTTCACTTTCGACAATATCTTGTTGCCCGACAGCAATGTAAATGTGGCCGCCTCGCAGGGATTCGTGCAGTTTCAGGTGGAACAAACGCCCGACCTGCCCGACGGCGCCCGCATTGAAAACAACGCCGACATCTACTTCGATTTTAACGCTCCGGTGCGCACCAACACGGTTTTTCACACCGTGGGCGACCATTTTATTCTCGTTTCGACGGATCCGGGCGCCGAAAATGCAGCGGCGTTGCGGGTGTACCCCAACCCGGCAACCGACCGGGTGACCTTCGATCTGCCGGACTTGCCGGGCGCCGCGGTGCAGTTTGTGCTGACCGACGCGCAGGGCCGCACGGTATTCGAACGCCGGAATACAGCGCTGCCGCTGACGCTGGAGCGCGCGGGGCTGAAGGCCGGGGTGTATTTTTTCCGGATGAATGATTTGGCGGGAAGGTCGCTGGGGGCTGGTAAGCTCACGATCCGGTAACCCAATTTTTCAAATTGAACTTTTCAAATTAGCCTTTTGACTTCAAACGCTACGGCGCGAAAAGTCAAAAGTCTAATTTGAAAAGTTCAATTTGAAAAATTTCCAATGCTACTCCAACCGAAACCGCACGGGCAGCGTAAACCGCACTTTCACCGGCTCGTCGTCCATCATTCCCGGCAGCCACCGGGGCATGGCTTTTATTGTGCGCACACTCTCCAGGCCGCAGCCGCCGCCCGGGTCTTTCACGATTCGGGGGTTGGTGATCGAGCCGTCTTTTTCTACATCGAAAGTGAGCACAACGGTACCCTGAATATTATTTTTTCGCGCTGTCGCCGGGTATCTGATGTTTTCGGCTAAAAACTTCATGAGTCCGCCTTCGCCGCCCGGGAATTTTGGCGGTGTTTGAAACTGGGTAAACGCTTGTTCTGAGCCGTCGGGCGCGTAGCATTGCCCCGACTGAAAGGCGCCGTTGACGTATTGCTCCCGGCGTTTCAAACTGCCATCGGGATGGTACGATTCCAGGCGAACCAGCTGGCCGGCGGCATATTCCTCCTGGTACCACAGCGTGGTGTCGGCCCGCCGGTAATGCCGGTGCCTGCCTTCGGCCACTTTTTTGTCGGGGGTGTACACCGAGTAGGCGCCTTCCGAGTCCGACTGGTTGTTTTGGTGCACCTGCCGCACGTACGTCCAGCCGTCGGGCAAGGGCGTAACTTCCCGGTACCAGACGTAAGCGCCGGTAGAATCGACCTCGGTGCCGGCTTCGTCGTAGTAGAATTTTTGTTGGGAAAAACTGGTCAGTGGAAAGAGGCCTGCCAGGCTGGCGGCGAGTAAAATGGTGGTTGTTTTCATAAATTTTGGGTTGAAAAGGATGTTTGTTGACGTTTGAATTCCCGCGCAGTTGGCTTCCGGTTGTCGGAAACGGCCAACGGCTGCGGGTTAACGAATTTTTTCAAGATGCCGATACACGGCGGTTTGGCGGATTTTCCTGAAAGTTTCTCCCCCGGTTTGCAGTGAAAAACCAACCTTTCCGTATAGTCGTAGCATCCTTGCTAACAACAATAAAAAATTTAAATTGATTTGATCGAAAAAGTCAATCTAGCCGAAAATATCGCCTGGTTATCCGACCATTGGAACCCCCGCATCGCCGGCGAACTCAACGGCCGGCAGGTCAAACTCGTCAAATTTAAAAGCCCTTTCGTGTGGCGCCAGCACGAACACGAAGACGAGCTGTTCCTGGTGCTGCACGGCAAATTTATCCTGCAGTTTCGCGACCGCGAAGTCGAACTTGCCGAAGGCGAATTCCTGATCGTGCCCCGCGGGGTGGAGCACCGCCCGGTAGCCGACGAGGAAGTGGCGGTACTGCTGTTCGAGCCTGCCGGTACGCTTAACACCGGCGACCAGGAAGGCGCACTGACGCGGAAAACGCTGGAGCGGATTTAGAAAATAGGTTTCTGGTTAGAGGGTTTCTGGTTAGAGGGTTTCTGGTTAGAGGGTTTCTGGTTAGAGGGTTTCTGGTTAGAGGGTTTCTGGTTTCTGGTTGGGCGTTGGCTTAATATCCCGG
>CAZVZH010000411.1:0-2483 GCA_964630705.1 uncultured Saprospiraceae bacterium | reverse complement strand
AAAAAAAACAAACCGGCGGCAATCCGCTTAAATCCGTTTCAGCCAACCCGCAATGCTCAACCGAGCCCGCCTGGCAGCCCGTACCTCGTGTTCCACTTCGTCGGCCCTGAAAAAAACCGTCCGGCCGCCAAGCGGCTCGATGCATACTTCCCGGTCGTCGGGAAAAAGCGCCAGGGTGCCTCCGTCGGCTTCCGTCCAATCGGTATTGAGGTAGGTGACCAGGGAAAACCTTCTGCCCTGGTCCGATTTGAACTGGTCGCGGTGTCTTTTGTAAAAGGCGCCGGGCTGGTAGAGCGCGTAGTGAAACTCGTAGGCATTTATCCCGGTGTAGCAGCTGCGGTTGAGGTATTGGATAAAATTTTCCATGTGTTCCAGGAAGGCGCGTTCGGCGGCATTGTGTTCCTTTTCCAGCCAGTAAATCACGTCGCCGCGAATTTTCAGGTTTTGCGCATAGGAAAACCGTTGGCCGATACCGGCGGGTTTCATCTGCCCGCTTTCGAAATTTTCGAGCAACTGCGCTTGCAGTTCGCCCACCAGGCTGGCCGGGATGAATTGGTCGGCGACGCCGAAACGTTCATCCAGCAGCCCATTGATCAATTCCTCGAATTTTGCTTCCATGTTGTTGCGTCTGCGCCGGTTTCAGGATTTTCGTTTAAACGACCAGGTAATGCGCACCCGTGCCGCTTCCGTGCCGTCGGGCAAATACCCCACTGATTCCATGCGCAGTTGCTGCGGCTGCCCATTTTCCAGCGTTTTTTCAACGGCGGCCCTGGCCTTTTCCCCTTCCGAACAGACGAAGCGCAGGGTTTGATCGGCTTTTTTCAAAAATTCAGCTTCAATGCCCAGCACCAGCATCGACACCGGAGGCCGGCCCTGCAAGGCAGCCAGGCCGAGCAAGCCGGTGGAGAGTTCGGCGGCAGCGCACTGCGCGGCAAAATAAATCGAGCGGAAAGGGTTCTGCGAGCGCCAGCCGTAGGGTAGGGCTACGACCGCTTCCCTTTCGTCGCTGCATACGACCCGCACGCCCATAAACCACGCAGCGGGAAGTTTCCACAACAGAAACAACCACATCCGCCAGGGAGAATTTACGCGTCTGAAAAAATCGTTTTGGGTCATCGACTCTATCCGTTTGGGAACTTTGGCCGGCAAATGTAGGGTTTAAGTTGGCATAAATTTTCTGGGGAAGGAGCACAGATATTTATCTTCCTGCTAAATTTGATCCCCATTGACCACATTGCCCACATTCAAAAAAAACTCGTCATGCATTGGAGAAGACTAAACGGACAGCGTCTCGAACAACCGCTGCTGGAAGCGGTAGAAGAAACCATTCAACGGGAAACCGCCGCCGGCTACCGCTTGAAAGTGTGCATCGGTACGGACTCCCAGGTGATTGCCGACGAAGTGCATTTCGCTACAGTGATCGTGTTTTTGCGCGAAAAACGGGGCGGGTTTATGTTCATCGCCAACGAAAAAAGCCGCCGGCAAATGACCCTGCGCGAGCGTATGATCCTGGAGGTGGGCCGTTCGGTTGAAGTGGCCTATTCCTTGTGCGCCCTGCTCGATTTGTACGATGTCGAGCTCGAAGTGCATGCCGATATCAATACCGATCCCTCTTTCGAGAGCAACACCGCGCTGAAAGAAGCCATGGGCTACATTTTGAGCATGGGCTTTGTGTTTAAAGCCAAACCGGATGCTTTTGCCTCGTCTTCCTGCGCCGATAAGTTTGTGTAATGGATGGAGACTGGTCCGGAAAGTGTGGCGCCACATTAGTGGATATTTTGTGCTTCAGGTGAATCCAGACCTTCCAGGTTTCGAAAACCTGGAAGGTCTTTACCGAAAATATCCAGTAATGTGGCGCCACACTTTCCGGAACAGTCCCCAAATTTTGCTGCGCTAAACCCGCTTACCATGCGAATACTTCTTTTCTTCCTTTTCCTGTTTGCCCTGGCCCTGGCCAGTTTGCGCGCCCAAACGCCTGCGCGAACCGGAAAAGACTACGCCGTCTTTTTCTACGTCACCCAGTTCCAGCCCGGCTGGCCGGCCCTGCCCGAAACCGCTGCCGACGCCCAGGCCCTGAAAACCGAACTGGAAACCCAGTACGGTTTCGAGTGCAAACTCGTGCCCAACCCTACGCGCCAGCAAATCCGCGCCGAACTCGCCGCCTGGAACAACCGCATCGGCCCCAACGACCAGGCGCTCTTTTACTTTTCCATGCACGGCGAATACCGCCCGGCCAGCGACCTGGGCTACCTCATCGCCGCCGACGGCAAGTACGACGACCGCTACGCCGAGACCTACCTCAACTACAACGACTTGCGGCCCTACTTCAGCGAGTGCAAAGCCCGCCACATCCTTGTGGCGCTCGACGCCTGCTACTCCGGCTCCTTCGGCGCCACCCGCGAGCGCGCCCGACCCGATGCGCCCGACTACACGCAAGCGCCCGACTGCGCCGCCCTGCTCAGCAAAGCCCTGGGCTACACCGG
>CAZVZH010000410.1:0-2490 GCA_964630705.1 uncultured Saprospiraceae bacterium | reverse complement strand
TCTTTGCCGGCGTTCGGGTTGTACACCTCGTTGAAGTCGACCAGTTCGATCATGGCCGTTTCAGCGCCGTCGCCCCGGCGAAAGCCGAGTTTGATGACGCGGAGGTAACCGCCGGGGCGGTCGCCTACTTTCTGAGCAACCGGACCGAAAAGTTCTTTGATCGCCTCTTTGTTCTGCAAGTAGCTAAATACTACGCGGCGCGAGTGGGTGGTATTGGCTTTGGCCTTGGTGATCAGCGGCTCCAGGTAACGGCGGAGGGCTTTGGCCTTGGCCAGGGTGGTGGTAATGCGTTTGTGCTCGATGAGCGAGGCAGCCATGTTGGCCAGCAGGGCGCGGCGGTGGGCGGCGGTGCGGCCGAGGTTGTTTACTTTGTCTCCGTGACGCATGATAAAAGTACCTGTTTAGGTGGCAGCACCGGGGCGAGATGGAATGCGGAGTTCGGAGTCCGAATCTGCTTTGTTCTGCTCGACGGTTACTGCGCTTTGTTAAGAATTTGATTTATAAAAAAAAGCCTGCCGGGTGTTGAGCAACAATCCGGCAGGCTTCAGAAATTACTCTTCGTCCAGTTTGTATTTGGCCAGGTCCATGCCAAAGGTCAGGCCCTTGTCTTGCAGGAGTTCTTCAATTTCCACCAGCGACTTTTTGCCGAAGTTGCGGAATTTGAGGAGCTCGTGCGTATCGTATTTCACCAGTTCGGCCAGGGTGTTGATCTTGGCTGCCTTGAGGCAGTTGTAGGCCCGTACGCTGAGGTCGAGGTCTTCGAGCGAGGTTTTCAGCAGTTTGCGCATGTGGAGGATGTGCTCGTCCACCACATTTTCCTCCCGGCTGGCCGGCGTGTCGAAGGTGATATTGTCGTCGGTAATCAGCATGAGGTGCTGAATCAGAATACGGCTGGCTTCGCGGATGGCCTCTTCGGGATGAATCGTGCCGTCAGTTTTGACGTCGATGGTCAGTTTTTCGTAGTCGGTGCGTTGGCCTACGCGGGTATTTTCCACTTTGTATGCCACGTTTTTGATCGGGGTGTAAATGGCGTCGATCGGAATTACGCCGATGATGGCTTCTTTGGGAGCGCCATCGTCGGCGGGTTGATAGCCGCGGCCTTTGGAAATGGTCAACTCCATTTCAAGGGTAACGGAAGGTTCCATGCGGCAGATCAACAAGTCGGGGTTCATGATTTTGAACACGTTGTTGAACTCCTCGATATCGCCGGCGCGGAATTCTTCCCGGCCGCTGAGGGTCAGGTAAATTTTCTCGGGCTGGCCTTTGTCGTCCTGAATAGTTGGTTTCAGGCGAATCTGTTTGATGTTCAGCACAATATCCACCACATCTTCCACAACGCCTTTGATGGTGGCAAATTCGTGGTCGACACCGCCGATGCGCACGGCGCTGATGGCGTAACCGTCGAGCGACGACAGCAGGACACGGCGCAGGGAGTTGCCAATGGTTTGGCCGAAACCCGGTTCGAGCGGTTTGAATTCAAAGGTTCCTTCAAAATCGGTCGCTTTTTGCAACAGGATTTTGTCGGGCTTTTGGAAAGAGAGAATACTCATATACGAATGCTGGAATAAACGGTGGATGTGATGCAATTTGGTCGCCGAGGCGGTGTGGGATTACCAAGCGTGTTGCCGAAAGGCCGGACAAACAGGGCTGGTTTAAACGCGAAAATGGTTGGCACTCCAATACCGGAGGCCAACCGTCTTCGCTTATTATCAATTACTTCGAATAAAGTTCGACGATCAGTTGCTCGTTGATGTTCTCCGGGATTTGGTCGCGCTGCGGATATGCCAGAAAAGTGCCCTGCATTTTGTCGGGGTTCCATTCCAGCCAGCCGTACTTGCGCACGTCGCTGGTTTTGGCGCCTACATGCGTGGTGATCATTTCAAGGCCTTTCGATTTGGCGCGCACGGCCACAACGTCGCCGGGCTTAAGGCTGTACGACGGAATGTTCACCACCTGTCCGTTCACTGTCACGTGCCGGTGGCCAACCAATTGGCGGGCGCCCTTACGCGTAGGGGCAATACCCAGGCGGAAAACGGTATTGTCAAGCCGGGCTTCCAACAGTTGAAGCAGGATTTCGCCGGTTACACCGTGGCGCCGGGTGGCGTTGTGGAAGGTGCGGCGGAACTGGCGCTCCAACACGCCGTAGGTGTACTTGGCTTTTTGTTTTTCAGCCAACTGGTGGGAGTAATCCGACTTTTGCTTCCGGCGTTTCGACAAGCCATGCTGGCCGGGTGGATATTTGCGGCGTTCGAAATATTTGTCGTAGCCGTAAATCGCTTCACCGAAAGAACGGGCTTTTTTGGTGGTTGGTCCTGTATAACGAGCCATTTTATGAAAATGTGGTCAATATTGTAAATGTGGTTATTGTGGTCAATGTGGTCAATTAGAAAATGTGGTCATTTACCAGATTGACCACATTGGCCACATTAAAAAAATTATACCCGGCGGCGTTTGGGAGGGCGGCAGCCGTTGTGCGGCAGCGGCGTCACG
>CAZVZH010000409.1:0-2497 GCA_964630705.1 uncultured Saprospiraceae bacterium | reverse complement strand
TCCACATGCCAAAACCAGCCCAACTAAAAACCCAACAAACCGAAGCCAGCGTAACCGCCTTCCTCGAATCCGTTCAGGACGAGCAGCAGCGCCAGGACAGCCAGGTCCTGCTCCAACTCATGGAAAAAGCCAGCGGGGAAAAACCCAAAATGTGGGGCGCCTCCATGATCGGCTTCGGCCTGAAGCGGTACAAAAGCCCCGCCAGCGGCCGGGAAGTAGATTGGTTCAACATCGGCTTTTCGCCGCGCAAAGGCAAACTGTCGCTGCACCTGGTACTGGATATTCAGCGGTATGGCGCTGTGCTGGAACGCCTGGGCAAGCACAAAACCGGCGTCGGCTGCCTGTACATCAACCGGCTGGCGGATGTGGACCTGGCGGTGCTGGAAGAGATCATAAACCTGGCGGTGAAGCCATCTTAATGATTCCAGTTGCCGGAAGGAGATTTTTTTCAAAGGGAAAATCAAGCCCCATCGCCCAACGGCGCCCGCCCTACCCAAGGCCATCCGCTTTACCCAACCTTTTCCCCGTCATCAAGTCGGTTCAAGGCCGCGCAATACGCGCGCGGCGTCAGGCCAGTCGCTTTTTTAAAACTGGTATTGAACACCGTTTTAGAATTGAAGCCGCTGTCGAAAGCCAGTCCGAGCAGCGTGAGGTGGCGCAGGGCCGGGTCGGCGGCTTTGGCTTTAAAGGCTTCGATGCGGTAGCCGTTGACAAACTCCGCGAAGTTCTGACCGAAGCCTTCGTTGAGCAGTTGCGACAATTGGTTGGGCGCCAAACGGATGCTTTCGGCCAGGTCGCGCAGGCTGAGTTGCGGATGGAGAAAAGGTTGTTGTTTTACCATGAATTGTTCCAACGCGGCCCGGTACTCCGCCAGCTGCTTTTTGCTCAGCAAGGCTTTTTTATACTTTCGGCGCGGCGTGGCGCGGCCGGCCGGCTCGCCCAACACGCGCTGCCGGGCAGCCTGGAAACGGGCTTGGTCGCGCAGGGGCAGCAGCAGCGGATCGACGAACAAGTACACTGCCATGGGCAGGCGCAATTCCAGACTTTTGTCGAGGTAGTCCAAGGCCGTTTCCAGCTCGCCCAGCAGTACGTGGGCGTACAAAAGAAACAGCAGGGCGCGTTCGGTCAGCGCGCCGGAAAGCTGGTTTTTCAGTTCTTCGACGCCTTGCCGGGCGGCAGCCTTGGCGCCCAGGCCTGCGCGGGCTAGCGTGCTGCCGCCCAGTTGCAGGATGTCGCCGGAAGAGTCGTCGGGTAGCGTCTCGAAATAGTTTTGGGCCTCGGCAAAACGGTTCATGGCGAGCAAGGTCAGTCCGCGGTACAAGGTGGAACTGGCAAACCCCGGCTGCAAATCCCGGGCTTTGCCGAAAGCCTCCAGCGCTGCGTCCAATTTTCCTTGGCCGTAAAAAATGAAGCCTTTCAGGTGGTGGTTGATGGCTGAAAAGGGATCCATCTCCAGCGCAGTATCGATGTAGCGGTGGGCGGCGGCGAATTTCGCTTCGGCCACCAGGGTTGAGGCCATGGATTGGTAAAAGTCAACCACCGGGCGTTGCTCGAGCGCCGCGTTGAGGTGGCGGTAAGCGGCGGGCAAGTCCCAATGTTGCAAAAAGGCAGTCCAGGCCAGGTGGAGCTGACACTCTGGCAGCTCCGGTTGCAGGGCGATAGCTTGTTCGAGGTAGGCATGGCCGCGGGCAAAAGCCTCCTGCGCGGGCATGAAGCCGATGGTTCCCATCAGGGTGTAGCCGAGGTGCATGCCGAGCTGCGCCTGGGCGAAGCGGGGCTGCTCGTCGAGCAGTGCCTGGAGTAGCGCCAGGCCCTCCTCAAGGTCGGCTTTTCGCATGCGGAGCAGCAGGAAACGGCTTTTCAGATAGCGCTTGTAGGCGTCTACGGGTACTTGTGGGGCTTCGACGAGGCGCTCGTCGATTTCAAAATGGCCGAGTTGTTCGCGCAGTTTGTCGGCGATGCGCAGGCTGATCTCGTCCTGCACGGCAAACATGTCGTCGACCGGGCGGTCAAAGGTTTCCGACCAGAAATGGAAGTCGTCGGCCACATCGATCAGCTGGGCGGTGATGCGCATGCGTTTGCCTGCCAGGCGGATGCTGCCCTCGAGGATGGCGGCCACGCCGAGTTCGCGGCCGATCTGCTGGACGGGCAGGTTTTTGTTTTTGAAAAAAAAGGATGACGTGCGGGAGGTGACCTTGAGGTTTTTAATTTTCGTGAGGGCGTTGATAATCTCCTCGGTCATGCCGTCGCTGAAATATTCGTTTTCCGGGTCGGAGCTCATGTTGACGAAAGGCAGTACGGCGATCGATTTGGCCGGCTCTTTTCGTTTGCCGCCCAGGTCGGCCGGCGCGGGGAATATGAGTCCGGACTGGTCGACGGCGAATACCTCCACCGCTTCGGCGATGTTTTTCAATTGGAAAAAACCCAGCGAGCGGGTGCGGACCTGGCCCTGGTTTTTGAGCTCGGCATTGAGGGCGCCGGAGAGCAGTACCGAGCC
>CAZVZH010000408.1:0-2500 GCA_964630705.1 uncultured Saprospiraceae bacterium | reverse complement strand
ACGTTCGGGAACAGCGCCTGTGTTAGTAGACAGGCGCTGTTTTTTTTACCCTGCTAAATTTTAACCACTCTGGCCCAACCCATCACCAGTCCATCGCGGTACAACAACAGCGCATAGACGCCGGGAGCCAAGTGGGTTATTGGAACAGAAAAATCTGCTTTGGCCGCGCTTGCTGCCAGGGTCTGCTCCAGCACAAGGTTCCCTTGTTGGTTCACCATCTTTATTTGAAAACCCGCTCCTGCCTCATAGGGGAAATGCACAAAAAGTTCGTGTCCAGCCGGATTGGGGTAGGTAAGAACGGGCTGAGGATAGGACGGTGCAAAAGTAGGCGTAGGCGGACTCACCGCTTTGTACTGGACGCCGGTCACCTCGTTTTGAGCAGTATTGAGCGTGCAAATTGCGATGGCTTCCTTCGACACGTCGTTCAGAAAATGAAAGGTGGTGATCGTGTCTGTCCCCAAAGGCAGAATTTGTTGGCCGCCGATGGTTGAAATATCGATCCACCCGAGCGGCGCCACCTTTACATCCACAGCCGTTGAACGGTATTCGGTTTGTTTTTTCCGCAGTACGTTAAAACTGCCGCCGGGGATAGTCAGCGTGCCATAGGCATCAACGGCGCCAATTCGCTGAAACGCGATCCGGATGCGAAACGAGTCGGCCGTCGGAACGAGGTTCAGCAACAGCGGCGGCGCGATCGGCGCGTCAAAAGCGGTGAGCACATTGGATGAACTTTGATGGATGTCGAAGAATTGGATGGGCGCCCAGGATACTTCCAGGCCGGGTATTTTGATAAATAACAGGTTCAAGCCCAAGCCCAGCGGATCTTTTCCGAAATAGCCCAGGTCGAGCACCTGGCTACCTGTGACCTGCCAGTACACCTCATCACTGGCATTCAAAGGATTGAACAGGACCGAAGCCGCCGGGAAAGCGCCGGCATGCATGCTTGTTTGCGGGGCTTTCATGGTCTGGTTCCAGGATTGGCTTGCCTGCAAGCCGCTCAAATCCCACTGCTGATCGCCGCCGGGCGGGGTGAAAATTTTATTAATCGCCCCGGGCTGGTTGCCGAATTTATAATGAAGGGTGTCGCCTACGGCCGGAAACACCGAATTGGTGATGATGATCTGCGCCGTTAGCGGCTGGGTGAGTCCACAAAGGAGGAGGTAAAAAAGTACGAGTTGTTTCATCTTGGTTAGTCGTTGCGTATGCATGGTGGATTTTCGCCGAAGGGGCAGCGAAGGATGCCGCTTGGGTTGGACAAACAAAGATATAACGGGAAAGTCGTTGTTGTACCTGCGTTGCATCCCGTTACCGTCGAGCCTCGGCTACGCATGCCTGAATGCCAAGCGTGAAGAATTGTTGGCGTTCAGACCTTCCAGGTTTTAAAAACCTGGAAGGTCTTTTCATCCATCCTGTGCTCAAGTGAAGGGTTGTTGGCACTTACAAACCAGTCTTTGATATGCGTAGCCATGACTCGGCGGTATAGGGACCCAACATGGACAACATAAAAATAATCCTATGTCCTGGCGAACACCTACACCCAAGTCTGGAATAAGATCAACAAAAAAACCCTTACAAGCTGTTAACCTACAAGGGGTTGCTGGTGTAAACTGCCATCCTATTTAGGTAGCCGCAGAGCGGCGAAATATCTGTAGCATTAAATTGAGCCGGATTGGTGGAGGTGCAGCGCACCGGAATAGAATGTTTCGGTGCGCTGCACCTCCACCCCCACGTATTGCATCAATTTTCTACAGACATTACGGGGCGCTGCCCCTACCTAAATAATTACGTTTTTGCAAACCACTTTCTGCCGGGTATAATTATCAATGGAAGCCACATTCAACAAGGTCTATAATGGGGGTTCCATCGGCGACCTCGTATCGGTAAATGTGCCCACTGATGAGTCCGCTAATAGTGGCGGAGGTATTGGACGTGCTAAAAGCGCTCAGGACAGCATTGGTCGTCAAGTCCGTTACCTTCACACTATAAGGGGCAATAGTGGCCGACCAGTTCATCGCCGCAGCAGCAGCAGAAATCTGGGTGACCGTCAGGTTTACGCCGCCGTCGGCCGTTTGGCCCGAAGTAGCGTTGGTTGGGCTGCCGGCGGTCATCCAACCGGATGCGCAGAGCAGCAGCAGCGGGAGCGCGCATTTTAAAATGTTTGAGCGCATAGTTTTGAATTTTTAAATGATTGAATAGGCGGTCTGAAACTCGCGAGGAAAGGCCTTCAACTATTAATGGAAGCCACATTCAACAAGGTCTAAAATAGGCGTTCCATCAGTGACTTCATACCGGTACGTACGCCCACTGACGAGTCCGCTAATAGTGGCCGAGGTATTGGAGGTACTAAAAGAACTCAAGACCGTACCGGTAGTCAGGTCTGAAACCTTTACACTATAGGGAGGGATGGTGGCCGACCAGTTCATCGCCGCCGCAGCAGCGGAAATTTGGGTGACCGTCAGGTTTACGCCGCCGTCGGCCGTTTGGCCCGAAGTAGCGTTGG
>CAZVZH010000407.1:0-2509 GCA_964630705.1 uncultured Saprospiraceae bacterium | reverse complement strand
AGTGCGTCTATTTCCTCGCTGCGGAGGTGTTGGAATCCTTCAAGCATCGTCCACATGATGTCTTTGTTGTAAAAAAATTTGCGGCCAAAGGTAGGGCAAATCTTTTTCAGTCTACAATCGTGACATCGCCTTTGAGTTGAATATGCTCGCCGCTGGCCAGTTCGACATCGGCCCACCAGGAAAAGACGCCAGGGGCCAGAGGTTTGCCCTGGTAGCGGCCATCCCAACCGCCCGTCCGGTCGTCGTTGGGTTGGAAGTGGTCGCGGGCGAAGACCAGGTTGCCCCAACGGTCGAAAATTTGCAGCCGGTGTATTTCCTGTACTACCCGTTCGGGCGCAAACAACATGAACAGGTGGTTTTGGCCATTCTGGCTGCTCGGGCGTATAGCATTGGGCACGTAAATGTCGGGCTCGCCAACCCGGATGAGCAACTGGGCTTCGTCGGTGCAGCCGTCTGTCGACACTACCTTCACTTTGTAAAAAGTAGTTTTAAACGGTTTGGCTTGTATGACATCCGGTTGGGCTGTAGGGATAAGCCCGTATTCCGGCGACCAGATCAGGGTATCTACTTTGCTCAATGGAATGTTCAGAATGGCGGTCAGTTCTGTCGATTCGCCATAAGCCAACTGAACCTCCGGTATCAGGGTCAGTTCGGGTTCAACCGGAGCAATCAGTTCGAGATTTTGCTCGTATTCACAGCCGTTAATATCCTGAACCAGGATAGCATAGAGGCCTGCCGGAAGATTTCCAAAAGTACTTTGGTTTAAAAATGTTCTTCCGCCGTCGAGTGAAAACAGGTACGGGCCTTCGCCGCCCTCGACGCTCTGGATGCGCACCACGCCGGGGATTCCTTTGCAGCCGGGGTGGGTTATGTCAAGTTCGAGGCTGGTCGGGTAATTGGTGTTTTCAAGCACGGTAGTCGTTGCGCTGGCAGTACAACCATTAGAAGTATTGGTAACGAGTAAGGTGTACATCCCCGGAGCATCTACCGTAGCGGTGGGAAGTTCCATACTGGTCAGGATGTGGCCGTTGGACGTACTCCAACTATATAAAATGTCCGGTCCGGAAGAAGAGCCCGCACTGTTCAGCATGGATTCCGGTGTGTTGCAAGTAATTTCATTGCTGGCCGTAGCATTTACCACAGGCGGCGTGGTGTTTTGGGGAATAGTCACCTGGGTTACGGTGGTACAGCCGTTGGCATCCGTAACCGTGACCGCATAGGCGCCGCCCGCGGTGAAATCGGCATTCGGTTGAAGGGTCCCATTACTCCATTTGTACTGGTAACCCGCCGTACCGCCTTCTGCCTGGACGCTGGCGTGGCCGATTGGCTGATAGCAGTCGATGCCGGAACTACTGGAAATAGCCGAGGTCAATTGCGTTGGTTCGGTCAAGGTAGTTGTAGCGACTTGCGTACAGCCCAGGCCTGTGCTGATGGTGAGGGTATAGACGCCGGGCGACAAACCGCTGAGGTTGGCGGAATTGGCGCCGGTATTCCATTGGTAATTGTATGGAGGATTGTTGCTGGTCAAACTGGATTGTACCCGACCGGTAAGGCCAAAACAAGCAGGATTTGTCGGGGTAAGTTGCAACACGGTTTGTACCTCTTGAGCAGTGCCAGTCCCTCCTGCAAGCCCGGGGCAACCCGCCTGGGAGCTGACTGCCGTCAAAACATAATTTCCCGCTTGATTGACCGACAAGGCAGCAGGGTTGGTAGAGAAGGCCTGTACTTGAGGCAGGCCGTTGGCGGTATAATTTACCAGCCAAGGGCCATTTCCGGTAAAATTCAAGGCCAGCTGGGCGCTGCCGCCCGGGCAAAACTGGGCGAACCCGCTCAAAATGGCCGTCGGCGATTGGTCGACGGTTGCAATGGCGGTTGCCGAAGCGCTCAAGCCACACACATCGGTCACGGTTACGGTGTACACTGTGCTGCCAAACGAAGTGCTGGTGACGGTTGTGCCGGAGGCGCCCGAGTTCCATTGATAACTGAGCGGAGGCAGGCCGCCGTTCGTTACGCTGGCCGTAAGCGTAGCCGAGCCGGCGCAGCCTGTTTGGTCAGCTAATTGGATATCGAGCGGCACCTGGTCGTCGATGACAAAAGTGATTTCCTGTTGTTGGCAGCTGCAGGAATTGTCGATGGTCAGGCTGAACGATTCCTTGCCCTCCGTTAGCTGGTCGTTGATAATATTTACTGGGATCAGCACCTCCGTTTGCCCAGCCGGGATCACGATCGAACTGGGCAGGGCCGTAAAGTCTACCCCGGGAGTTGCCGTTCCGCCGGGCATCAAGGTATAGTTGACCGGCAAGGGCTGGCTGGCATCGCCGGTGCCCCGGTAGAACCGGATGAAACCGTTCTGACAGCCCTCGCGGGTGTACGGCTCGGTAGAAGGATACACCGTATTGGCCAACACCCTGCCGCCAGCGTCAAAGGAGTTGGCACGCAAAAATACCGCAGAGGTAAAATTGGCGTCGCCGATATCGGCAATCGCTAGTTTGATGTGGTAGGTGCTGCA
>CAZVZH010000406.1:0-2525 GCA_964630705.1 uncultured Saprospiraceae bacterium | reverse complement strand
GAATACACCAACTCGCCGTATTCGATATGGCTTTGCAGCTGGGTCAGGCGCCAGCCGTCGGCCCACAGGGCATCGTATCGTTTTCTCAAATCGTCGTATTTCCAGCCGTAAACCTGGGTTTCGCCGGCGCCGGTGGGTTCCCATACGGCTGCCATTTTGTACGGTAAATCCTGCACGTGCGGATTGCGTACCAGCTCACCGTTTTTCGGCATGCCCAGCGGGACGAACGCCCAGGATTTCGTGTCCAGCCGGTATACCTCGTAATTCGAAAACGCTACCGGGAAAGTGACAAAACCCGTTGCCTTGTCCGGCGTGTTCCCGGCTGCAAAGTGCAAGTGGTAGGCGCAGTTATCCTGGTCGCACACATTCCCCGTCTTGGCAATAGCCTGGCCGGATTCCACCCATTGGCCGACTGAAACCATCGACGAATTCTGGTTCATGTGCAAATACGCGTGGTATTCGTTGGCGCCGGCCTGCAATTCGATGAGGTTGATCGCCTTAGTGTTGGGGGCATGGGTGTCGTCGCTTTTGACCACTTTGCCGGAGGCACAGGTATACATGGGGGCGTTGTTGGTCCCTTTGGGATATACGGCGTCGTTCGGCAAACCAGACAAAACAAAGTCCCAGCAAAAAGAAGCGTAGCCCTTGTGCGAACCTCCGGCCTCGTCGACGCCCTGAATAATTTGCCAGGCCTCGCCCGGCGGAAATGGCAGGGTGAGCACTTTCTGGGCAGTTGGGAGCACCATGCCCGACGCGTCAGCGGCGCTCGTTTTGTCGGCGCTGATGGCTACCAGGCTCGCCGCGCCGCTCAGCCCTGCGATAGAACCGGGGCTGCCGTTAAAATCGAACCGGGCCAGTTTAGCGGCATTGAGGTTGCCATCGGCCAAATCGGCAATGTCTTTATTGTCGGCCAGGACAGTGATTTCTGCGGCGCTGACCACCTTGTTAAAAATGGCAATATCGTCGATCAGGCCGTAAAACTGCGGGACCTTGTTGTCGGTCAACGCGCCGTCGGTTTGCCGACCCAGCCGCAGCCGTCCGCTCCACGGGAGCAAGGGGTCCGATTTGGAAACCACCACTTTTGGCCCCAGGACGGCCCCGTTCAGGTAAAAAGTAAACGTGAGGGTGCTTGCCGTGGCCTGGCAGGTCAGAACGGCATGGTACCAGGCGCCGGCCTTTAAATCGACCGGGTAAAATTGTTTTTTGCTGCCAATTTCCACATAAAGGTTCCGCTGGCTGCCGCCATTATCAAAATCGCCCTGCCCGATCGCAAACCTGCCGGTTGAGTTGCCGGACAATACCGGCCCGTAATAAGCATTGGGAAATTGCGGCATAAACCGGAAGGAAATGGAATGGTTGCCCGACAGAAAATCCGAAAACTTGATGTCGGTGTCGTACTGGCCGGTCCACGACAGGGCTAAGGCCCGATGGTCATGGGGCGGAAACCAGACGTGGCTGGTGCCGCAAAAATCCCGGCCTTCAGGCGTGACGTATTTGAAATCCAGTTTTACAAAACTCCAGGAGGCGCTTTTCCGGGTGAAGACATCGCCCGGAGCGCTGGTGCCGACTTTTTCAACTGAAGGGGTAAAATCGGTGATCGGGCAGGCCCCGCCGAGGATCGAGCCGTCGGTGTCGACCCGGATGGCATGCGCATCGTAGCGGCCGGGCAGGATGGCCTCGGCGCTGGTGGTGACGAAGTAGCCTACCGTCGGGCTCGTGAACGGGTGGATGCTTTCATCGGCATCGAGGCTGGGGGAAGTCCTGTCGTACCATTTGGCCCAGAACGCATTGAAAGGCGCGACGGATGAAATGCCCATGATAAAGGCCACCCGGCGTTTGGCCGGGCCGCTTTGCAGGATTTCCCGGTAACCGGTAACGACAAATCCATTGCCGTTGATCGCCGGACACACATCGCGAGCTACGAAATCCAGATCGTTGGCTGTGGTGAGCGTGTGCAGGCCACCGCCCTGAAAGGCGCCGGTTTGATCGAATTTGCACACCCACATGCGTTTGGTCGTCTTGAGCGCACCGGCGCTGGCGGCATAACCGACGATGAGGAAATCCCGTGAGTACGGGTTTTGGGCGATGTCCATGCCCTCGTCCAGGCCGAGTCCGGAATTGACAATGTTCGTCCACAACACACTGCCGTCGGTGAGGTTGATGCAACAGAAAAAGGTATGTTTGTTCCCCGGCGTCGCCTTGTCGTACATGCTCCCGGTGATGGCCAGTACTTCGGTTTCCGTGGTTCCACCCGACAGGAGGATCTTGCCGACGCAGGTTTCTTTCACCACATAATTTTTGGTTGACGATGCCGGCAGGGTGTAGCGGTACGCCCATTTGCGCGTGGAAGGCGCTTTGCTAAAGCGCGCCGCAAAAAAAATCTGGCGTATGCCGCCGCCACTTTCCGGCATATCGGTGGTGCCGGCGACAGCGATGTCGAAGTTTGCCAGGCGCTCCACGGCCATGATGTTTTCGGAGTGGCTGCTGCTCATCGGCGTCTGGTAGTATCCGCCGCCGTCGCGCAG
>CAZVZH010000405.1:0-2529 GCA_964630705.1 uncultured Saprospiraceae bacterium | reverse complement strand
GTTTTTTTGTACGCCGTCTTGCAGACGGCGTTACTTATAAAACAACCACTTCCCGATTTCCTTGAAGGTCACTTTTTTGCCATAGAGCAAGATACCCACCCGGTAAATCCGGCCCGCCAACCAAACGAAAAAGAAGGCGGCTGCAACGACTAACACCAGGGAAAGCGCGACCTGCCACGGGGGCGGACTGAAGGCCATGCGGAACGGCATGACGATGGGTGAAAACAAGGGAAATAAGGATGCAAATACCATCAATCCGCTGTCGGGGTTGCGAATGCCCACAAAGGCAACCACGTAAAACGCCAGGATGATGGGTATGGTCACCGGCAGCACCAGGGCTTGGCCTTCGCCGTAATCGTCGCCCATAGCCGAGCCAATGGCTGCAAACATGGAGGAGTAGATGAAGTAGCCGCCCAGGAAAAAAATGATGAAAGAGCCGATCATCAGGGGCCAGTTTTGGCGGCTGAGCTCGGCGAATATCCGGAAGGCTTCGCCCTGCGCCATTTCGGGGTCGATTTGCGGTTGGCCAGCCACCGCCGGCGCCTGCATGGCTTGCGGGTCGACGTCGACAAGGAAGGGCAGCAGGAGCATGACCCCGCCGCTGAGCACGATCCAGGCCAGTACTTGCGTGAGGCCGACCGCCCCGGCGCCGATGATTTTCCCCAGCATGAGCTGGAAGGGTCGCACGCTCGACATCATCACCTCAACAATCCGGCTGGTTTTTTCCTCCATGACCGAGCGCATGACCATTTGGCCGTACATCATCACCATGAAGAACATGATGAACGCCATGATGCCCCCGATCGCCAGGCCTACGCCGATGGTGTACTTGCTTTCGTCTTCGCCTTTCTCGGTGATCTTTTCCGGGTCGATCGATACGTCGGTGTCAAGGGTTTCGATGCTCGCACGGTCGAAGCCAAGCGAGTCGATCTTGAACTCCCGCACTTTTTTCGATACCCGCCGCTCGATAAGCTCGCGTTTTTCCGGCGCCAGTTTTTTGTCGGAATAATAAAAAACGGTCAGGTCTTTTTGCTTCAGGCTGGCCAGGGCCGGTATGCGCAGCACCCCGTCGTACTGGCCGCCCTCGACGGCTTCTTTGAGTTGTTCCAGGGGCCGGCCTCCGGCCGGAATGTAGCGGATTCCGCGCTCGTCGGGGATGATACCGACGAGATTGGCCTCGTCTTGTACCACCACTTTTACCTCGCTTCCGCCCTCATATTTGGTAAGGCCGACAATAACCAGGAAGTAAACCAACAGACCCACCGGCGCCAGCAAAGTGCCGATGATGAACGATTTCTTGCGGACGCGCGTCAGGTATTCGCGCTTTATAATCAGGGATAATTTGCTCATAAGAAAATGGTTGCTGGTTAGAAGGTTTCTGGTTAGAAGGTTTCTGGTTGAGTGTTGGTTTGATTTTCCGGGATATTAAACCAACGCTCAACCAGAAACCTGTTTCAATTTTGCGTTTCGCCCACCCGGCGGATAAAGATCTCGTTGAAGGTGGGCAGGATTTCTTCGAATTTCGTAATGTGCATATTGTGTTGCACCAGGTAGCGCAGCAGGTCGATGCTTTGGTTGCTGTTTTCCAGCTGGACAGTCACGGCGCCGTCGGGGCGGCTGGCAATTTGAAAATGCTGGCTGAAGTCGGGGGGCAGTTCATCGGTGGATTCGATGCGGAACAGGTTCTGCTTGAATTCGTTTTTGATGGTTTGCACCTCGCCGTAGAGCACGTTTCTCCCGCGGTTGATGAGCACAATGTAATCGCACATTTCCTCCACCTGTTCCATGCGGTGGGTGCTGAAAATGATGCTGGTGCCGGCAGCGTTGAGCTGGTGGATTTCGTCTTTGATCAGGGTGGTGTTGATCGGGTCGAGGCCACTGAACGGCTCGTCGAGAATCAAGAGTTTGGGCTTGTGCACCACGGTAGTGATGAACTGAATTTTCTGCTGCATCCCTTTCGACAACTCCTCCACCTTTTTATTCCACCAGTCGGTGATCTCAAATTTTTCAAACCAATGGTTGATTTCCCGGCGGGCATCTTTTTCCGACAGCCCTTTGAGTTGGGCCAGATAAAGCAGGTGCTCGCCAACTTTCATCTTTTTGTACAGGCCGCGCTCTTCCGGCATATAGCCGATTTGTTCGGGGCTGCGCTCGTTGAGTTTTTCCCCGTCGAGGCGGATCGTGCCTTCGTCGGGGCCGGTGATGGTGGTGATCATCCGGATCAGCGAGGTTTTACCCGCGCCATTAGGGCCGAGCAAACCGAACACGCTGCCTTTGGGCACCTCGAAACTGACGTGGTCGACCGCCGTGTGTTTGTCGTAGCGCTTCACGACATTTTCAATGGAAAGGATCATGGGCTGGATTGTTTTTTTGAACCGGCGGCCAATTTCGGAAGCTTTACCGGTTCTTTAGGCGTTTATCGGCAAAAGGCCGGAAAAACTATTTTTCTTTGGGGAAATTTTCGTCAAAAGGGCCTTTTGCCCGCAAATGCCCGTAGGGGCGACCCTCGCGGTCGCCCTCCGCCTAGGT
>CAZVZH010000404.1:0-2530 GCA_964630705.1 uncultured Saprospiraceae bacterium | reverse complement strand
TCCATTTCCACGGCGGGTTTGACGTAGGTGTCGATCAGTTCTTTTACTTTTTTGGCGATTTCGCCGTCTTCGCCGGTGAACTGGGAAGCCTGGCTATCGGCCATGAGCTGGCTCCAGAATTCGGCGAAGCCGTCTTTGACGATCACGCCGTCTTTTTCCACGAAGTCTTTGATGAACTCTTTGATTTTGAGCATGATTTCAGCCCAGTCGTAGTTCATCTCCTTGGTGATCGTCACGTAATTGTTGTTGAAATAAACGCTTTTCACGTAGGGCAGCTCCATGAGGGAATGGGCCATGGGGCTCCATTCAGCGGCCAGGTCTTTTTCTTTAAAATCGGCGATACCGCGGTAGAGCAGGCGGTTGGTCACGTATTTGAGGGCTTCTGGGTTGGGGGTTTGCTCGGTGTAGAGCATGACAGGACTTTTTACTGCGCTTTCCATATATAATAGGTGTCAATTGCCTTTGTTTAGATTGAATCCAGGCAAAAGTAACAAGGGCGGTGCAATTCGGTTCAGCAAAGTGCCGGGGAGATTTACATTTTAAAAAAAATGGCTTTCCCGGGGAGTTGAAACATGCGCACGGTTGGGTAGCGAAAGAGGATGTTGGCGAAGAGGATGTGAAAATCTTCGGCCCGCACGTTGTCAGCGTCTTCGGGTCGGCAGTGCAGGTGTTGTAGGCGTTCGAAGATACTCTCCGGGATTTGCGCATCGTAGCTCAACGCCTTGCGGCGCACCTGCAAGGGACTTTCCTCCAGCGTGTGGAGCAGCTGGTCGAGCAGGAGGGAAAGAAAAACCTTGTCCTGAATTTTATGCGGATAAATACGGCGCATTTTCGGGAGGAAGCGTCAGCGCATGGCGATAGCCAGCGTAGCCATGCTTAGTCGCACGCCCGGCGCCTGAAGCAAAGCTTGGCCGCAGGCTTCGAGGGTTGCGCCGGTGGTCAGCACGTCGTCGACCAGCAGCAAGTGTTTGCCTTCGACACGGCCGGGCTTCCGCAAGGCGAAGATTTCCTGTACGTTGCTGAAGCGTTCCATGCGTTTTTTCCGGGTTTGAGTTTCTGTGGCGCGTTGCCGTACCAGCACGTGGGCAAGCACGGGCAAATGCATGCTTTCAGCCATACCGGCAGCGAGCATAGCGCTTTGGTTGTATCCGCGCTGGCGTTCTTTTTTCGGGTGCAGGGGTACCGGCACCAGCGCTTCTACGGTGGAAAAATGCGGCGACTGAGCGAGCAGCTGGCCAAATCTTCGGCCTATGCGGACGCCGATATCGGCTTGGTTCTGATACTTCAGCCGGTGCAGCGCGTGTTGAACCGGATTTTTTCGGTGGAAATAATACATCGCCGCGCCGGTTTCCAGGGGCAAGCGCCCCCAGAACCGGTCGGTAAACTCATTCTCACGACTCAGGTGCATATCCGTAACCGGTAATTTGCGCTGACAGGAAAAGCAAAAGCAACTTAGTGTGCTTGGCATGGCTGCTTCACAGCCAGCGCAAAGGTTGGGGTACAGGAGGTGGAGTAGCCCATCGAACAGGTCTTTCCAGCCAGGCAGGGGAAGGCTAAGCATAGGTTTTTTTTCCAAAACTACCGGCTTACTCTGGGCCTAGCCAGGGGGACGAATTCATTTATTTTAATTTAATTAGTCTTTTGGAAATGTGTTTTGCAATCTGAACCAATGCAAACTGCACGCTCAGGGACGAATTCCAAGAGCATTTCGAAGGCAAGCAACTCACTTTTTGGATGCCGATCTGGGTTGTTACAAAATGCATTCAAATAGGCCGAAAAAATCAATTCCCAAATTCGAACGGACACAGCCTGTTATGGCAAAATAGCGTACCTGAGCTCGAGGTGCCTTTACACGGTTATGGTGTAAAGTGACACAGTTACAAGCTTATCCTGCACAGTTACAAGCTTGCTCTTGTGGAGTCGGCGCTGCCGGGCTAAACTCGCAGTGTTAACCATTAAAAATTCAGACCATGAAACGAGTTTTTGTTGCCGATCTTACCGACTTGTCGGTGCTTTCCGATGTACTGGATCAATGCATTTATCGATTGTCGTGTTCACCGCTAGAGTACCGCGCCTCTGCACTTAGCCGCGACACGGGCATCCACGCCTCCATCCTCACACGGATGAAATTGCTGCATGTAAATCCGCAGTATGAAATAGCCGTCAGCCGGTACCTGATGATCAAGGTGCTGAATTATTTGCAGGAACGCTTTCCTACCCTGGTTTTTTGGAAAAACAGCGAGGGAGAAATCGTAGTAAAATTGTACAAAAAGTTCGGTGGGCGCCGGCTGGGAATCCCCCAAGAAGCAGAAAGTGCAGAACTCCTCTATCGCCGGAATCCGCCGAAACCGGGTTCTACGCGCTGGTATTTGGAACAATTGGAGCAACCAGCCGCCAATGGTTGAGCGGAACATCCACTCCATCCAATTTCTTTTAAATTTTTTTACCCGGCATTTGGCGATATGCCGGAACAGTGTACCTTTGCGCCCGCTTGATTCGGAAGGGGTTTAAAAGGGATGGGTTTGTGTGG
>CAZVZH010000403.1:0-2535 GCA_964630705.1 uncultured Saprospiraceae bacterium | reverse complement strand
TTTCAATTGGAAAAAACCCAGCGAGCGGGTGCGGACCTGGCCCTGGTTTTTGAGTTCGCCGTTGAGGGCGCCGGAGAGCAGTACCGAGCCGGCAACGCCCAGGCTTTCGATGCGGGAGGCCAGGTTGACGCCGTCGCCGTAGATGTCGGGGCCGTCGAAAACGATGTCGCCCAGGTGCAGGCCTACGCGTAAGGGAACGGGCTCAGGGCCGCTGCGCAGCGTTTGCTGGATGGCTACGGCGCATTCGACGGCTTCCACGGCGCTTTTGAACACACTGAGCGAGCCGTCGCCAAAGTACTGAATGATGTCGCCGTGAAAACGCTGGTGCTCGTGTTCGAAGCTTTGCCGGTGCCGGTCGCGCAGGCGGCTGGCTTGCGCCTCGTTTTGTTGCATGAGCGCGGTGTAGCCGACAATGTCGGTAAACATGACGGCGGCCAGGCGGCGGATTTTTTCCGGTTTGGACATGAGCGGATCGCTTGGAAATCGGCTAATATAGAAAACCGCGCCCGTTTCGGGAAAAACTGGCGGCAGGAATTGCCCGGCTACCGCGCCCGGTAAGGGTACAGCCGCCGGAAACCCTGGTAAATGCTGTTGTGCAGAATGGTAGCGTGGTTTTCCTTTTTCATCCTTAAAAAATCGATCTGGAGTTGGCGCTTCCCGGCATTTTTCAATATCCGGTGTAGTTTCCGGGCGACGTTGCGCATCACCCGCGGCTCTTGTTTGCCCACCGAAAGGTACACGTAGCGCTCTTCGTCGGCCTGGGCAGCCAGTAGGGCAGGGGCCTGGCGGAGCAGGCTTTCACCGTCCCACCACAGGCTGGGGCTAACGATGAAATAGTGGCTGAACAGGCCGGGCTTTTTCAATAAAATTTCGGTAGCCAGCAAGCCGCCGAGCGACTGGCCGATGAGGAAGCGCGGACCGGAGCAGTTGTACTGGGTTTGAATAAAGGGCTGGAGTTCGGTTTCGATAAATTGGATAAAAGCGGCGGAGTGGCCGGCGGTGGGAAAACTTTCTTGTAGATCGCGCTGGTCGGTGTGAAAGGTGAAATCGCGCTTGCGATCGATGTTGGCGATGCCGACCACGATAAATTCCGGCATCCGGAATTGCAGGTTGAAAAACTGGAGCAAGCCGGTCAGGTGCAGGAAATCTTCATGCAGCGAGCCGTCGAGCAAGTAGAGTACCGGGTAGCTTTTCGAACTGTCGTAGGTGGCGGGCAGGCAGATGTTGAGCGTTCTGTGTTCGTTCAGTACGCGGGAATGCAAGGTTTGAATTTCGCCGATGTTTAAAGCGGCCGTTGAAGTATTTTGAGCCTTGAGGCTAATGGTGAGGGCGAGGATGCAGCCCGCAGTAAAAAAAGGTGACATCACAAGCGTCGTTTTAATCGTGAAGGTATGGCGCTTGGTTGATTATCAAACCCCGGATGTTTTCCAGCACGTGCTTCATGTAATTTCGCCAGATCAGTTTGGTAAACAGCCAGTGGAATGGATAGAAAATCACGCTTTTTGAATAAAGGGTATAGCGATATCTGATCCGGATTTTTCCTGGTTTTACCTCAGAAGTGAACCATTCGCCTTCAAATTTTTCAAAACCCATCGACCAGGCTTTGAAGTCGGAAATCTCTATTTTCCAATATTCGTTTTCAATTCGTTCCAGCACTTTGTCCAGGGAGGCTTCGCCACCCGGGAACGTCCAGGTTTTTGCCATAAAAATTTTCCGGCTGCCCCCGGGTTTCCCCCAGTTTTCATCCTCGGTGCAGTGGGTGACTTTCGGGGTGATACCGTGGCCGGTATGCACTTTGGTGATATCGCAGAGCATCGGGCTTTTGAAGGCCCGTTCCAGGGTGGTTTCAATTATCGTAGTTATTTCCGTAGATGTCTGCATAATTTACGCAAGGTATAACTCTGCCAGGTTCATTTTTCCAAAATCGTCACCTCCACCCGCTGGTTCTGCCGGTGGGCTTCCGGAGTAAAGGCTTTGACACGCGGCCGCGATTTTCCATAACCTTTGAAGGTCATCCGACCGGCTGGAATGCCGTTGTCGACCAGATACTGCCGGACGGACCGGGCGCGGTTAAGACTGAGTTCGGCGGCTATGCCCTCCGTTGGGCGGAGGTTGGTGTGGCCGCCAATTTCGATTTTCAACCCGGGGTGGCGTTTCAGGAATTTGACCAGGGCATCGAGTGTGGGGTAGGAAGCGGCGTCGAGCCGGAAGTCGTCGGCTTTGAAATACATCTGGCCGAGTTCGAGCACGGTGCCGACGCGCAGTTTTTCGATTTCAGGGTCGCGGCCGGCTTCAAAAATTACGGTTGAAGGCGCCTCTGCCCGGGCAGGCGGGGGCTGCGGTGCGGGCGCCGGTGTGTTTGGCCGGGCCGGCGGCTGGGGTTTGACGGGTGCGGCGGCCTGGCGCGGTTGTGTTGGCAGCGGGCCGAACTCGATGGTGATTTTAGCGCTGACATAGGCGTGGCTGCCGTCGAATGCCAGGCTGACGGCTTCGATCAGAATGGTATTGGCGACGTTGGTAAAAAAATAGTCCGTC
>CAZVZH010000402.1:0-2547 GCA_964630705.1 uncultured Saprospiraceae bacterium | reverse complement strand
GCCGGAACACCTTAAAATTGGCGTCCATCTCAGCCAGCACAGCCTGGAATTTTTCCCGCATCCAGCGCGCGGCCAGGGCGTTTTTCCGGGCTTCGGCTTCTGTTTCAGCTTGGTCGGCGGTTTGCCAGCCTTTGATCAGGCGCAGGGCGTTCCAGAGTTTGTTGCAGAAGTTGCGGCCGTTTTCGCAGAGTTTTTCATCAAATAAAATGTCGTTGCCGGCGGCGGCGCTCGACATGAGGCCGTAGCGGACCCCGTCGGCGCCGAAATCGTCGAGCAACTTCAGCGCGTCGGGCGAATTGCCGAGCGATTTCGACATTTTCCGCCGCTGTTTGTCGCGCACCATCCCGGTAAAATACACGGCTTCGAAGGGCCGCTGCCCCCGGTACTCATAACCGGCCATGATCATGCGGGCAACCCAGAAGAAAATGATGTCCCAGCCCGTCACCAGCACCGACGTGGGGTAGTAGTACTGCACTTCGCCCTGCGGCTGCCGGAAACCGTCGAACACGCTGATGGGCCAGAGCCAGGAAGATGCCCAGGTGTCGAGCACATCTTCGTCCTGGCGCAGGTCGGCGAGCTGGAGCTGCGGGTTGTCCGTGGCAGCGCGGGCCTGTTCGAGGGCGGCTTCCTCAGATTCGGCGACAAACACCTGGGTTTCTTTGTTCAAGCCTTCGGATTTCAGGTACCAGGCCGGGATGCGCTGGCCCCACCAGAGTTGGCGGGAGATGCACCAGTCGCGCAGGTTTTCCATCCAGTTGCGGTACAGGTTTTGAAAATTATCGGGGTAAAACTTCACCTCCCGGTCGAGCACGGCTTTGAGCGCAGGGGCGCCCAGTTCGCTCATGCGCACAAACCATTGGAGCGAAAGTTTGGGCTCCACCACGGAATTGGTGCGCTCGGAGCGGCCTATTTTGGTGGTATAGTCTTCAATTTTAACCAGATTGCCACTTTCCTCCAGCAACCCTTTCATTTGTTTGCGGGCTTTGAAACGGTCGAGGCCGACCAGCGGCGTGAAGGCACAGTTTTCGTTGAGGCGGCCGTCGTCGTCGAGCGTGTCGATCACGGCGAGCTGATGGCGCTGGCCGATCTCATAGTCGTTAGGATCGTGCGCGGGTGTAATTTTCAATGCTCCGGTGCCGAACTCCAGGTCGACGTAATCGTCGGCAATGACCGGAATCGCACGGTCGATGAGGGGGATGCGCACGGTTTTGCCGACCAGTTTGGCGTAGCGCTTGTCTTTCGGGTTGACGGCTACGGCCACGTCGGCGAAAATGGTTTCGGGGCGTTGGGTAGCGATCACGATGCCTTCCGTTTCGGAGCCTTCGAGTAAGTACTTGATATGGTACAACTGCGCTTGTTCTTCAAAATACAGCACCTCTTCGTTCGAAAGTACGGTTTTGGCCTCGGGATCCCAGTTGACCATGCGCAGGCCGCGGTACAGTTTGCCTTTTTTGTACAGGTCGACAAACATGCGGATACAGTCTTCGTAGTAGCCCTTGTCCATGGTAAAGGCCGTGCGCTCCCAGTCGCAGGAAGCGCCCAACCGGCGCAGTTGCTGGAGGATAATACCGCCGTATTTTTCCTTCCACTGGTAGGCGTACGCCATGAATTGTTCGCGTGTAAGGTCAGCCTTGCGCAGTTGTTTTTCCTCGCGCAACCAGCGCACCACCTTGGCTTCGGTGGCGATGGAAGCATGGTCGGTGCCGGGCACCCAGCAGGCGTTTTTACCATCGAGCCGGGCTTTGCGGATGAGAATATCCTGAATGGTGTTGTTGAGCATGTGGCCCATATGCAACATACCGGTTACGTTGGGCGGCGGAATGACGATGGAGAACGCCTCCCGCTCGTCGGGGGTGGAATGAAAATAGCCGGAGTGCTCCCAGTGTTCGTACCAACGGGACTCCACTTCGGCCGGATTATAACGAGTGGATAATTCCATGTTTCGTAAAGTGGATATTTTTCGCGGCAGAGCCGGAATTAAAAATTGAAGGCGCAAATATCGGCTTTCCCTTGTTTTTCACGGAGTTATGTTAATAATTAAAAAAAAACAGCGGTACATCGTTTTTATTCGCACCTTTGCAGCGGCATGTCGCCAAGTATCATTTATTAAAGTTTTTTTTACCAATGTACAATGGAACCGTAAAGTTCTTTAATGAGACCAAAGGTTTTGGCTTCATTATCGATTCCTCCACCAAAGAGGAAATTTTTGTTCACGTAAGCGGCCTGGTTGACAGCATCCGCGAAGGTGACCAAGTCACGTTTGACACCCAACGTGGCAAAAAAGGCATGAACGCAGTAAATGTCCAACTGGCTCGCTAATCCAGTTCTGGCTTTTAAGTGATAACATGTTGAAACCTCCGCCGGATCGTCCGGCGGGGGTTTTTATTTTTTTAGGGTTTCTGGTTAGAGGGTTTCTGGTTAGAGGGTTTCTGGTTTCTGGTTAGAAAGTTTCTGGTTGGGCATTCGTTTATCCTCCCGGGATATTAAGCCAATGTCTCGTCCTGAAATGACTTTACACAAAAACGCAGTGTAAAGTGATGAACAGTA
>CAZVZH010000401.1:0-2549 GCA_964630705.1 uncultured Saprospiraceae bacterium | reverse complement strand
CTCCAGCGAAAGAAGTTCCGGAATTGCAGCCAGGCGTATTCAAACGCCGCCTGGTCGTTGCGGTCGATCGCTTCCCGCAATTTGGAAGCGAAGCGAAACTGCGCCAGGGTGATGATAAATTGTGCTATCAGCATCAGGACCATGGTGGCCGTAAACCAGCCGCCCATGGCCTGGAACAGCTGCAGCGCCGGATTGTCGAAGCCCCGGTCTGCCAGGGTGGCGAACACGGTCGAAACCGTCCCGATGCCCAGCAGGCTCAGGCCTAAAAAAATAAAGCCGATGATCGACAGGAAGTTGGCCCAACGACTGGTGAGGCGCCAGTCGTCCCGAAGCTGGGGCGTCACTTCAATACCGGCGCTGGAGTTGGCTTGGAAATCTTGATCGAGGTATGCTGACATGGTTACAATTACTGAAAGGTGAGCGGTTGGGATGATTGGCTCAACGGCTGGCCAGCATAAGCAGCCCCAGGAAAAAGGCCAGTGCATAGAGGGAAAGCAATACAATGATCAGGATGCCGGCAAATTGATACAGATACCGCAAATTCCGGAACCCCAGCGCTACCAACAAGGTGGATTCGTGCTGCAAGCCGTCTTTCACGTGGCGCGAAAACTGATAAATCAACCAGGTGGGCACAAACACCAGACCGCCAAGGATCAAAATGCCGAACAGTGCGCCGATTATGCCGCCACGGCTGCTGCCAGCCGCCAGGATCAGCATCAGGCCGACAATTCCCAGGTATAAAAAGCCCAGAATAGCAAAGAACAAGGCCCATTGAGCCGATTCCCGCCAGTATTGGCGGATGGCAGGCGTAATTTTAAGGCCGTTTTGACCCGGCGCGGTGGCGACATGGTCCAAAGGCAGGTTGTCGTTTTCCATGCTTTCGGTTTTAGATTTCGGCCGTAAAGATAAAATTCTGGATTTTGGCAAAAGGAATTGTGCCGAAAAATATTCCGGGTTTATCTACCTTTGAGCGCATAATAATCCGCCTTTAGTGCAATAAAGCAAAACCGATTGGAGGAGCCCAGATGAACTTCTCCCGCTTCTCACCCGCTGCTTATCCCAGGGCAGGGAAGTAACAGTTCGCATAAAGCGCGTTTCGGCGCGCTACATCCTGCCTTCGGTTTTAGTTTTTTCTGCCACTGACGTTCAGGTGCGGGTTTCCGCTCCGGCCGCCAGTGGCGACAATGCTGTTCAGGAAAGATGTTGTCTATTGGCACAGTTTTCGCCCCAGCACACACGAATTTGCTTTCTCTCCTGAACGTTAATCCGAGTTTTAATCCAGAAACCAATTATGCCGCCTCCAACCCTTGGGAGGTTTCCGGGAACAGGCTCCCGGAAAAGCATGCGGGCAGGTCGAAATGGCCTGCCCGCATTTTATTCTAATTCGGCATGTCACGCAGTTTGTCGGGTTTGTGCACCACGATGTTGCCGTCTTTGATTTCGATCAGGCCTTCGGATTTGAAATCGGTGAGCGTGCGGATGACGGTTTCCTTGGCGGTACCGGCGAGCGCGGCCATATCTTCCCGCAGCAGGTTGATTTCCCGGTAGCCTTGATCGAACAGGTGGATGATCGAGGTGGCAACCCGTTTGCGGACGGAGTTGTAGGCCAGGTCGATCAGTTGTTGTTCTTGTTCGGCCACGTGGCCGGCCAACAGTTTGATAAACCGCGCATTGACGTCGCGGTGGCCGTACACCAGGGAGAAGAAATCGTCTTTGGGGATGAGCCGGATGGTGGAGTCCTCCAGGGCGGCGGCGCTTTCCGGATAGCGGTTTTCCTGGAGCAAAGCCAGGTAGCCCAGGAATTCGCCCTGCCCGGCGACGCGCAGGATCAGGTCGCGGCCGTCTTCGTTGGATTTGAAAATTTTCACGCTGCCTTTTTCAATGTAAAACAGCCAGCGCGGCACTTCGCCTTCCTGAAAAATGTAGTCTTTTTTCCGGTAGTGCCGGTTTTCCCGGTTTTCCGACAGGCGTTGGATGGCTTCCATCGCCTTGGCTTCGTTGATAAAATGTTCGAGGCCGCCGCCGTTTTGCTTGGAAGCCTGGCGCAGGCGTTCGTTTTTCTTCAGGCGGGTTTCGATGGTTTGGAGCAGCACGGTGTCGTCGAACGGTTTGACGATATAGTCGTCGGCGCCCAGCGACATGCCTTTCCGGAAATCGTCCTTTTCGGCCTTAGCCGTCAGAAAAATAAAGGGCACATCGGCCGTGGCGGCCTGTTTGCTCAAGATGTGCAGCACCCCGAATCCATCCAATTCCGGCATCATCACATCGCAAAGCACCAGATCGGGCGCATCGGCCAGCGCCTTTTCCACGCCCACCTTGCCGTTCTCCGCCGTGACGGTTTGGTACCCGCTGAGCGATAAGATTTCGGACAGGTTTTCCCGAACATCAGTATTATCCTCTATGATCAGTATTTTCTTCATTGCCAATGCGTTTGGTGTTTTCCGTGACAAAATTACATCCTTGGACCGGTAATTTATAACTGACGGGAATCATTTCGCCAAATGAGTCGGGTCATCCGTTACGGCAGTTGCATGCGGTCATTTTTGCAG
>CAZVZH010000400.1:0-2581 GCA_964630705.1 uncultured Saprospiraceae bacterium | reverse complement strand
CTTCAGGGGGCTGCGGGGGCGGAGGGCGCCCGAAACGCCGCCAAGATCAAGTTCGGTTTTAAATCATTGTCCGGCTAAGGCAGGATTTTCCTTATTTTAAAAAACCACCTTTCTTTGTCTGCAAATCAGAAGTGCGACTTAAATTTTGCAGACATGATACCGCGTTTTGCTGCTGTTGAATTACAGGCGCTGCTGCGACAGTATCCGGCAGTTGGGCTGATCGGTCCGCGGCAAGTGGGTAAAAAGACGCTGGCCCTGGCCTTGGCTCCGGCGGTTCAACGGCCACTGCGGTATTTCGATCTGGAGCGTCTGGAAGATTACGAACGCCTGCAGGCCGACCCTGGATTTTTTCTGGAGCAGTATCAGGATGCCTGCGTTGTGCTGGACGAGGTACAGCGCATGCCGGCCTTGTTTGCCGAACTTCGCTCGCTTATCGACCGCAAGCGCGAGCCGGGGCGTTTTCTGTTGCTGGGTTCGGCTTCTCCTTTGCTGATGCGGCAAACAGCCGACTCGCTGGCCGGGCGCATCGCTTACCTCACGTTGCGTCCCTTGCATCAAACCGAAGTGGCGCTTTCGGATGATACCCTGCGCAAACACTGGTGGCGCGGTGGCTTTCCCGATAGCTGGCTTGCATCAACCGACGACTGGAGCGTCGATTGGCGGGAGCAATTCATCCGTACCTACGTGGAGCGCGATCTGCCTTTTCTGGGTTTGAATACCGACCCGGTCCGGTTCCGGATGTTTTTGCAGCTGCTGGCCTCCATGCACGGCAACCTTTGGAATGCGGAATCGGTGGGCCGCTCGTTGGGCTTGTCGGGCAATACGGTAAAACATTACCTGGGTTTTCTGGAAACTTCCTTTTTTGTACATATTCTGCGGCCCTATTTTGCCAACATCGGCAAACGCCTGGTAAAATCTCCCAAGGTGTACGTAGCCGATTCCGGTCTTTTACACGCGCTGGCCGGCATCAGTCGTCCGGAAGACCTCCCGGTGCATCCTCTGGCGGGCGCTTCCTGGGAAGGTTATGTGATCGCGCAAATCATCGCCCGGCTACCCCTTTCCGTAGAGCCGTACTTCTATCGAACAGCCGACGGCACGGAGTGCGATCTGGTGCTGTTGCGCGGGTTGACCCCGCTGGCTTGTGTAGAAATTAAACTGGGCAATGCCGCTGCTATCAGCCGCGGGTTCAGGAGTGTCATCGATACCTTGGGCACAGCGGACAACTTTATCGTGACGTTCTCGTCGGAGCCCTTTCGGCTGGCAAACGACGTGACGGTGACGGGGGTGCGGACCTTCGTTGCAGAATTGCTGCCGGCACTGCTGGACCGGTAATATACCCGGCGGAAAAAAACAACCCTGGACGTCCGCTGCAATCCAAACACATTCCCCATCTTTACAGGCGTACCGAACCCGCGCCGCCGATGCCAACGACAACATCCACCACCTCCTGGCATGACTTTTACCAAACTGCTGCCCAATTCCGCGACCTCGCGCCCTGGCGCTGGTTCTACGATTCCCAGATTTTCGGTGTGCAGCACCCTGAAACCGGCGAGATCGGTTGGTGCTGCATCATGGGCCGGGCTGGGGAGCATTTTGCCCTGGCGGTATACCGCGGTGCAGCGGGGTTAGACAGTTTTTACCGGCTGGCAGGCGCTGAGGAGCTTGAAAACCCCAATAACCCCGAGGCGTTCAACAACATGGTGAGGCAAAACTGCTGGATGGTATCGTTCGAAGACGCGCAACTGGTACATCCTGAACAGAAAAAACACCTGAAAGCATTGGGCTTGTCGTTCCGCGGCGCTGGCCAGTGGATTGTGGCGCAGAGCTACGATCCCGGTCTGCATCCCTGGCTGATGGCGGAGGCCGAGTTGCCCTGGGTCGCCCAGTGTCTCGAACAGGCGATGGAAGTGGCGCGCCGGGCAAAAAACGACCCGGACTTGCTCGATCGGGAAAATCTGCTCGTACGCACACCACAGCGGTTGCCCGACGGCAGCCTGCGCTGGGAAGACCGGTACCCCGACGACTCGGAACTGCCCCAGGCCCCTCTGCCCGAGGCGGTCGTTCCGTCGAAAGCTTTTGTGGAAAAAGTACGCTTCCTGCCCCAACATCCGGGCGCGCTTGCACTGGCCAATTTTTTCCTGCTTAGCGCTATTCAGGAAAACAAAAGCCAGCGGCCCTGGCACCCCTGTCTGCTGCTGGCCATCGAACCCGGATCGGGTATGATTGTAGCGCAGGAAACGGTCGCTTATCCCGATCTGTCGGCTAAACTGGAAAAATTTCTGCTTCGGGTATTCAAAACCATCGAAGGCAAACCCAGGCAAATTGGGATACACCATCCGGAAATGGCCTTTTGGCTGGAAAAAATCAATGAAGCAGCCGGCATTGAAACCATACGGCTTAGCGGCGATGAGCCTTTTTTTACGGAAATAGTAGAATCGTTTTCCGGGTTTTTACGCCGCTGACCGGTAATCTTACCGCAGCCAAACAGGACGCGCTATGAAATTTAAACTCAACGACTACGTCCGGGTAAAAGCCGGCATCAGGCTCGAAGAAACCGGCGAACTCGTGCCCGGTTGGGTGG
>CAZVZH010000399.1:0-2588 GCA_964630705.1 uncultured Saprospiraceae bacterium | reverse complement strand
ACCAGCGGTGCATCATGGCGTAAATCTCCTTGCGCGTCGCTTCATTTTCCCAGTTGAGGTCGGGTTGTTTGCGGCCGAAATAGTGCAGGTAGTAGGCGTTGGAAGCAGTGTCGTACAGCCAGGCTTCGCCGTTCACATCGAAAAAACCGCGGCGGTAGGGCGGCGCGCCTTTTTCGGCGGGCCACCAGTGGTAATAGTTGCGGTAGGGGTTGTCGCGGGCCGAGCGCGATTGTTTGAACCATTCGTGCTCGTCGCTGCTGTGATTGACCACCAGGTCCATCACCAGCTTGATACCCCGGTCGTGGAAGCCCCGGAGCAATTCGTCGAAATCGGCCATGGTACCAAATTCGGCCATGATGTTTTCGTAGTCGCTGATATCGTAGCCGTTGTCGTCGTTGGGCGAGCTGTAAACCGGGTTCAGCCAGACGATGTCGATGCCCAGGCTTTTGATGTAGTCCAGCTCCTGAATGATGCCCCGCAGGTCGCCAACACCGTCGCCGTTGCTGTCTTTAAAACTGCGCGGGTAAATTTGATATACCACGCCTGTTTTCCACCAGTCGCTGGCGGTAGCGTCTTTGGGCGGTGCAGTGGAAAGGGTACAGGAGAGCAGGCAAAACAGGGCGAAAAAGAGGAGGGTAGCGATTTTCATACCGGAGAATTTTGTTAAAAAATTACACCGGCAATTTCATCAAAAAATCGGTTTGTTCCTCACCTCCCAGGGTGAAAACGTGGGTTCCAAAAATAGTAAAGCCACTTTTTTTATAAAACTCGATGGCTGCCGGGTTTTCTTCCCACACGCCGAGCCAGATAAAATCCAGCCCATGACTGACAGCCAAAGCGCGTGCCTGTGCCAACAACTGCTGTCCGATCTTTCGGCCTTTGTATTCCTGCAAAACGTAAATGCGCTCGATCTCCAGGCTGCTGGGGTCGCGCAGTTCGGTTTGCGCCGGGGCGAAATTTACTTTGATATAACCGACAGGCTGGTCGTCAATCAGGGCAAAATAATAGGCGCAATCGGGGTTTTGAAGTTCGGCCCTCAGCTGCGCTTCGGAAAAATTTTCGGCCAGGTAGTTGGCCATGTTTTCAGGGGTATTAGCATGGGCGTAGGTATCGGTGAAGGTTTGGATGCAAAGCGCACGCAAGGCTAAAAGATCAGCCACGGTCGCTGGAATCAAGGTCGGAATCGGTGCCATCGCAACAACCTGGTTTTTTTACCAGGCCTTGCAAACGTAACCAAATAAAGGCGGTATTTACACCAACAGGTTTTAGCCCCAAGCATTAATAAATGCGACAATCAACACAACCGAGATCACGATTAAAATACCGCCGATGATCAAAATTGTTTTTGCTATTGCCCTCGACCTCCAGTTGTCTTCCATAAATAAAATCAGGCAAGCCAGGATGATACTAGTTAAAAAAGCCAATCCCGACACGATGGCAAATATGTAGGCCGGAATCCACCCGATAGCAAAACTACCGATGAACAAACCCAGCGCCAGGCGCGCCATCGGGCTGGCTTGCTCATAACGCCCTGTCATCTGGCGCGTCATCGATTTTTTAACAGCTTTGATCAACCTGATTTTTTTGAAAAAACCAATTTTCGCGCCGGGCTTCGTCAGCGGCGCGCTGATTTGGCCGGCAGATTCCGGACGAATCGCTTGTGCATGTTGCAAGGATGCATATCCGGGTTGTACGAAGAGTAGCAACAGCCAAAAGATCAAGATGCTCCAGCGGTTTTGAATACTGAAATTCATTTCCATATATGCAGTGTTTTTCCCAGCAAGATGTACCGCTTGGTACTCCGCTGTAAGAACCTACCTAACTGGAGATGATGATTTTGGGCAAATCGACCGCTGTGTCGCGTCATGCAAGCGAGGCGCTTGCAACATGCTCTTAGCCCAATGAATTTATCGCGACGATGACCACGGCCAGGACCGCCAGAATTGCAACCCCGGCGGTGATCAAAATTATTTTTGCAATGGTCCTGGATTTGCGGTTCTCCTCCACAAACAGTACCAGGCAGGCCAATATGATACTGATTAAAAAGCCCAGGGCTGACACATATACAAAGAAGAAACCTACCGGGAGCCACCAAATTAAAAAGCTGCCGATGAACAAACCCAATGCGGTAAGCGCCCGTGGGCTGGCGCGCTCGTATTCCGCTGGCATGGGGCGCTTCATCGATTTTTTCAGGGCTTTGGCAAATTTGAACTTCTTAAAAAAGCCAATTTTTTCGCCAGTTTTTAACTGAAGCGATTGCCTCGCGGTTTGCGGGCGAATAGCCGGAGCATATTGCAGGTTGGCGTACCCGGTCGGAGAAAGGAGCAGAAGCAAACAAACACTCCAGAGGGCTTTTTTACAGGCATGTATTTTCATAACAGGGCGATAATTTCAACCATAAGCCAATAACGCGCAACCGGCGCCAGGAGCGGTGTCTGCAAATAGCATTTTGGAATAATCTCCCGGAATGGAGCCTGCTGGGCAACCTCAACAGCTGAGTCGTACTCAGGGCGCCTAACCTGGTTTTACCCCTAACAAGCCGCTGGCGCAGCCCCCGAAAAGGTTGTATGCCTGCACCCGAAAACCGG
>CAZVZH010000398.1:282-2589 GCA_964630705.1 uncultured Saprospiraceae bacterium | reverse complement strand
TGGTACCGCGAATGGGGCGAAGAGGTGGTTGGCTGGACGACCCAGGATTCCAAAGGCTACATTTACGTGGGCATTCTGCGCGGCGGCGGGCTGCTGGTGTACCGTTCTTTTGATGACTTTCGGCAGGGGCGTCCCGCCCGGCGCCTGCTCCCGGGGCTTTCAGTATCCTATATTTTTATCGACCGCGAAGGCGGCTACTGGATCGGTACCCAGGAACGCGGCTTGTTTTACTGCGCTTCGTTCGACCAGGGCCGGCCGGAGGCGCCCGCGGCGCTGCGCGACGGCATCGTCAAATCGGTCGACTGGGACCGCCGCAACACCCTTTTCGCCGGCACGGGCGACGCGCGCGTGTTCGCCCTCGACCTGCGCGGGGGCGGCATCCGCGACATCTCGCCGCCGGCCATGACCTACCTCGACAACCTGCACCACGACACCCTTAGCCAAACCCTGGCCGTTGCCGGGGCCGGACAATTCGGCCGCTTTTATAACCGGGACGCCTGGCGTATCCGGAGGTTCTACGATCCGGTCTTAAAAATGGAGAGTAACGGTACGCAGGGCGCTTGTTTGTTTCCCGGCCACCAGCCAGGCGTATGGCTGGGAAACAGTTATGGGAATATCTGCGAATTGGATACCCGTACCGATAGGGTACTTCGCAACACCTATTGGGTACATAAAACAAATAAAAAAGGTGCCCGGTATTTCGCTGTCCGTCAGGACCAATCGGGCCGCATCTGGGCCTCTACCCGCCAGGGCCTGGTCGAATGGGCCGGCGATTCCATCCTGCCCGCCCACCAGGGCTACCGGGCACTGCAGCAGCGCATCAACGACATCGAACTGCTGCCCGACACCAGCCTCGCGCTCTGCCCCCGCGGCCACGGCGTGGTGATCTGGAAACCGGGCCGCGCACCCCTGGAGATCGGTGTTGCGCAAGGCCTGCTTTCGGCTGCCATCAACAACCTGCACGCCGCCCCCGGCGGCGTTATCTGGGCCTGCTCGGAGCGTGGCGTAAACAAACTGACGCCTAACGGGCGCGGCGGCTACCGCGTGGCGGGTTACACCATGAAACATGGTCTGCCGACCAACACCGTGTACGACGCCCTCAGCATCGGCGATACGCTTTGGCTGGCTACCGATAAGGGGCTGTTCCGCATGATCGAGCAGGTGGATACTTCGGAAATGCCCGCGCCCATGTTGGCGTCCGTATCGGTCAATAATGCCTGGTATTTTCCCGGGAAGGCGCTGTCACTGCCGCACGACAGCGCCGATGTGGCCCTCGAATTTGTGACCCTGCATTTTCGCAGCCAGGGCCAGATTCAATATGCTTTCCGCTTGCGCGCTGCCTCCGGCGAAGCGCCCTGGACGCTGACCACCGACCGGCGTGTCAATTTTCCCAACCTGAATCCCGGCCGCTACCGTTTTGAAGTGAAAGCGCAAAATGAAGGCGGTAGTTGGAGTCCCGTTACCGTGTTGGAACTCACCATTCGCCCGCCCTGGTACGCCACCTGGTGGACACGCACCGCTGCTGCGCTGCTACTGGCCGTACTCGCCTACGCCCTGTACCGCTACCGTGTTCGCCAAATCCGTCAGGAAAACCGTATTCAGGAAGAAATGCAGCGGCTCGAACGGGCGGCGCTGCAAGCGCAGATGAACCCGCATTTTATTTTCAACTGCCTCAATTCGATCCAGCATTTTATCCTGGAAAATGACCCCGATGCGGCGGTGCTTTACCTGGCCAAATTCGCCAAACTCGTGCGCGGCACGCTCAACGCCTCGGTAGCCGGCGCCGTGCGCCTGCACGACGAAGTGCAGCTGCTCGACAATTACCTGGCGCTCGAGCGGTTGCGGTTCAAGCACTTGTTCGACTATACCATTACTGTTGCCGACGATCTGGATGCTGCCAGCACCGAACTGCCGCCGCTGATCGTGCAACCTTTTGTGGAAAACGCCGTGTTGCACGGCATGAAAAGTTTGGAAAAAGACGGCCGGATCGCGGTAACTTTTCGCCGGGAAGCCGGATACCTGTGCATCGACGTGTTCGACAATGGCGGCGGTATGGCGGCGCGGCAGGAAGGGGCGAACGGCAAGAGTTCGCTCGGGCGGAGCATCACCCAGCGGCGGCTGGAGTTGTTGCAGCGGCAGAACGAGCGGCAGGCGATTTCGGTGCAGTATCTTTCGCCGGTGGGTGGGGTGGGGACCCTGGTCCGTATTCAGTTGCCCCTCTGAAACTTTTCAAATTGAACTTTTCAAATTAGACTTTTGACTTAAGAAAAAGCCCCCCCCGCGATGTTTTAAAAAAATTCAAAAGAC
>CAZVZH010000398.1:0-272 GCA_964630705.1 uncultured Saprospiraceae bacterium | reverse complement strand
GCTGGAGTTGTTGCAGCGGCAGAACGAGCGGCAGGCGATTTCGGTGCAGTATCGGGTAGATGAAAACCAAGTCGGTACGCTTGTGACCATACAGCTCCCATTAAAATATAACCAGGAAAATCCGGAATTATGACGGAAAACGAAATCTCTTACATCGTCAGGGGTTGCATTTTCAAGGTGTACAACAAATTGGGGCCGGGCTTGCTGGAGGCCGCATATGAAGCCGCCTTATTTCTCGAAATCGAAAAAGAGGCATTGTCCGTTAAACAACA
>CAZVZH010000397.1:0-2601 GCA_964630705.1 uncultured Saprospiraceae bacterium | reverse complement strand
AACAACCTAAATCCGCGGCACTCCGCCTAAAACTGCGTCATCTGCGCTCCCATTATTCTACGCCGATCAAGCGGAATGGGAGCGCAGATGACGCAGATTTAGGCGGATTGCCGCGGATTAGTTTTTTCGTTGGCTAACCCAAGGCTAAATTTTTAACCCTTGATTCGCGTAACGCATGTTTATTTTACCCAAAACTTCTTGCAGGCATTTTTTAAGCCGACCCCAAAGTACTGTCAGCATTAATTTTCTACTTTTACCGGCCGCCAAACCCTGTTTCCTCCGTTGCACAAAACCAATGCCGCCTCATGCCAGATCCAGCTGCCATCCGCCTGCTCATCAGCCAAAACCGCCTGCAGGAAGCCCTCGAACTCCTGCGCGCCGACTACCCCGAGGCCGACGCCCTGTTGCGCAAACTCAAGGCCGTTGAACGGGAAAAAAACCTGGGCACCATCTCCTTCGATGAAGCCCAGCGCGCCCTCAACCAGGTGGCTGCCGCCGCCCTCGACCTGCTCAGCCAGGAGCCCGGGCAAGCCGCTTCTTCCGAACCGCCAGCCGCCCAAAAACCGTCGCCGCACATCGCCTGGATCGCCGGTCTGGTCCTCTTGCTCGGCTCCACCGCTACCCTCGCCTTTGCATTTCCCTGCCCCACAGCCAATGTCGAACGCGCTTTCAACCTGCTCATGGCCCTGGGCGCCGCCGGCCTGGCCACGCTCCTGCCCGGCATTTTTCACCTGGACATCAAGGGCCTCAAGGCCGGCAGCGCGCTCGGCGTGTTTGCCCTGGTTTTTCTGTTCAGTCCGGCGGGGGCGGTGAAGGACGACAGCCGGTGTAAAAAACAACCCTTCGAATTTACCATTGCCTTGCAAGCAGATAAAAACAGTATGCCCAGCCCGAACTATCCCCCGCTGGCGGATGCCGTTTTGAAAATCCGCCTCGACAACAAATGGGAGCCGGCTAGGGTCAGCGCCGATTTCGACGCCGATTACAAAGCGTTGCCCGGTGATTTTGCCGGCCAAAAGCTGGCCGTTCAACTACAAGCCCAACACTGGAAACTCGGGCAAGACTCCGTAGCGCTCGATGGCAAAAGCGCCACCCTCGCCATCCGGCCCGACGGCAGCCTGGGGCAGCTGCGCGGCCAGGTGTTGGACGCTGCAACCGGCGCTCCGCTGCCCGATGTCCAGATCGACATGGAGGGCCTCGCAGCGAATACTGACGCCAGCGGCCGCTTTTCGATCGATATTCCTGTGGAAAAACAACAACTCCAGCAGGTACTGACCGCCCGGCATCCCCGCTACCATACTGTTACCGAATCCGTCCCCATCGACGGCAACAGCATCCAAATACGGCTGAAAAAACAAACCCGATCAAAACAATGAAAGCTTTCCTCACATTTCTCTGCGCACTGGCATTAGGCGGTTTATTTGCGCAAGCCAAAATCGTCGGTTTTGTAAAACTCCAAAGCAGCGGCAACCAACCGTTGCCCAACGTGGAAGTGTGGAGCATCGGCGCTTCCCTGACCCCACTGCGTTTCAGCAATGCCAAAGGCTATTTCGAATTGGATTTTTCCAATAAAAAACCCGGGGAAGTGGTGCGCAGCATTTCTGTCACGCTCGAGGGCTACGAAGTCGTGAACAAACCCGCACTTGAAAGCCGGGGGCTGCTCAGCCGCCCCGAAGACGACCCGCTGATTATCGTCATGTGCCGCCAGGGCGATTACCGCCGCGCGGCAGCCAGTTACTACGAAACCATTTACAACGCTGCCGAAGCCGATCTGCGGACCGAAAAAAGCCGCCTGGAAGCGGAGCTGGAAAAAGAACGCCAAAACAACAGCGCCATCCAGGCGCAGCTGGCCGAGATCACCCAGAAACTCGAAAACCTGCCGCAGGTGGCAGAGGCTGCTGCCGATTATTTCGCGCAAATTGACCGCGACCAGGCCACCCAACTCCAACAGCAAGCCCTCGAAAAACTCAAAGCCGGCGACATTGCCGCCGCACTAGCCGCCATGCCGGAAGCGCTGATGGACCAAAACATGGCCGCTGCCCTCCAACGCAAACAACAACTCGAAACCCAACTGGCTGAAACCAACCAGGCCATCCGCCAAAACATCGAAAACTATTTATTCAAAGCCCGGCTCTACGTTTCCCAGGGCGCATATTCCGAAGCCGAACGCCTTTTCGAAAAAGCCCTGGCTGCCGACAGTGCGAACCTCGAGAATCTGTACGACTATGCCGTTTTCCTCGAAGACATTAACCGCTACGACAAAGCCTTGCTCTGGCTGGAAAAATTGAAATCAACGCCCGGCGCTGAGGCCTGGCGAGTGGCAAATGCATGGGGGCTCCAGGGACAGATTTATGAGGAAATTGGCCGCTTCGACCCGGCCATGGTCGCCTACCGGGAATATTCGACTCGTTTCGACAGCCTGTTTTCCCAGAAACCGGAAAATGATTTTTTCAAAAACGGCCTCGCTATTTCGTATGAAAGACTAGGCAATCTTTATCAAGCACTGGGCCGTTTCGACACCGCCCTCGTGTTCTTTGTTAAAGAAACTGATCTTTTTGAAGAACTCTACCGCGACAACCCAAAAAACGAAAGCCTCAAAAA
>CAZVZH010000396.1:0-2616 GCA_964630705.1 uncultured Saprospiraceae bacterium | reverse complement strand
AACAACCCTCTAACCTTCTAACCAGAAACCCTCTAACCAGAAACCCTCTAACCTTTCTTATTTGAAACCTGAATAATCAAATCCGGATAATCGGTAATGATCCCGTCGACGCCCAGGCGGATGAGCCGGCGCATGACGTACACGTCGTTGACTGTCCAGGGAACGAGGCGCATGCCCCGGCTGCGACACTGGCGCACCAGCTCGCGGTCGACCATGAGGTAGTACGGGCTATAAATGGCGGGGGTAAAGCCCAGTCGACGGAGGTTGGCTTCCAGTCCATCGAGATTCTCGATCAGCAGGGCAAGGGTCTGGTTGGGCCGGAGGCGGTGCAGAGCTTGTAGTGCGCGCGGGTCGAACGACTGCACGGTCGACCATTTTTCCAATCCCAACATTGCCAATTCGTCGACAACCAGTTGGGCGAACGTGTCGACCGGCGGGGTGCGCAGCCCGTCCCAGTCGGGCCGGCTTTTGATTTCGATATTCCAGCGTACGGGTTTGCCTGGGTAGGCGTTGCGCACGGCTTCGACCACTTCGCGCAGGGTAGGTTTGTATGTCGCTTGCGGGCGTTGCTGCGGGAAGCGCGGGTTGCCCCAGCTGCCGCAATCGTACTGGCGCAGCTCGGCGGCGGTGTGCTCATAAATCAAGTACTTTTCGGCTTCAGCGGCGCGGATACTATCGCCACCGGGTAAGCGGCAAATGGCGGGGTTGAGCCAGGGCTCGTGGCTGACGATGAGCTGGTGGTCTTTCGACACGGCCAGGTCGAGTTCGAGCGTGACGACCTCCGGGTATTCCAGCGCGTGCAGAAACGCCGGGATTGAGTTTTCGGGCAACAAGCCCCGGCAGCCGCGGTGGCCCTGCCAGTCGAAACCAGCCGGTGCGGGCACCAGCCGGCGTTCCGTTAGTTTACAGGAAAGAAAAGCGGCGGCGGAAAAGATCAGCGCCATAGCGAAGTACATTTTTTTTTGAACAGGCATATTGTTCCCTTGCGTTTACCTTTGTGCCGTTAATTTCCACATTCCCCACATTCCCCACATTGACCACATTCCAAACATTAACCACATTTCCCTTCGCATGATCGACGTAAAAAAATTTCTCTTCGACCTCCCGCAAAAAGCCAGTCCGGAAGCCCTGGAAGGCCTTTCCACGATTTTTCACTTCGACATTGCCGATTCGGGCCAATATACGGTGCAAGTAAACGATGGCAAGTTAAGTGTGCGTGAAGGTTTTGAGGGCGAGCCGAATTGCAAGGTAAGTACCTCGGCTGAATCGTTTGGCAAGCTGCTTTCCGGCGACCTGAACCCGATGATGGCCATGATGACCGGCAAACTCAAGATCAGCAACCCGGGCGAGATGCTGAAGTATGCCAAGATGTTTGGGTTGATGTAGGTCAGTCCTTGAATTGCTCCAACTCCCGGCGCTCTTTTTTGGTCGGCCGGCCGGCGCCTTTTTCCCGCTTTTCGGCGCTGCCCATGCCATTGAGAAACCAGGCGTTGTATTTGTTCAATTCTTCCTCCGGCGTGATGTTTTGGTAGCAGGTGACGGCGATCGGGGCGCCCACGCGTTTTTCGATGAGTTGGAGCACGCGGTACTGGAAGTTGAACCCGTCTTTTTTGACCAGCACCTCTTCGTTTTCAGCCACCAGATAGGAAGGTTTGACCGCTTCGCCGCCAATACGCACCCGGCCGGCCTTGCAGGCGTCGGTAGCGATGGTCCGGCTTTTGAAAATCCGGACGCTCCAGAGCCATTTGTCGATGCGGACTTTTTCCATGCGGGTTTTCTAAAGGACTACTGCTCGAGCGGCGGCATTTTCATGTCGATTTTTTCGAGGCCGTCGACCAGGGTTTTGGCGATAAAATAATCGCGGTACCAGCGGTCGTCGACCGGGCAGATGTGCCAGGGGATGCTGCTGTTGTTGATGGCGTATTCGTAGCAATCCATGTACTTGTCCCAGTGTTCGCGTTCTTTCCAGTCGCCGGGGTTATGTTTCCAGTATTTATCGGGTTCAGCCATCCGTTCGCGGAGTTGTTTTTCCTGCTCGTCCTTCGAAATGTGGAGGTAAAATTTGAAGATGTGGGTATTGTTGTCGAAGGCCAGGAGTTCCTCCAAAGCGTTGATGGCGCGCATGCGTTGTTCGACGCGTTTTTCATCGATCCAGCCATGCACGCGCTGGATGAGGATGTCTTCGTAATGGCTGCGGTTGAAAATGGCGATCATGCCCTTTTGCGGCGCCACTTTGTGGATGCGCCAAAGGAAATCGTGGGCAAATTCCTCCTCGGTGGGTTTTTTAAACGCCGTAAGGGTGAGGCCGGTGATGCGGCAGGCGTCGAACACGCGGTGCACAGCGCCGTCTTTGCCGCTGCCGTCCATGCCTTGCAACACGACCAGCACCGAGTGTTTGGCTTCTGCGTACAGCAGTTGCTGCAAATCGCCCAGGCGTTTGACGAGCGGTTTGGTTTTGTCTTCGGTGTCGTCTTTGTCCCAGCCTTTGGGCGCGGTGGTGGGGATGTCGGCTAAGCGGATTTTATTTGTCATGGTGCGAATGTTTAAAGTTGTTACCAACCTCCAAGTTTAAAAAGTTGATAGGGTTGATAGGGTTGATAGGGTTGATAGGGTTGA
>CAZVZH010000395.1:0-2631 GCA_964630705.1 uncultured Saprospiraceae bacterium | reverse complement strand
TCGTGCTTCAGAAAAAAGGTACGCTGCGCTTTCAAATGAAGTACCTGGCCGACGGGGAACTGATCCTGGAAGAATTACCCTACTAGGTTAGAGGGTTTCTGGTTAGAGGGTTTCTGGTTTCTGGTTAGGCGTTGGCTTAATATCCCGAAAAGCCAAACGAACGCCCAACCAGTAACCTTCTAACCAGAAACCAGAAACCTAGTAGTATATTTGGGGGGAACAAACCTACCTGCGTATGAAAACTTTTTATGTTTGCTGCGCCGCCTGGCTGAGCCTGACGCTTTTTGCGCAGTGTACTGCCTCCCGGCAACTTCGCTTAGCCGAAAAAAATGCCGAAACCGTACGCCTTTGGTTCGAAGAAGGCTGGAACCACAACCGCAATGAGGAACTGCTTGAACGGGTATTTGCCCCCGACTGGGCCGACGGCAATCCGCTGCGGCCCGATCAAACCATCGGCATCGAGGGCATGCGCGAGTTTGTGCGCTACTACCAGACCGCCTTCAGCGAAGCGCACTTTACCATCACCCACCTGTTTGCCACCGACAAACAAGTGGCTATCCGCTACGAAGTATCGGCCAAACACATCGGCCCGGCCTTCGGAGTGCCTGCCACAGGTAAACATTTTATCTCCACCGGCATATTAATCTACGATATGGAAAACGCCCGGATCAAACGCACCTGGCAAGAGTTGGACCTGATGGGAATTATGAAACAGCTGCAAGCAAATGAATAGGTTGTCAGGGTGGATAAGGTGGATAAAGTTCCGAATGAGGGCCTGTCAACCTTATCAACCCCCGTCAATCCTGCAAAAAAGACCTCCGATTTCGAAGCTGAAAATGTACCTGCGCCGATAGCCGCAGAGCGGCGAAAGGTATGTAGTATTCCATCGGTCAGGATCGGCGCGGGTGGTGCAGCGCACCGGAATAAAACGGTTCGGTGCGCGGCACCTCCAGCCCGTATCGCATCAATTTTCTACGGATATTCCGGGGCGCTGCCCCTGCCTGAATAATTATCAAAAAATTTAAATTCATGATTGGCAAACTCATCAAACTCGGCTTACTGCTTGTAGCCGGCATTCTCGTGTACAACCTGTTTTTTGGCACCAGCGAAGAAAAAAAACAGTCGAAAGAAGTCTTTAAAAAAACCGGCGATGCCCTCGGAGCCGCCTGGAACCTTCTGAAGTCGGAAAAACAAAAATTCGACGCCGGCAAATACGACAGGGTGCTGTCTCAACTGGGCGACGCCTACCGTTCGGTGCGCGACCGCGCGGAATATGTGGATCAAAAAATCCTGCGCCGCCTCGACGAACTCGAACAACGCAAAGCCGAACTCCAGGCCCAACTCGACACCATCGAACAGCAAGACGCCGCGCCGCCCCCCCCGCCGCCCAGCGGAAAAAAAGGCCTGCGCGCCCCGCCGGCCGACAGCAGCGCCAAAGCCGCCGACCAGCAGCAGCGCAAGGAACGCCTGCAGCGCCAACTGGACGAGCTGATCCGCGACACCGACCAGCTGCTCCAACAAGCCCAGCAGGAATAGCGGCGGGCTGGCCGCAGGAAATTTCCCAGGCTGCCCGAAAATCCGCATCTTCGCGCCGTTTTTTACCGGACACGCTGCATGTTTGAATTTTTAGAACACTTGTTGGAGACCGACCTGGAGAACGCCGCGGTTATTGTGCTCAACCTCATCCTGATCGAAAGCCTGCTTTCCGTCGACAACGCGGCCGTGCTGGCCACCATGGTTATGGACCTGCCCCAGCACCAACGCGCCCGGGCCTTGCGCTACGGGATCATCGGCGCGTATGTTTTTCGCGGCTTGTGCCTCCTTTTTGCCGCTTACCTGATCCAAATCTGGTGGCTGAAACCGCTGGGCGGACTGTACCTGCTCTACCTGGCCTTCGATTTTTTTTATACCAAAATGACGCCCAGTCCCGAAGACGATACGCTGAACAAGCAGGAAAAGTGGTTCTACCGGATCACCCTCGGCTGGATGGGCCCCTTTTGGGCCACAGTGGTGGCGGTGGAAATGATGGACCTGGCTTTTTCCCTCGACAACGTGTTTGCCGCCGTGGCTTTTACGCCCAATATTTACCTGATCTGCACGGGTGTGTTTATCGGCATTTTGGCCATGCGTTTCGTGGCGCAGTACTTCGTGCGGCTGCTGGAGCGCTACCCTTTTCTGGAGTACAGCGCCTTTATCGTGATCGGGATTTTAGGTTTAAAACTGGTGCTTTCCCTGCCCTGCCATTATTTCCCCGACAAAGCCTGGGCGCGCTGGCTGGAAAGCGAACAAACCGACTTGTTGGTGTCGATCCTCACCGCCGCTTTTTTCTTTGCGCCCTTGCTCAGCTCCCGCCTGTTCAACTGGCCGCGCCGGCACGAAGCCCAGGTGGAACCTTAAGCCGGACTTTAGCCATTTTTGAAAACCGGAAATATGTCAGACCAGATTTTGAAAAAACGGACTCCAGATTGTGGCCGACCAAGAGCATTATGACAGGATTACCAGGATTTACAGGATTTGTAGGAGGCTGTCTCATAAGTATGGATTTACGATTTATGGCATCTCTAAAGCGCAAATCATCCTGTTCTTACAAATGCTGATAATCGTAAATCGTCATTCGTAAATCGTAAATTT
>CAZVZH010000394.1:0-2641 GCA_964630705.1 uncultured Saprospiraceae bacterium | reverse complement strand
GAAGTTTGGTCTCTTCTTCTTTGACTACGACCTCGATAGCCGCCTTGATGTGCTCCTTCCGGTTTTCGGGGTCGGGGTGGGTGCTTTGAAATTCCGGGACGCGGTTGGGTCCGGCTGCTTGTTTGAGCACTTCCATTACGGAGATCAATTGTTCGGGATCGTAGCCGGCTTGTAACATCAGGCGCACGCCGAGGTCGTCGCTTTGCAGCTCTTGTTCGCGGCCGTATTTCATTTGAAGCATATTGGAGACCATCTGCGCCAGGTAGCCGCTATTAGGGCTATTCGGGTCGTAGGTAGCCATAGTGACGGCGCCGGTAAGGCCTTGTGCCAGTTCCATTTGTGCGAGTTTTTCGGCGCTGTGGCGGGCAACTACGTGGCCTATTTCGTGGCCGAGCACGCCGGCGAGCATGTCCTGATTGATCGATTGCCCATCGGTGGAGAGCCGTTGCAAGAGTGCGGCAGTAATGAAAATTTGGCCCCCGGGCAGCGCAAATGCATTGATCGTTTGGTTGTCGGCCAGGAGGTGGAATTCAAACTGGCCGTTGTACACCGTTTTGGCGGCGTCTGTTTGTTGAACGAGGCGTTGGCCGGTACGGCGCACCAATTCGTCGTACGGCGTGCCCATTACTTCGCCGCCCATTTCGGCAATCATTTGCGGGGCGCTTTGCAGGCCCATGGCCACTTCCTGTTCGGGCGAAATGTTGATGTGTTGGGTTTCGCCGGTGAATTCATTGAAGGAGCTGTTGCAGTAGTATTTCGACAGGGCAAAACCCGCCAAAACCACGGCGATCAAAAGTTTGGGGGAAATGCCGGTGCGGCGTTGGTTATCTCCGAACATGGGTGTTGGTATTTAAAAAAAATCGTTCGGAGCTAAAGTAGATTTTTTCAGGAAAAATAGGGGGCCTTAGTTTAACAGGTCGCGCATGTCGGAGTCATCGTCGTCATCGTCGTTCAGGCCGCTGCCGGTGAGGAAATCTTTGAAGATCCATTTGTTGTGGATGAATTCCTTATTTAGCACTTCAAATTCGGCCAGGCCGTGCAGCGCCAGTTCCATAAAGGTTAAGCTGGCTCCGCTATCGATGCCGGCGTTTTCCACGAGTTTGCGCAGGCCGGCCACCTGCTCGAGTTCATCCTCAAATTTTTTAGCGGGCAGTTCATTCAGCAAATCGACGGAATTGCCGGCGGCAAACCAGGCTTTTATCACACCGTAAGGGTCGCGTTCCTGGCCCTTTTTGAGTTTTGCCGGGTTAGGAAAATACTGTAAAAATACTTGTTTTAAGGCCGCGCCAAGGAGGTGAAGGGCGACCACGTACGGCCCCTCTTGTTCGCCCTCGTACACCATTTCCATTTTGCCGGTGAGCGCAGGAATGATGCCCCAGAAGTCGGTGATCCGGGCCGTGGTTTTGGTTTCCCCATTGCGCAGAATGCGCCGTTCGGCGGTGGAATACAAGTTTTCGTAAGCGGAGATGGTCAGGCGCGCCGACACGCCGCTTTTTTTGTCGACATACTCGCTGTCGCGCGCGGTAAACGAGATTTGTTCGATCAGGTCTTTCAAAACGGCGGGTACCTGAATAGCGGCCCGTTGATCGGCAGTGATGCGGGCTTCCTGTTCGGTGATGCGCCGGCCGATTTCGATGGAAGTAGGGTAGTGGGTGGTGATTTGGCTTTCGATGCGGTCTTTCAGTGGGGTAATGATGCTGCCGCGGTTGGTGTAGTCTTCTGGGTTGGCGGTGAAAATAAACTCCACATCGAGCGGCAGGCGGAGTTTGAAGCCCCGGATTTGCATGTCGCCTTCCTGGAGCACGTTGAACAGCGACACCTGGATGCGCGCCTGCAAGTCGGGCAGTTCGTTGATGACAAACAGGCAGCGGTGCGATCGGGGAATCAGGCCGAAATGGATGACGCGTTCGTCGGAATAGGGGAGGCGGAGGTTGGCGGCTTTGATCGGGTCGACGTCGCCCACCAGATCGGCGATGCTGACGTCGGGCGTGGCCAGTTTTTCCACATAGCGGGCGTCGCGGTGCAGCCATTCGATGGGGGTGTCATCGCCTTTTTCGGCAATCAGTTCTTGGGCGTAGCGGCTGATGGGCGCCAGGGGGTCGTCGTTGAGTTCGCTGCCGGCCACCACGGGCACGTACTCGTCGAGCAGGCCGGTGAGCAGGCGGGCGATGCGGGTTTTTGCCTGGCCGCGCAAGCCCAGCAGGAGGATGTTGTGTCGGCTGAGGACGGCGCGTTCGATGTCGGGGAGTACGGTGTCGTCGAAGCCGAAAATGCCAGGGAAAACGGTTTCTTTTTTTCGAATTTTTTCAATCAGGTTGGCGCGCAGCTCCGCTTTGACGCTGCGGGGTTCGTAGCCGCTGGCTTTCAGGCCGCCGAGGGTGTGGATGTGGCGAATATCTTTCATATGCGGCAATGAACAGGCGAAGCGCGGATTTGGTTCTCAGTCCTGTTCGGCTTTCTCCCGGTTTTCTTTTTCCATTCGGCGCAAATCGCGAAGGACGGCCACGCCGGCGTTCACTTCGAATCCGATTAGCAGGATCATGCAGTTGAGTTGCAGCCACACCATGAGCACGATTAGGGTGCCGATGGAGCCGTAGAGTTTGTTGTAGCTGCCGAAATTATCCACGTAAAAGGAAAACCC
>CAZVZH010000393.1:0-2647 GCA_964630705.1 uncultured Saprospiraceae bacterium | reverse complement strand
GCTGGCTGGAACTGGAACGCCAGGTGCGCATCGAGGGCCGGGTGGAGCGCGTCACTGTAGCGGAATCGCAGGCCTATTTTCAAAGCAGGCCGAAAGGTAGCCAGATCGGGGCCTGGGCCAGCCCGCAGAGCCGGCCTGTCGACGACCGGCTTGTTTTGGAGCAGGCGGTGATAAAACTGACCGCCCAATACGCAACCGACGCTGTGTTGCCGCTGCCGCCGTTTTGGGGCGGCTACCGCGTGGCGCCCGAACAGATCGAATTCTGGCAGGGACGGGAAAACCGCTTGCACGACCGGATTTTATACACCCGCACAGGCAAGGGTTGGCGTTTGGAGCGGCTGGCGCCTTGAATGTCCAATTTTGAAACTCACCAAGTCCACACTTCCAAAAACTCCCCGTTTTGTACCAGCAAACGCCGGGGCGCCAGCCAGCGTCGCGCGTCGGGTATTTGCGCGGAGGCGGGCAAGGTGAGGGTTTTGCCGGCGATGGCCCTGACTTGGTCGATCTGCAGGGTGCTGTCGACAAAAAAAGCCAGGCTGTTGGCGTCAAGCGCGAAGTCAGCGATGTTTTTCCAGGGCAGTAATTGTTGGAATTGCGCGTACAGATCGAACTGCAGGATGCCTTGGGTGCTGTCGGCGGCGTACACCTCCTGGCCGTTGTCGGCAATGGCGCAAATTTGGAGCCGCCCGGGCAAGAGCAGGTTCAGGGCCGGGCTTTCGAACCGGACGGCGCCACCGGGACTTATTTTTTTTACTTTAAACGCTACTTCGTCGTAGAGCCAGAGGTTGCCGTCGGCGGCGGCGGCGATACTGCGCACTTCGGGGTAACCAGCCTGGATGAGGTTGAGTTCGCCCAGCTGAGTGAGGTTGCGGTCGAGAAACACAGCGGTGCGAAAGTCGGCGTACCACACCAAAAGTTTCATGGGGTTGGTGGCGTCGATTCGGGCGGCGGCGCCCAGGCGGTTGTTGGTGTACCGGCTGAGCAGGTTCAGTTGCGGACTGTATTTTTCAATGATGTTTTCCGGAGTGATCGCGTAATAATTGCCGAGGTTGTCGGCAGTGGCAAAGCGGGCGTTTACCCGCAGCTGATGTAGGTACGCCAAGGTGTCGGCGGCCTGGTTTTGCGCCGGCAGGTGGCCGGCGAGCAGCAGGCCAAGCGTACAGAAAAATGCCGTTTTTTTCATGATGGGTAGCGCCAGATATCGCCCCAAAGCCGGGCGCCGCCGTCGAGGTAAATGGTTTCGCCGGTCATATAGGCGGCCATTGGGCTGGTCAGGAAAAGGGTGAGGGCGGCTATTTCTTCCGGGCTGCCCAGGCGTTTCATGGGAATGCTGCCGGAAATACCTTCGAGGAGTTCCGGCGGATAGTTATCGAGTCCGCTGCTTTGAATGATGCCCGGCGCGATACAGTTGAGCCGGATGCCGCGGCCGGCCCATTCCACAGCGAGCGATTGGGTGAGGTTGCTGATGCCTGCCCGCGCCGCGCCAGTGTGGGCCATGCCCGGTACGCCGCGAAAATGGTTGACCACGATATTGATCACCACGCCCGAGGCCTGCGGAAAAAAGAAACGTTGCGCCATGCTTTGGGTGACAAACCAGGTGCCGTTCAGGTTGGTGTTGATAACGGCCTGCCAGCCTTTGGGGCGGATATCTTCTGCCAGGCTGGGGAATTGGCCGCCGGCATTGTTGACCAGGATGTCGAGTTTGCCGCACTTTTCGGAAATGAATTCGGCCAGGCCGGCTACCTGGTCGGGCTCGCGGATGTCGAGTTGGTAACTGTGTACCGGGCCGAGCGGCTGCAGGATTCGTTGCGCTGCCTCCAGGCGTTCGGGCTTGCGCGAAGCGATAAAAACTTCAGCTCCGTGCAAGAGGTATTGCCGGGCGATTTCCAGGCCGATACCGCTACCGCCGCCGGTAACCAATGCGGTTTTTCCGAAATACAAATCGTTTTTGAACATGGTTTTGAATTGAAAAAATCCTGTGTATGTCAAAATGGCGCATTGAACAGCTGGGGCGCTGTCATTTTGTCGCTTCAAAAAACCTGGCGCCTGTCAATCGGGCGTGAAAAACGGCCTGGAACAGGAATTGAACAAGGAATGGGCACACACCGTAATGTTCAGAAAAAAACTAAAAATTGTAAAATGATGGCTAACATAGCAAAATTTCGCCCACTCCCCTCAACCAATTTTTTCTCCAACAGTTTATTCGACGAGTTTTTCAACCGGTCTATTGGAGACGTTGTCGGTTCGGATAATTGGATCAGCCAACCTGCCGTCAATATTTTGGAAACAAATGACGCGTTTTTGATCGAGCTGGCTGCCCCGGGATTCGACAAAAAAGATTTCGAATTGAATGTCGAAAACCACCGCCTGGTCGTTCGCGGCAAACGCGAGCAGGCCGAACCGGAAAACGGCAAACAGTATGCCCGCCGGGAATTCCGGTTCGCATCCTTCGAACGCTCTTTCAAATTGCCGGAAACCGTGAACCAGGAAGCCGTATCGGCTGTTTACGAAAACGGTATTTTGGTGGTCAGTCTACCAAAACGCGATGAAGCCAAGCCCGTAGTAAAAACCATTTCGGTCGGTTAAACGACCCAGGTTGAGCAGATAAAAGTAGTTTTCATAAGGTTAGTTAATAGGGTTTTAGGTG
>CAZVZH010000392.1:0-2649 GCA_964630705.1 uncultured Saprospiraceae bacterium | reverse complement strand
TGAACGTGCTTTCCCCGCCGCTGATGTTGTCGCTGGCGCCCACGCGGGTGAACACCTTGTCGACCCAGCCGATGCGCGCGGCATCGGCCGGCACAAAACTGCCCATTTGCGCCATCAGCACGATGAGCGCCGTTTGGCGAAGCAAGGCCGATTTGCCCGACATGTTCGGGCCGGTGATGAGGATGATCTGTTCGGCCAGGGTATCGAGGTAGAGGTCGTTTGGCACGTAGGATTCGCCGACCGGCAGCTGGGTTTCGATCACCGGGTGCCGGCCGCCTTTGATGTCGAGGATGTGGGTGTCGTCCATGTCGGGACGGACATAGCGGTATTTCCGGGCGACTTTCGAAAACGACAGCAGGCAGTCGAGCCGGGCGACCAGTTGGGCATTGTGCTGGATGGGCGCGATGTAGCCGCCGATCTCGTCGATCAGTTCGAGGAAAATGCGCTCCTCCAGTTCCTGCATTTTTTCCTCCGCACCCAGGATTTTGCTCTCCAGTTCCTTGAGTTCGGGCGTGATGAAACGCTCGGCGTTGGCCAGGGTTTGTTTGCGGATCCAGTTGTCGGGCACCTGGTCTTTCCATTTGCTGGTCACTTCCAGGTAGTAGCCGAACACGCTGTTGAAGCCGATTTTCAAACTGGTGATGCCGGTTCGTTGAACCTCCTCTTGTTCGAGTTTGGCCAGTATTTGTTTGCTGTGGCGCACCGTGTTGCGCAGGTCGTCGAGTTGGGCGTTAGCCCCGTCGGCGATGGCGCCGCCTTTTCGCACGTCGGTAGGCGGGTCGGGGGCGACAACGGTTTCGATGCGTTCGCTGAGGCTGTGGCAGGGGTTGAGGCCTTCGCCCAGGCGGAGCAGGCCCGGGGGCAGGTCCCGGTTTTGCAGGAGTTTTCTGATGGCGTCGATCGCCTGCAAGGCGCGGCGAAGTTGCATGACTTCGCGGGGATTGATTTTGCCGACGGCGGCCTTGCTCATCAGGCGCTCAAGGTCGCCGATGTGGCGGGCATGGGGTTCGATCTGGCCGGCGAATTCGGGTTGGTCGAGGAAAAAGCCCACCGATTCGTGGCGTTCCTGGATTTGTTGCAAGCTGGTCAGCGGCAGCAGCACCCATTTTTTGAGCAGGCGGGCGCCCATGGGGCTGAGGGTGTGGTCGAGCACCTGGAGCAGGGAGGTGCCGGTTTCATGGTTGGAAAACACCAGTTCCAGGTTGCGAATCGTGAAGCGGTCGAGCCAGACATATTTTTCGGTGTGCAGGCGGCTGAGGCTGCTGATGTGGGCCAGGCGGTTGTTTTCGGTGGAAGCCAGGTAGTGCAGGGCGGCGCCGGCAGCGGCCTGGCCGAGTTCGAGTTCTTCGACGCCGAAACCTTTGAGTCCGGCGGTTTTGAAATGCTGGAGCAGTTTTTCGCGGCCGAAATCGTAGGTAAAAATCCAGTCCTCGAGGGTGTAGGTGTAAAACTTGTCGCCGAAATAGGCCGCAAATTCCTTCACCCGGCTTTTGGGCAGGATGATCTCGGCGGGCAGGAAGCTTTGAAAAAGTTTGTCGATCGCGGCCGTTTCGCCCTCGGTGATAAAAAATTCGCCCGTGCTGATGTCGAGAAAAGCGGCCCCGAAGCGGTCGTTTTTTCCAAAAGCCAGAGCGGCGAGGAAGTTGTTGCGGTTGTGCTCCAGCAGGGCGTCGTCGGTGGTAACGCCAGGCGTGACCACTTCGGTGACCGAGCGTTTGACCACCTGGCCCGGCACGGGTTTTTCCATTTGCTCGCAGATGGCCACGCGGAAACCCGCGCGGACGAGCCGGGGCAGGTAGGTGTCCATGGCGTGGTGGGGGAAGCCGGCGAGTTCGATGTCGGAGCCGCCGTTGTTGCGGCTGGTAAGGGTGATGCCGAGGGCGTTGGCGGCTTTGACCGCGTCTTCGCCAAACGTTTCGTAAAAATCGCCCACCCGGAACAGCAAAATCGCATCCGGGTATTGCGCCTTGGCCTGGTTGTACTGGGCCATCAGCGGCGTGACGCTGGCGGACTTGTCGGAACTTTTATTTTTGGACGAACGGGCCATGGCTTGCGCGCTTCAATTGAGCGGGCAAAAATAGGGATTCGGTTTGGCGCGGCCGAATTTGAGGGGAAATACCTGCGGGGAGATGTGAAAAACAAGATGGTCGGCGGTTTGTTGGCCGGGCACTTTGCCGGCGTAAATCTTAGAGCATGTTGGAGAAAATTAAAAACCTTGGGCTGATCTGGTCTTTGGAAAATGCAATAATTTTGACACCTTGAGTCCGCAAAAACAGTTATTATCTTGCGTTAAAAAAATGATGATTAAGTATATCACTTTCGGAATAGCAATATCATTTATCTCCTGGATGGTCGGAATGATACTGAATAGTTTTCTTATGAAAACAGAATACTACAACAGACTATCCCATCTGAATTTTATTCCGAGCAAAATGCTGAATAAAAACCTAGGAATGAATTACTTTAAGTGGATTGTAAAAAACACTTTTTTCAAGTTCTTTAATCAGAGCATTCATTTCAAAAACCCAAAAGCAGAACTGTCTGAGGTGCGAAAAGAAATGACCCTGTCTGAAATAAGCCATTTAATCGGATTCATTTTCGTTGCCTTTTTTGCCCTGTACAAGAGCATTTCTGTGAGCCCTTTATTTG
>CAZVZH010000391.1:0-2655 GCA_964630705.1 uncultured Saprospiraceae bacterium | reverse complement strand
CCAAATCTCCAACAGCCGCCCGTTCCATTCCGTCTGCCGGTAGTCGCTGAAGGTATGCCAACCCATGACGGTGCAGCCGGCCTCGAGCCGCACCACCGGCTCCGGCGTGCGTGCGATGCGCTCCAGCGCTGCCCGTTCGCAGCGGTTCAGGCTGGTATCGAGGCGGTCGGCATTTTCAAAAATAGCCAGCAGCAAGATGCAGCCGAGTGCATAAGCCGTCCGCCGTGGCGCCGGCAGGTTTTGCAACAGGCAGTATGCCGACACGCCGAAGCTGAATGCCAAACACAGCACCACCGGCAGCAAGGTGTCGCCGCGTACGATTTCCGGCCGGTATTCCCGGTAGCCGCCCAGCGGCAGCAAGGCAATGTACAGTATGGAAAAAACCGCCAGCCATTGGAGTATTTTCAGCGTTCGCGGCGCTTCGCCGGCAGCCAATTTTTTCAGGAAAAAAGCATTGGCCAGCACCGCCAGCACCAGCAGCGGCAGCCCGGGCCGGAGCGTCAGCATCCGGAAAAGGCCATGGGGCAGCCGGGCATAGCGTTCGGCGAGCGGTACCGCGGCGCTGTTTTCCGAGTTGTGCGTGCCGAGGTACAGCGACCAGACGCACAACAGGCTGAGCAACCAAAATGGCCCCGGAATTTTAGCCAAAGCCAGGCGCGCTCTGGTGAGCCAGCCGGCTGCCGGCCAGGCCGTTTTTTCCAAAAAATGATAAAAAACAAACGGGCTGGCGAGCAATACCACCGGCGCTACCAGCGGCCCGCTGAAGGCCAGCGGAACGGCCAGCAGCGCGAGTGCTGTATTTTTAAAAAAACCGGTGCGCGCATAGAACTGGATAGAAAAAAACAAGAGCAGCACCCCGAGTGGCAGGCTGTAAAAACAAGCGTAGGTGATCGAGGTCTGCACGATGCCCATGGTGCCCGAATAGGCCGTGTTTTGAAACAAGGGCGCGATCAGAACCAGGGCCAGCACAAAACCGGGCCACAGCGGCCGGGTGTTTCGGCTGATCAAAAAGGCCAGCGTACCGCCGATCAGCAGCTGAACTGCCATTTTCAGCGCCGCACAAGCCAGGTACACACTGTTCACCGGATCGGTAAACTGCTGGAAAAATGCCGGCGCCTGTTTGAAATAAACCGACATGAAGGCGTGCGCGAAGTAGCGGCCGGCGCCCGCGTATTTTTCCCCGCCGAACACCGCCGAAAATCCGAAAGGGTCGCGCAACACCTGCGCGTAGTGTTCGCCGGGCAGCACGATTGGCGCCAGGTCGCCATCGAGCGGCAGGTGGTAGTGCTGCACGAAGGCCAGCGCCCAGTCGGCCAACACCACAAGCAGGAATATCCAGGACCAGCGGTTTTGAAACACCTTGAAAATTGTTTGACAGCGCAAGGTAGTGTTTTGTGTGGGCCGGCGGAGCATCCGGCGCCAGCCGGAAAAAATCAGCGGCTACCCGCCAAAATCAGCGTCGCCTGCGCTCCCAACCCGCGCAACGGCTATTTTCCCCCGCCCTTGCCCACGGCCGATTTCCCGAAACGGTCGCGGATTTTATCCATGGCGGCCAGCAAGCGGGCTTCTTTTTCGGTGTCGGTGAACAGTTGGAGTTGGCTGGAGCCGGGCACCAGTTCGCTGAAGCGAACGCCCACGAGGCGGAGGGCTTGGCGGCGTTCGTAGAGGCGTTCAAAGAGGGCCAGGGCTTGTTCGGTGAGCGGCCCGTCCTGGGCGGTGTAGGCGATTTTGGTTTGTTTGGTAAAGGTGTTGAAATCGGCGTAGCGGATTTTCACCGTTATGCAGGCGGTGAGTTTGCCCAGTTGGCGGAGCTCGTAGGCAAGCTGAGCGGTTTGGCGGCGGATTTCCTGCTGGAGAAAATCGAGGTCGATGGTATCGGCGTGAAAGGTGCGTTCGGAGGAAATGGAGTCCTGCTCGCGGTAGGGTACTACCGGGCTGTCGTCTTCGCCGTTGGCTTTTTTCCACATGAGGAGGCCGTGTTTGCCGAATTCGCGTTCGAGCAGCCGCGGCGGCATGTCGCTGAGCGTTTGGCAGGTACGCACGCCGAGCAGGGCCAGGCGGCGTTCGGTTTCACGGCCGATGGACGGGATTTTGCCCACGGGCAGCGGAGCGAGGAATTGTTTTTCGGTGCCGGCGGGCACGAGTTTGGCGCCATTGGGTTTGACTTCGCCGGCGCCCACTTTCGACACGGTTTTGTTCACCGAAAGTCCGAATGACAGGGGCAGGCCCGTTTCGCGGATGATGCGCTGGCGCAGCTCGCCGCTCCATTTCCAGCAGCCGATGTGGCGGTCCATGCCGGTGAGGTCGAGGTAAAACTCGTCGATGGATGCTTGCTCGAACAGCGGCGCCTGCTCTTCGATGACATCGCGCACCAAGCCCGAATGGCGGGAGTAGGCTTCCATATCGCCTTTGAGCACCACCGCGTCGGGGCAGAGTTGAAGCGCCTGGCGCATCGGCATAGCCGAACGCACGCCGAATGCGCGGGCCTCATAGCTGCAGGACGCTACTACGCCGCGCTGGCTGCTGCCGCCGATGATGAGCGGTTTGCCCTGCAAGGCGTTGTTGCGCAGGCATTCGACGGCGACGTAAAAGGCGTCGAGGTCGAGGTGGAGGACGGCGCGTTGGAAGGTGGACATTTGCGGTGCGGTGTTGGTA
>CAZVZH010000390.1:0-2686 GCA_964630705.1 uncultured Saprospiraceae bacterium | reverse complement strand
CGAGTATGTCGCCAGACGTGTGCTGGCGGTCGGTGTAGCCCGGGCCGTTGGAGGCGTCGCCGTGCTCGTTGGCCGAGGTGAAGCGCATGGCCGGAAAACCTTGTTCACGGAAGGGAATGTGGTCGCCGCCGCGGCCGCTGCGGTCTTCCGGACTCATGATGCGCAGGTCCATGGGCCCGGCTGCCGTGGGCAGGATGTTTTCGCGGTATTGCAATTTGATGAAACGGGCCAGTTGTTTGTGCGGCGAGTTGGCGCCGCCCGAGGAGAACAGACGTACGCCGGTGGAGTCTACGTCGTTGAGCGCCGGGCAGGAAGGCGGCGAAGAAGTTTGCCCGCAGTAGACCCCGCCCACGATGTCGTTGTTAAGCACTGCGCGCAAGGGAATGCCTTTGCTTTTCATGTACAAGGCCATGGCGTCGGCGCCGACCAGTCCTTGCTCTTCGCCGATAGTGGCCATAAACACCAGGGTGTTTTCAAACGTGTATTGGGCCATCACGCGGGCCAGTTCGAGCACCAGAGCGGTGCCGGTGGCGTTGTCTTCGACGCCTTCGGCCGGGCAGCTCACGTCGCAGAGCACGGCGCAGCGGCTGTCGATATGGCCCTCGATGAGCACTACTCCGTGGCGCGCCGGATTAGAGCCGGGCAGCACGGCGATGATGTTGCGGTGTTGGCCCATGCCGCAGACGTCCTGATCGAACTGGAGGTACGACACCACCAGGCGGCTTTCGTTGCGGCTGCTAAAATCCTCGAATTTTTGGTGCGCCCAGCGCCGTGCCGCGCCGATACCGGTGGTGGCCGACACGGTATCGGAGCCGGTGTTGCGGGTGCCGAAGGCGCTGAGGGCAAACAAGTAGGCTTTCAAGCTGTCGGCCGACACCCGGGCGTGGATGCCCGAAGTGGTGGCGGCCAACCCGGCGACCGGGGTGGAAGCAGCATAGTCGGCCGGGTTATAATTGCCCAGCAGGATTTGCTCGGCCAGGGGGTTGGTGCACAGGATGTTGGTTTGCGCCGGCAGGCAAGGCCGGAAACCGGCGGCGAACAGCAGGACAAACCAAACGCGGGTAGTTGTTTTTTTCATAAAAAAGCTTGTTGTGCGGGCAGGGCCGCATTCGGGAAAAGACAGGCAGCCGACCGCTTGACCCATTCGGGCCAAGTTCGGGTGGGCAGTAGCTGATAAAAGTAGTAATTTTAACAGCAGAAATATTTCAGATAAAACAAACGACTTCCGAATGAAGCAATATTTCCCCTTGTTGCTCGGCTTTTTGGCCCCTGTTTCCCTGCTTTCCCAAGCCCCTTGCGCCGCCGATTTGCTGCGCCAACACGCACTCCAGGATGCCGGTTTCCAAAAACAATCGGAGCAACTGGAACAACAAGCCTATGATTTTTTCCGACATCCTGCTTCCGAACAAGCCGCGGCGGCGGCCACCATCCCGGTAGTCGTACACCTTGTGCACAACAACGGTCCCGAAAACCTTTCCGACGCCCAGGTGCAGCAAGGCATCCAGTGGCTCAACGAAGCCCTGGCCAACGCCGGTTTTTTCGACCGCGGCAGCGGCGCCGACGCCGGCATCCAGCTCTGCTTGGCCCGCCGCACGCCCGCCGGGGCCGCCACCGGCGGTATCACCCGCACGCAAAGTCCGCTGACGGAAATCAGCAACATCCTGGCTTCCGACGCCGCCCTGAAAAACCTCAGCCGCTGGGCGCCGAAAGATTACCTCAACATCTGGATCGTGCGCAGCATCTGCGACCCCAGCCTGGGCTGCACGGTGTCGGCCTACGCCTACCCGCCGGGTTTTCACGGCGGCAATGACGACGGCATCGTCATCGAAGCGGCCTACTTCGGCAGCACGCCGGCCAACATCGCCCTGCTCGCGCACGAGCTCGGGCATTATTTCGGGCTGCACCACACCTTCGAGGGCGGCTGCGCCAATAACAATTGCCTGCTCGACGGCGACCGCGTGTGCGACACCCCGCCCGACCAGAGCTCGGCTGTGGTGCCCTGCGGCCAAACGGTCAACTCCTGCACCACCGACGCGCTGTCGGGGTTCAGCAGCGACCAGCCCGACCAGTACTGGAATTTTATGGACTACGCCCTGCACGAGTGCCAGCACGATTTCACCTCGGGGCAGGCAGCGCGCATGCAGTTTTTTCTGCATGGCACGCGGAAAAGTTTGCTCGCGAGCAAGGGCTGTTTGCCGCCCTGCCCCGCGCCTCCGTTGGCGGCGTTTACGGCCAGCGCCAACACGGTAAATGCCGGAACCCCGGTTGTTTTTACCAACCAAAGCCAAAATTACAGCAGCCTGCAATGGACCCTGAACGGGGCGCCGTTCAACCCGGGCGCGTCCTACCAGTTTAGCGCGCCGGGGTTTTACACCGTTGGTCTGACCGCTTTCCCGGCCGACACGCAGTTGTGCGCCAGTGCTTCGGCAACGCAGATTATCCAGGTGTTGTGCCCGGTGGAAGCGGCCTTTACGGTGAGTCCCTTGTATCCGGAGCTGGGCCAAACAGTTTATTTCACGAATTTGAGCACCGGGGCCGGCAGTTTCAACTGGCAGATCAACGGCGTCTCCCAGGGAGCCAGCCTCGACTCGATGAGCTTTTCGCAGCCGGGCGAGTACACCATTCGGCTGACGGCTTCCAACCCCTTTTGCGAGGATGTGCAGGTGTTGCTCCTGTCGGTGAAAGT
>CAZVZH010000389.1:0-2720 GCA_964630705.1 uncultured Saprospiraceae bacterium | reverse complement strand
AACAACCCTCTAACCTTCTAACCAGAAACCTTCTAACCTTCTAACCAGAAACCCTCTAACCTCCTAACCAGAAACCCTCTAACCTCCTAACCAGAAACCCTCTAACCTTTTAATCATGCGGCAAAAAAACCTCCGCCATCATGCACCGGGCGCTGCCGCCGCCGTACGTTTCGATGGTGTCGATGGGGCTGTGGAGGAGTTGGGTGTGGCGCTCGAGGGTTTGAATTTGGGTGGGCGTGAGCGATTGGTAGGCTTGGCTCGACATAACCAGGAAAGTTTGGCCGCTTGCGTTGCGCACCTGAAGCATGTTGCCGGCGAAGCGGTTCATTTGTTCCAGGCTGATATCGACGATTTCCTTGCCGGTTTTTTCAAAAAGTTGCTCCAGTTGGCGGCGCTCCTCGGAGTCGCGCACCGTAGCCAGGCAAATGACGACGAAAGTTTCGCCCATGGCCATCATCACATTGGTGTGGTAAATATCTTGTCCGGAGCCGTCGACGGCCTGAAACACCACTTTTTCGTAGCCCAGAATCTGGCAAAGCTCGTCGAGCAGGGCGGCATCGGTGCGCGGGCTGAGGCAGGCGTAGGCCAGGCGGTGCTGGTGGTCGAAAATGATGCTGCCAGTTCCTTCCAGAAAGCGGTCGATCTTTTCGTTGAACTCCAGGTTGACGCGGCGATCGGCGTGAAATCCGGCCCGGAGCACCGTGTCGAGCACCTGGCGGCGGCGCTCCCGGCGGCGGGTGGGGGCAAACATGGGATAGGTGACGATCAGGCCTTCCTGATGGTACGTCGCCCAGTTGTTGGGAAAAACAGCGTCGGGCTTGACCGGGCTGGCCGAGTCCTTAGCCACGATCACGTCTACGCCAGCGGCGCGCAGGGTTTCCACAAATGCGTCGAATTCTTGCAAAGCCCTGGACTTGATTTCTGCGGCATCCAGCGCGCCTTCGCGGCGTTGAAAGGCGTTGTTGGCGGCGGTTTCTTCGTTGAAACCAAAGTTGGCCGGCCGTACCATTAAAATGTGTTGGGTCGTTTGTTGGCGCATAACCTTTTAAAATTTAAGCGGAAAGTTAGTTTGAAGTTTGGAGTTTGGAGTTTGAAGTTTGAAGTTTGAAGTTTGAAGTTTGAAGTTGTTCATTATTCCGCGATGTTGGACAACTTCAAACTTCAAACTTCAAACTAACTTTCCGGCATGAAGTACAAATCGACAGGCTACTGTCCTAACTGCCATTTCCCCTTGCCCTACAAGGCAAAGTTTTGCGCGCAGTGCGGGCAAAAGACCGGCGACGGCCGTATGTCGTTGGGCGGCTTGTTCAAACAACTGTGGTTCCGGGTACTGCACCTCGAAAGCCGATCGCTGCGCTTCATGTTGTTGTTGTTTATTCCCGGTTACGTGACAAAAGAGTTTTTCGCCGGCCGGCAAAAACGTTTCCCGCAGCCGATACGCTTCTTTTTTATCACCGCTTTTTTGTTTCTTTTTACCCTCAACCACCTGAGCAAACCCACCAGCTACCGTGCCCAACAAACCGACCACGGACTGGTATTCAACGGAAAACCAAGCCCGCAAAAAATCAAGTACGACTTTTACGAACTGGGTAAACGGCAAACGGAATTCGAAACCATGCGTCAGGAATTCGACTCGCTGCCGGAGGAATACCGAACGCCCCTGGTGCGCAAAGCCGTCGATAGCCTGCTGCAACGCACCTACGGCGAGGCCGTTGAAAAGTTTGGCGCCATCATGGCCATGGCCGACACTACGCAGGGCGGCGGCGCCGATTCCATCTCGTTCAACCTGGGCTTCAGAAAAAGTATCCGGCTGGCCACAGCCGACGCTTTTCGACTCGACCCCGACAGCATTATTTCCAAATATGCCATCCGCAGCTGGGTCGACCAAATGGCCGTCAAACAAGGCCTGAAAACCCTCCAGGACCCCAGCGCGCTCATGCAAGCCTATCTGGGCAACCTGGCCTGGACCATTCTGGCGCTGGTAGTGCTCATGGCCGGCGTGCTCAAATTGCTGTACCTGCGCCAGCGCCGGTTTTTCGTCGAGCACTTTTTTTTGATGCTCAACGAACACTCCGCGCTGTTTCTCATCCTCTTGGTGGCCATCTTGATCAATGCCGTTTTTCCTTTAAAAACCCTGTGGCTGATCCCAACACTTTGGTCCTTCCTCAGCCCCGTTCTGGCCATGAAACAGTATTACGGCCAAAGTTGGAAGTGGACGATTTTAAAATCTACCGCTTTACTGATTGCCTATCTGCTCGGATTTATCCTGCTGTTCACCCTCGGTATGCTCATCGTATTTTTTGTTTTTTAAACATCCCGTCCGCAGTTATGCCCGCTTACGAAACCGTCATCGGACTCGAAATACACGTCCAACTTGCCACGCGAACCAAACTTTTTTGCACCGACGAGGCCGCATTCGGCGGCGCGCCCAACACCCAGGTGAGTCCGATCAGCCTGGCGCACCCCGGTACCCTGCCCCGGCTCAACCGCCAGGCCGTCGAGTGCGCTGTTCGGCTCGGACTGGCCCTGGGCTGCGATATCCAGCTGCTCAGCAGCTTCGACCGTAAAAATTATTTCTACGCCGACCTGCCCAAAGGCTACCAAATCACCCAAGACCGACAACCCATCTGCACCGGCGGCCATATCCCCCTTCAAACTTCAAACGCCAAACTTCAAACTCCAAACTCCAAACTTCAAACTCCAAACTCCAAACTCCAAAC
>CAZVZH010000388.1:1216-2730 GCA_964630705.1 uncultured Saprospiraceae bacterium | reverse complement strand
CGGAAACCGGGTTGGGGAAAATGCGGACGGCGATGGTCCCCTCCGGCGTTTCCAGCCCGATAATGACGCTACAATTGGCCGCTGTCGGCTCCGGTAGTTTCCATTCGAAGGGCTGCTGAAAACCCTGGCGCAACCAGTAGCAGGTGTTTATGTTCAGGAAAGAATCCCAGGTTTCGGCGGCGATCTGGCCGAGCGTCCAGGCGAGGCTGAACGTATCGGTCATGATGTTGGCCAGCTGGTAAGCGCCGGCGCTGGCCAGCACGAATGGGCTCAGGCGGTAGCTGGAAGGTATACCCGCGCAGGTGCAGCTGTCGGTGACGGTGTCGCTCAGCGTGTTGTCGTTGTGGTCGTCGCAGTAGTCACCGATGTTGAGGCCCAAAACGGGGCACTGCACGGAACAGGCAACCGTGTCGACCGTCAGCGCCGACAAGCCGCTGATGCCGTTTGCTACATAATTTCCGGCGTTGAAATAAATGCCGCCGGTGGCGTATTCGACGCTGATGCAATCCTCGTCCCAAACCGTGCCGTCGGGCAATTCCACCCGGTAGCGGAAGGCATCTCCGGCGGTAAAACCGTCTTTTTCGGGCGTCAGTGCGTCGTCGCCGAAAGCGGCCATGGCGGTGTTTGTGCCGGCCCACTGCACCGCTCCCGCACACTGCGGCGTCCCGTTTTTATCGTACAAAACGATGATGTAGCTGCCCAGCGGCAAAGCGCCGCCGTTCAGCGTGGGCGTGAAATTGGCCAGGATAATGGTGTGGTTGGCGTCGGTGTTGACGATGGGCGCGCAGGAGCCGGGCTGGGCGGCCAGTTGCACCAACCCGCAAAAAAGCGACAAACAAAGGGCGGCGTGTTTCATGGCGCGGTTATTTTTTCTCCAAAACCAGCGGGTGCAGGCGCGCGCCCGAGGCGGTGGAAACTTTTATAAAATAAGCGCCGTCGGGGTAATTGCTCAGCTCGTGCGTCCGCTCGTGCCGGCCGGCCGCACAGGTTTCGTCGAGCAGGGTCGACAGGTTTTTCCCGTCGGCCGACAACAACTCGATGCGCAGGCGGGCCGCGGCGTTCAACTGAAATTGCAGGTGCAGACGCCCGGTAGTGGGGTTGGGGAAATACCGGAACGCGTCGGGCGCGAGCGCCTCCGGTGCATCGACCAGGAGGCTTAGTTTTTCCAGCGTATAAATTCCGTTTGTTTCGAAGGCCGGCGGCGCGTTGTGTTGCAGCGCGAAATCCGCCGCCTGTTCCGCATTGGCGGCAGCGCGCCAGACTTTCAGGGAAAATTGCTGCCCGGTGGCCAGGCATTCCACCACTCCGGGGGTGCTGGGGTCGTCGCCCCAGATGGCGAGCGCCAGGTTCTTATTTTCAAAAACAGCGGCCCCGCAAAGCGCCCCGTCCGGCGCGAACACGCCGAGTTCGTCGCCATTTTCCAGCAAAGCTTCCGCCACTGCGGCGGGAAGCAGGAGGGTGGCGTTGTTGCCGGTGTTGGCGACATTCAGAAGGAAATGTTGCAACGGACCGCC
>CAZVZH010000388.1:0-1116 GCA_964630705.1 uncultured Saprospiraceae bacterium | reverse complement strand
GTGGCGGCCGGGTCGACTTTTTCGCCGTACACGGGTATCGCCGTGTTTTCAGCCGCCTTCACCTGGTAGCCTTTCAGCATCGACCAGGCGCCCAGCTTGTTCAGGGGAGTGGAAGGTGCGGCGGAAGTTCCCCGGCTGTCTTTTAAAATTTCCACCTGGGTTTTGACCGGCTCCACCACGACGAGCATGTCGGGGCTGTGCGGGCGCACATAGCTGGAAATCAGGTTCCAGCCCTTCGTCAGCGGGATCGGATGGGCGGCAAAGCAAGCGTCCGGCGGCAGCACCGCGCCCTGCGCCGTGGCCGTGCAGCCGCTGGCGTCGGTGACGGTGACGGTGTACGTGCCCGGCTCCAGCCCGGCGACGGCGGCGCCCTGGCCGCCGTTCGACCAGCGGTAGCGAAACGGCGCCACCCCGCTGCCGGGCATTGCTGCCGCAGCGCCGGAATTCGGCCCGGCCCCACAAGTAACCTGCACCGAAACGGCCAGCGGCTCCAGGTCGGCCACCGCGAAGCTGACACTGGTCGTGCAGCCCGCCGCATCGGTCACCGTGACCGAAATGCTGCCGTCCGATTCGGCCAGTTTATGCGCCGGCGTGTGGCTGAGGCCGTCGGACCACAGGTAATTGAGCGGCGGCGCACCGCCCGTCGCCTCAGCGAAAACCTGCCCGTAGTGGTTGAACGCGCAGGCGTCGCCGCCGACCAGCCGCACGGAAAAACCGCTGCAACAGCCGCCCCACTCGGCAGTTTCGGACTCGTCGAAGTAGGCGCCCGACTGGAGCAGTTCCCCGTTGCGGAAAAGCCGGTAGCCCTTGGCCGAGGAGAGGCCGTTATAGCCGGCGTCGCGGATGGTGAAGCGGTAGCAGCGGTCGGCGTAGGCGCAAAACGTGTGCAGGTACGCGGTGTTTGCCGCCAGGTTGGCGCCCTGGCCGACGAGGCTGTCGGCCGTCACGTCGGTCAGCGTCCAGGAGGTTTCGGTGGGCTGGGCGTCGGTTTGCAGCTCGAGCCGGATAAGCGCCGTGAAACCCTTCGGACAGGGCGCCGGGAGCTGGGCGCAGCCGCCGGACGCGTGCTGGCCGCAGTGCAGGCCGTCGGTGTGGTAATAGTGCTGGGCTTGCAGT
>CAZVZH010000387.1:0-2740 GCA_964630705.1 uncultured Saprospiraceae bacterium | reverse complement strand
GCCCCAAGACGCAGGCTATACGTTCAACCTGTATCAAAATAACCCCAATAACCGCAGCACCCTTTCCAACAAAAATGTCCTCTCCGCTGCAGAAGACCCCCTGGAACCCCGTCGCTACCTCTGGGTAGGCACCAAAGGCGGCGGACTAAACCGGCTCGACCTCGAAACCGGCCGGTTTAAACACTACTCAACCAAACAGGGCCTGCCCGACAATGTCGTCTATGGTATCCTGTCCGACAATGCCAGCCACCTTTGGCTCAGCACCAACAAAGGCCTCTGCCGGTTTCACCCGCGTACGGAAACGGTGAAAAATTTTACAGTTGCCGACGGCCTGCAGGACAACGAGTTCAACCATTCCAGCTACCTGAAAACCCGCGACGGCCACCTGCTATTCGGCGGCGTAAATGGCCTGACGATTTTTCACCCCGACAGCTTGCATTTTAACCCCGTGAAACCGGTTATGGCCATCGCCCGAATCGCTGTAAACAACGAATCGCTGCCCTTGCGGCAACTTGCGGCTGATGGACTGGCGCCGGCCACATCCCAAAACGAGCAAAACTACCGGCTCGAACTGGCGCACGAACAGAACCTGGTAACAGTCGAATTTGCCGCGCTTGAATTCACCAATCCCACCCAAAACCAGTACCGCTACCAGCTAATCCGGCGGCATACCTTCGGCGCGGATGACGGGCAGGAATGGGTGCCCCTGGGCGCCCGCAACAGCGTGCAGTTTGCCAATCTAAAGCCCGGCGCCTACACCTTCCGCGTGCTGGGCAGCAATAACGACGGCGCCTGGAGCGACCAAGCCGCTGTGCTTGAATTCACGATCCACCCGCCATGGTGGGCCTCCGGCTGGGCCTGGCTGGCATACGCGCTGGCCCTGGGCTGCGCTACCCGGCTCCTGTACCGCTACCAACTGCGCCAACGCCTGGCCCGGCAGGAAGCCCTGCGCCTGCGGGAACTCGACGCCTTTAAAAACCGCTTTTTTACAAATGTAACCCACGAATTTCAAACACCCCTGACGGTCATATTGGGTGCTGCCGAACAGGCAGAATCCAGCGTCGGCCAGGATATCAAGCCCACTATCGGGCTGATCCGCCGCAGCGGACAAAACCTGCTGCGCCTCGTCAATCAAATCCTCGACCTGGCTAAACTGGAAACTAATACCCTGAAGTTGAACTATGTTCAAGGCGATGTGCTGCCCTACCTGCGCTATATAGTGGAAAGCCTGCACGCCCTGGCTAAGGCGCAGCAAGTGCAACTGCGGCTGGAAAGTACGGAAACTGCCCTGACGATGGACCACGACCCCGAGCGCTTGCTACAAATCGTCTACAACCTGCTGTCGAATGCCATCAAGTTTACGCCGCCGGGCGGACAGGTAGTTCTAAACGTCGGCAGGGTTTCAAACCCTGCCGACGTTGCAATCCTTACCGTTTCCGACACTGGCGCCGGCATACTCCCGGAAGATCTGCCCTACATCTTCGACCGCTTTTACCAATCCGGTAATCTGGAAAAAGCCCGGGCAGGCGGCACGGGTATCGGCCTGGCGCTCACCAAAGAACTGGTTAAGGCCCTGGGCGGGGAAATTGTTGTGGAAAGTGCCGTGGGGGCGGGCGCAACGTTTACGGTACAACTGCCCGTTACAAACAAAGCCCCGGAAAAGGATCAACAGCCCCCGGGGCAGTCAAGCGCCAAACCAGATCAAAATTCAGGGAATAAGGCCCATCCGGCATCCAAATTAAATACCGACGATGTCCCGGCCTTGCTGCTTATCGAAGACAACCCCGAGGTTCAGGAATACCTGCTTTCAAGTTTCGATAAAATCTACCGGATCGATATTGCCGGCAACGGCCAGTCCGGTATCGAAAAAGCTCTCGAAACCGTGCCCGACCTGATCATCTCCGACGTGATGATGCCCGAAAAAGACGGTTTCGAAGTATGTGAAACGCTGAAAAACGACGCGCGCACCAGCCACATCCCCATCGTGCTGCTCACCGCAAAATCTGGTGCGGAACACCGCATTGCCGGTTTGAAACGCGGCGCCGACGCCTATCTGGCCAAGCCCTTCAACCGCGATGAACTGCTGGCCACGCTGGAAAACTTACTCGAACAGCGCCGGAAACTCCAGGCACACTACAGCCGGCCCGAAACGCTAAACCAGCAAACAGACACATCCGACCCGGAAACGCTCTTTCTCCGGAATATAACGGCATACCTCGATACGCACTTGGACGACCCCGAGTTCGGCGTGCTGCAACTGAGCCGCCTGGTCGGACTCAGCCAGTCGCAACTGTACCGCAAGACCAAAGCGCTGACCGGGCTGTCGACGGCAGCTTTTATCCGGCGGCAGCGCCTGCAACGCGCCGAACAACTCCTGCTGAACAGCGCACTGAGCATATCCGAAGTAGCCTACCGGGTCGGCTTCTCCAGCCCGGCCTATTTTTCAGACGCTTTCCTCCAGGAATTTGGCTTGCGCCCTACCGAACTGCGGAAATAACATCCGCATGCACGATAATCGGAATTCTTTGACTGATAATTGGAAATACATCCGGGTAAAATGCCCGGTCTTTACGGTGTACAGCTTGATTAAATTTTGAAGATGAAAAAACGCACCGTCAACTTGCTTCTGTTCAACCTGATGCTGGCCTGTATGCCTGCAACTTTACAAGCCGCTATCTGGTATGTAAAGCCAGTCGCCACCGGAAATGGCGACGGCTCCTCCTGGGCGAACGCCTCCGCC
>CAZVZH010000386.1:0-2799 GCA_964630705.1 uncultured Saprospiraceae bacterium | reverse complement strand
TTTACTCGCCGACAAACTCTGAATTGGTTTTAGTTAGTGACTTAATAAATTGGAGCCTTCCTAAAGGTTTTCGTGATTTTAGTAAGCTAATCTTTAAAGGTGTTCAAAATTTATCTCGCACTTCTAAGAGATCAAACAAACTTATTCTGGATAGATATTTATATTCACTTCGTAAAAAAGACCCAGTAATTATAATTAATGAAATAATTACTCAACGCCTACATGAAATTACTTATCACAAGGTATTAATTAAATTTAGCCACGAATTTGGGGATATAGAGTTTTTATCAAATTTTGTATTATTCCAAAAAAAAACTGGTATAAGCGAGAATATAAGTGAAGATTGGATATACAGGGATATGGATACAAATATTGAATTTGATTTTTTTAACCCATTCCTTGACGATGATACTTCTACCTGATAATAAGGGGCTGTTCAGAAAATTGTGCCACACCGCGCTTAATCGCTTAGTTTTCAATCCCAGGACTATGGTGTGCTACAATTTTCTGAACAGTCCTGTGAGAATTGTCTAATGAATCCAACCCACCCAACCCACCCACCCATGCCCAACCCACCCACCCATGCCCAACCCACCCACCCAAATAAAAAAAATCCGCTTAGGCATCTGCATGGCCGGCGCCGTGTCCGCCGGCGCGTACACGGCCGGGGTCATGGATTATCTCCTCGAGGCCCTCGACCGTTGGGAGCAATGCAAGCAAGCGGAAGACAAGCGAAAAAAGCAGGAGCCCGGTTACCAGACCCAAGTGCCGAAGCACGAGGTCGAAATCGTCATTTTGGGCGGCGCCTCCGCCGGCGGCATGACGGCCGCCATCGCCGCCCGCGCCCTGGCCGAAGAGATCGAACACGTGACGCCGGAGAAGCGGGAAAAATACCGGGCCGGCAAAAACCTCAACAACCTGCTGTACGAATCCTGGGTCAAACTCACCGACGCCGACATGGTGAACCGCCTGCTCGGCCCCGGCGACCTCAACCAGTACCGCAACGTGCTTTCTCTGTTCAATTCGGATTTTAAAGAAACCCTGGTCCGGCATGTCCTGCTCCGCAATCCCGTCGACAAACCCGCCCAACGGCCCTACGTGGACAAACAACTCGAACTGCTGCTCACCCTGTCCAATTTCGACGGCGTGCAGGTGAAATACCCCTTTCGGTCGGCTGATGGAAGTCGGACAAACTTCATTGCGCAACTGCACCAGGATTTCGCCCATTTCATGATCGGCAGCCCGGCGCTGCCCGGCCGAATTCCGCTTGATTTTAAGCAAAACACGAACATCGACACCTTCGCCGACGCCGCCATGGCTACCGGCGCCTTCCCGATCGGCTTCGAGGCCCGGCGTTTGAAACGGCCGACAGCCATATTGGCCAAAAACGAATTTTTAAAAAACCGCTGGGGCCAGCTGCCCGATGCGCTCCAGTCCGGCAATCCCAACCGCCCGGAAGAACTGGCTACCCTGAATACCGACGGCGGCGCCCTCAACAACGAACCCTTCGAACTGATCCAGGAGGTGCTCGACACGCGGTTTCCGGCCGGTTCGGGCGACGAAAAGACCCCTTCAGACGACACGCACAATATCCTGCTGATGATCGATCCGTTCCCGAGCAACGAGCCGGAAACCGGAAAACCGCAGCAGGAATTGAAACGCAATTTGTTCCAGGTCATCCCCCGGCTGATCGGCACCCTGCTGCACCAGGGCAGGGCGAAACCGCGCGACATGCACCAGGCTTGCAGTCAGGAAGATCTGAAACGATTCATCATCGCGCCCTCCCGCGACGGGGTTCCGCAGGGCAGCCTGGCCATCGCTTGCGGAGCCCTCGGCGGCTTTTCCGGATTTCTGGACGTGGCTTTTCGCGAGCACGATTTTTTCCTGGGCCGAAAAAACTGCCAGAGTTTTTTGCAGCATTATTTCTCCGTGCCCGCCCACGAATTTATCCACCCCGACCTGATGCCGGCCAAGTACGGTTGGGAGCCGGAGGCCATGAAAAAAATCGGGCGGGTTCCGATCATACCCGATGTGACGCCGGGCGGCGCGCCGATGGCTTTGGAGCAAGCCCCGGATTTTCCAAAATACGACAAAAAAAACCTGGAACGCTACCGGAAAAAAGTGTTGAGCCGGCTCAAAAAAATTGCCTGGATCAGCCTCAAACCCAGTTTCAAGCAAAAAGCGGCATTTGTAGTCTTGGCTTTTCTGACGCTGCCGTTCGGCCCCATTTTTCTGCTCGCTGGGTATGTGGGATTGCGCGCGTATGTTTGGAATGCCCTAAAAAAACTGATCATCAGCGATTTAAAAAAATGGCAACTCTTGTCCGATCCCCGCTCAAACGATTAAATTCGGCCATCCGTTAAACACCACCAGCCATGCCAACCGCTCCCTTTTCCACCCGCCGCTCCCGCCGCCACCGCAATCCCCATACCCAGCACGAGCGCCAGCCCGAGGCCCAACCCTTTTTTCAACACCCGGCGGAACAGCAAACTCACGAGCCTTTTTTCTCGGCCCCCATCCAAACCAAGCTGACCATCGGCCAGCCGGGCGACAAATACGAGCGCGAAGCCGACGCCGTAGCCGATGCCGTGGTGGCCAACCCAACGCCGGCGGCTAAAAACGGCGCCGTCCAAAAATCCGAGGAGCCAGGCACTGCCGACGCCCGCATGGAAGAAGACAAACTGGTGCAGGAAAAACCCGAACTGCAACGGATGAAGGCGCCGGAAGAGGAGGAAGTGCAAACGAAGCAGGCTGAGGAAGAAGAAGACGCCGGCGAAGATCGCGGTCATGCGCGACAGC
>CAZVZH010000385.1:889-2805 GCA_964630705.1 uncultured Saprospiraceae bacterium | reverse complement strand
TCCCGAACAACCCCACCCCCGACCCCTCCCCCGAAAAGGAGGGGAGACGTGACATACACCGTAGAGTACGCCCCGGAACACTCTACGCCCCCCTCCTTTTCGGGGGAGGGGTCGGGGGTGGGGTTGACAAGGGGGGATGGTTTTTATCTTCTCCCTGCCTCGCCGTAACCCGTCGAGATGGGCGTGAATGTATCCAGCCACGTTGCCAGCAACGCGCGTTGCTCGTCGGAGAGCCGCGCCTCCGGGTGCATCCAGGTGTAACTGCGGAGAGGCATCTTGCCCTCACGGATTTCTTCGGCTGCCGTGCCGAGCGCCCATTTCAAATCCTCAGGTTTCAGGATGCCAAGCGTAGAGAAGTTGAAATGTTCCATCGCCTCGTTTTTGTGATTTTTCAGCCACCACGACACCGGCGCGATGTTGCTGTACCATGGGTATTTCGTTTCGTCAGAATGACAATCATAACACGCCCCTTTGATGAGCGAAAGCACCTCGGCAGGTGGGCGGGCTGCCGCCTGAAAGTCAATTTTGGGGTCCAAGGGCGGATTGGTTTTATCAATTCTGATGAATTGGATGAGGACGAGTAGGGCGGCGAGGCCAAGCAGGATGCGTTTGCGCGTCATTTTGAAAATCAGTTTTTTGGGTAAAAATAGAGCCGCTCGCACAATTGCCCGTTGTTTTGGAAAAAAGACCTTTTTCAGGTTGTAAAAACGCCGTCCGTTCACGCACACCCTCGTCCGAAAATGAACAGGCAATTGAGATGTAAATTTTTCTAAGTCCTTGAAAACCAGAATTTAGATATTCGGGCACAATTGCTGTCGCTCCTTCAAAAAACGGGGTTTCCACTGAATATTTTTAAGCTATGTTACAAAGTTACCTGAAACTCGCCCTCCGTCACCTGCGCCGCAACGGGCGTTATGTGCTCATCAATGTCGCCGGTCTGGGCATCGCGCTGGCCTTTTGTATTCTTTCCTTCGAGAACTACCAATTCGCACACAGTTTTGATGCTTGGCATCCCGCCAAAGAGCGTGTGTTTCGGGTGGAAACGTTCAAAAATTCAAATCACCTGCTGCATGGCGTTTGCCCGGCTTATTTGCCACCGCAGGCTGCTGCCGAAATTCCCGGCATAGAAGCCGCGACGCGCATTGACTCGCGCGGCCTCGTCGTCAAGCGCGGCGAAAACGTGTTCAACCAGCAGGTGCATTTCGTGGACGAGAACTTCTTCGACATGTTCGACTTCCAGTTAGTCGCCGGGCAGGCGCGTTTGGCCGACCACGACGCGCTGCTGATTACGGAAGAAATGGCGAAGAAATTTTTTGGCGACGAAGACCCTGTTGGACAGACTTTGCTGCTATACGCAGATATCCCGCAACGCAAAAACCTGACTATCAGCGGTGTGTTGAAAGAATGCCCGAAAAATTCGAGCATCCAGTTCCAGTTTCTCACGCATTTGGACAACCAGTTGGAAGGTGACAAACCCGTGCGCTACGATTCGTGGCGATGGTTTGTGGACGCAGCATTTGTAAAACTGAAAAACCCCTCCGAGGTTGCGGCAGTGGAGGCGGCCTTGCAGCAATACGTCGCGCCGCAAAATCAGGGTAATCAGAACTGGCAGGCCGAACGCTACCGCCTCGAAGCCCTGCCTTCTTTGGCCCTCAATGCCCGCGACATCCGTTGGAACAATTTGATGTCCGGCTCGCCGCCCGCCGCCATTTGGGGCAACATCACCTGCGCTCTCATGCTCTTGTTGACCGCTTGCCTCAATTTCGCCAATACCACCATCGCCATCAGCAACCGCCGCTTGCGCGAGATGGGTGTGCGCAAAGTGATGGGCGGCACGCTGCGCCAGTTGCGGTTTCAATTGCTTGGAGAAGCCTTCATCGTATGCCTTGCGGCGTTAATTGTCGGGATGATGCTCG
>CAZVZH010000385.1:0-879 GCA_964630705.1 uncultured Saprospiraceae bacterium | reverse complement strand
GTCGCCGATTGCAGATTGGTACAATGCTACCTGGAAGCATATTGATTTAAAAATCACTTATTTAAACAACGCCCCGATGCTGGCTTTCCTTGCCTCCACGGTTGTTCTCACAACGTTGCTGGCGGGCGCATATCCGGCATTTTACGTCAGCGCATTCAATCCTTCGAGCATTTTCCGGGGGACGCTGCGCTTCGGAGGCTCCAGCCTTTTTTCCCGCGTTATGATGGGGATGCAGGTAGCGATGGCGCTGGCTGCCGTGGTGGTGGGGTTCAGTTTTGCCCGCAACGCGCAGGTGCAGCGCCAGGCCGACCTCGGTTATGTAAAAGAGGGCATTCTCGGCGTGGAGACACAGGATTTGGCTTCGCTGAAAACTTTTGAAGATGCTATGCACCAAAACCCGAAAGTGTTGGCGACGGCCAAAACGCGCCACCACGCAGGATTCAATTATCGGCAGGTAGAATTTTCGTGGCTGGGGCAAAAGCAGGAAACGCTGTGGTTCGAGGTGGGCAAGGATTATATGCCGCTCATGGGTATGAAACTCTTGTCGGGCAAAGACTTTTCCGACGTGAATGAGGCGGTTGGTTCACAGACGGAGGTGCTTGTAAATGAAATGTTTGTGCGCGAAGTCGGCGGCAACAAAAACGTCGTGGGCGAAATGCTGAACTTTGACACCACCTCCTATCGCATCGCCGGAGTGGTGAAAGATTTTATGACCGATTCGCCGTTCGATGCCATGTCGCCGGTGATAGTGCGGTGCGCACCTGCAGACAAATTTACCTACTGCATTTTGAAAACCAAGCCGGAGGATTTGAGCGCCGTCCACGCCGACATGGAAAAAACATGGAAACAACTGTTCCCCTACAAACCTTTCACGGGTTT
>CAZVZH010000384.1:0-2842 GCA_964630705.1 uncultured Saprospiraceae bacterium | reverse complement strand
CGGTCAGCGACGGCGGTGTGCGGCTGGGTGGCGGGAAGGTGGTGAAAGTGGAATAGATCGGCGCAGCGTATTACTCAAAGGACCAATTTTTACTTCGACCCCTCCATTATTTTTTGCCCTTGTTGGCGTCCTCGCCATTTTTTGCTTTTTTGTGCAAATCAAAAACTCAAGTTTTGGTTTTTGCACAAAAAACAACAGCTGATACCGCACCTGCAGGCCGGTCCGATCCGCAAAACCTGCGCGCCCAATACCCGGAAAAAAAACGGCCCGACACACGAGGTGCCGGGCCGTTTTTATTGAAAAACCCTACCGCCGGCCGCCGCCACCGCCGCGAAAACCGCCGCCGCCGCCACGCCGGTCGCGATCGCGATCGCCGCCGCGGCCCCGGTCGCCCCGGTCGCGGTCGCCACCCCGGCCGCCGCCGCTCGGGCGTTCGACATAACCTTCGGGTTTGGGCAGCAGGGCCTTCACCGAGAGGCGGAGTTTACCCGTTTTCGGGTCGTTTTCCAGCAATTTCACTTGCAGGGTGTCGCCCACCTTGTACAGGTCGGCTACGCTCGCCACACGCTCGTAGCTGATCTCCGACACGTGAAGCAGGCCGCTTTTGCCTTTGAACTTGACGAAAGCGCCATACTCTTCCACGCGCTCGATCACGCCGTCGTACACATCGCCGGGCGTGGGCACGAACACGATGTCCTGAATTTTTTCAAAAGCGGCATCCAGCGCAGCTTTATCCGAGCCGAAAATGGCCACGATACCGCCTTGTTCGTCTTCGTCGATGCTGATGGTGGTGCCGGTTTGGCGCTGCATTTCCTGGATGACCTTGCCGCCCGGTCCGATCACTGCGCCGATGTACTCGCGGTCGATGCGGAACTCCACCATGCGCGGGGCGTGCGGCTTGAGGTCGGGGCGGGCTTCAGCCAGGGTTTTGGCCATTTCGCCGAGGATGTGCAACCGGCCGGCGCGGGCTTGCAGGAGCGCTTTTTCGAGCAGCTCGTAGGGCATGCCGTCGATCTTGATGTCCATCTGCGTGCCGCAAATGCCATTGACAGTACCGGTGACTTTGAAGTCCATGTCGCCGAGCGCATCTTCATCGCCCAGGATGTCGGACAGGATGGCGTAGCGGCCTTTGTCGTCGGCGATACAGCCCATGGCGATACCGGCGATGGGGGCTTTGAGTTTAATCCCGCCGTCCATCAGAGCCAGCGAGCCGGCGCAGACGGTAGCCATCGAAGAGGAGCCGTTCGACTCGAGGATATCGGAAACGATCCGCACGGTGTAGGCCAGGTTTTCGGGCATCAGTTTGCGGATGGAGCGGCCGGCGAGGTTGGCGTGGCCAACTTCGCGGCGGCCGGGGCCGCGCATAGGTTTCACTTCTCCGGTCGAATAGGGCGGGAAGTTGTAGTGCAGGATAAAGGCGTCGTCGCGGTAGTCCAATGCATTGTCGATCAGCGCCTGGTCCTGTTTGGTGCCCAGGGTGAGCGAGGTGAGCGATTGCGTTTCGCCGCGGTTGAAGATCGCCGAGCCGTGCGCCGAGGGCAGGTAGTCGACTTCACACCAGATGGGGCGCACTTCATCCGATTTACGGCCGTCGAGGCGTTTGCCTTCGCTGAGCGCCACTTCACGGATGAGTTCTTTTTTCAGTTTTTCAAAATAGCGGCCGGCTGCTTCGCCCCACTCTTCCATGAATTCTTCGCCGAATTCAGCCAGCAAAGTTTCCATCAGTTGGTCTTTGATGGCTTCGAGCGTGTCTTTGCGGGTCGACTTGTCGGAGGCGCTGCGGGCCAGGGCCAGAATGCCGTCTTTGCAGTGTTTTTCGACCAGGGTTTTCAGGTCGTCGTTTTCGGCGATTTCGGGCAGCGCGCGCTTGACGAGGGCCGAGTCGCCGACCAGTTGGGCCAGGCGTTCCTGGGCTTCGATCTGCACGCGGATCGCCTCGTGGGCAAGTTTGAGCGCTTCGATCAGGTCGAGTTCCTGGCATTCGTCGGCTTCGCCTTCCACCATGGTGATGTCGCGTTTGGTAGCGGCAACGATGAAGTCCATGTCGGCGCGGACCAGATCGGCGCGGCCGGGGTTGATGACGAATTTGCCGTCGATGCGCGCCACGCGCACTTCCGAGAACAAAGCCTCCACCGGGATGTCGCTCACCGCCACAGCAGCCGAGCAGGCGAGGCCGGCCAGGGCGTCGGGCATGACGTCTTTGTCGGCCGAGATCAGGTTGATGATCACCTGGGTTTCGTTCATGTACCCGTCGGGGAACAAGGGCCGCAAGGCGCGGTCGACCAGGCGGGAGATCAGGATTTCATAATCGGAAAGGCGGGCTTCCCGGCGGAAAAAGTTGCCGGGAATACGACCGGCTGCCGCAAATTTTTCCTGATAATCCACCGAAAGCGGGAAAAAAGGCTGGCCTTCCTTGGCCTTGCGAGCGCTGACCACCGTGGCGATCAGCATGGTGTTGCCCATGCGTACGACAACGCTGCCGTCGGCCTGGGTGGCGAGTTTGCCCGTTTCCAGCGTGATTTCCCGGCCGTCGGGCAGGGAGAACGCGGTACTGAGCGGGATTTGTTTACCCATTCGAAAATGTGTTGTGCACCGGGAGAGGGTCGGCAGGCAGGCGCGCAGCGGAAAAATGCGCCGCAGCCCCATCGAAATTCAGGGTAAGGTTGCTTGCACAGCGCGGCATTTCAGAAACCGATAATACACACAAAGAGGCAAGAGATTTTTTTAGTTTGAAGTTTGGAGTTTGGAGTTTGAAGTGGTTCACCATTTCGGAAAGGTGAACTACTTCAAACTCCAAACTTCAAACTCCAAACTTCAAACTCCAAACTCCAAACTCCAAACT
>CAZVZH010000383.1:0-2846 GCA_964630705.1 uncultured Saprospiraceae bacterium | reverse complement strand
CTCGCAGTGGACGCCTTGCCAGTGACGATCCGGGTGTCGTACACCGGTTTTACGACCCAGGAAGTACAGGTAACCGATGCCAGCAACAAGCTGACGATCAAGATGGAAGCCAACACCGTGATCATCGAGGAAACGGTGGTGCGCGGTCAGCGCATCGATGAAAAACAAAAAACCGCCCCGCTCTCCGTAGAAAACCTGGACGCCATCGCCATCAAGGAAACTGCGGCGGTCAGTTTTTACAACGGTCTGGGCAATCTCAAGGGGGTTGACCTGACGACGGCCTCGCTGGGTTTCACGATCATCAACACCCGGGGCTTCAACTCGACCAGCCCGGTGCGTTCGCTGCAAATTATCGACGGGGTAGACAACCAGGCGCCCGGCCTCAATTTTTCGCTGGGCAACTTCCTGGGTGCTTCCGAACTGGACGTGCAGGGCGTCGAACTGGTGTCGGGCGCTGCCGGACCCTTTTACGGGCCCAACGCTTTCAACGGCGTGATCAGCATCAAATCGAAAGACCCCTTTTACAACCAGGGCTTGTCGGCTTCGCTCAAAGGCGGCGAACGCGAGCTGTTCGAAGGCGCCATCCGCTGGGCCGACGCCATAAAAAACAAGGCCGGCAACAACGTTTTTGCCTACAAACTCAACTTTTTCTTCCTGCGCGCCTACGACTGGGTAGCCGACAACTACGACCCGGTGTACCAAACCACTACCGGCCAGTATTTCCAGCCGCAGGACAACCCCGGCCGCTACGACGCCGTCAACCGCTACGGCGACGGCTACCAGGCCCGCTTCGACCTCACCGGCGAATCGCCCTGGAGCGCGTTTTACGGCATGCAGCAATTCCACCGCACGGGTTACAATGAAGTCGATTTGGTGGACTATAACACCCGCAACTACAAAGCCAACGCGGCTTTTCACTTCCGGCTCAACCCGGCCCGCGATTTTGAATCGCCGGAGCTCGTGCTGTCGTCCAGCTTCGGCAGCGGCACCACGGTATACCAGGGGGAAAACCGTTTCAGCCTGCGCGACATTTTATTTTTCCAAAACCGGCTTGAGTTGCGCCAGAAAGACAAGTTTTTTCTGCGTTTTTACGCCACCAACGAAGACGCCGGCAACTCCTACGACCCGTATTTCACGGCCTTGCGCTTGCAGGAAAACGCCAAGTCGGACTTTGCCTGGGCCAGCGACTACACCCTGTACTGGACGAATGTGGCCAAGTACAACAACCGCATGAAGCAGCTGGGCTACCCCCAACTGATGGTGAACCCCAACCCGCCATTCGATGCGACCTTCGACGATGCAGCCGCAGCGCAGTGGTTTCAGGATTACCGCGACACCCTGGCGGCCTGGCACCTGAATGCGATGAATTTTGCCAACCAAAAAACCGGCGACGGCACTTCCGATTTTTTTGCCCCGGGCACGCCCGCATTCCAGCAAGAGTTCAACCGGATTATCAGCACCAAATCGGGCGATGCGGGCGGCACGCTGTTTTACGACAAGTCGGCCCTCTACCACGCCCACGGCGAGTACCGGTTTAATCCCAGCTGGGCCAATTACATTGTGGTGGGCGCCAATACGCGCTTCTACCGCCCGCTCTCTGAGGGCACTATTTTTTCCGATACGCTGGAGTATGTGCGCGACGCCAGCGGCGTAGCCATCGACTCTTCGTACAAGCGCATTACCAACTGGGAAATGGGCTATTATGCCGGTGTGGAAAAGAAATTCTGGAGCGACCGCTTTATCCTGACCGGTACGGTGCGGGCCGATAAAAACCAGAATTTCGATTGGCTGTTTACCCCCGCCGCATCCATGGTGTATACGCCGAATGCAACCAATTTCCTGCGCTTCTCTTTCTCCTCGGCTATCCGCAACCCGACGCTGACCGACCAATACCTGAAACTGAACGTCGGCCCCGCCACCTTGCTGGGCAACCTCAACGGCTTCAACGATCTGATCACGGTGGAATCGTTCCGCGAGGCTCTGGCCAACCCCGCCGGGGTGGATGTGTCAAAACTCGTGTTCAACGACGTGGCGCCCATTCGTCCGGAAAAAGTAAAAGCCTTCGAACTGGGCTACCGCACTACTTTGTGGAATAAGGTGTATATGGATGCCGGCTATTATTACAACATCTACGACGATTTTATCGGCTACAACCTCGGCCTGACCGCTGATGTCAGTGGTAACGTGATCGACCTGAACAGCCTGAAAGTATTCCGGGTGTCGGCCAATTCCATCAACCGGGTGACCACGCAGGGTTTCAACGTGGGGCTGAATTTTTACTTCGGCACCTTCTTCCAATGGAGCGGCAACTACTCCTGGAACCGGCTGAACAAGCTGGATGTAGACGACCCGATCATCCCGGCCTTTAACACGCCGGAGCACAAGTTCAACGTCGGTATTTCGGCCCGCGACCTGCCTATTGGCCGCCTGAAACGCACCGGGTTTAACATTACCTACAAGTGGATTCAGGGATTCCTGTTTGAAGGTTCGCCGCAGTTTACCGGCCTCATCCCAACCTACGACATGGTGGATGCGCAGTGGAACTGTACCATTGAAAGAATCCATACGACGCTCAAAATAGGCGCTACCAACCTGTTTGGCATCGCGCCTTTGTTCCGCACCGAAGCTGAAAACGGCGGGCGCTCAAAAGTAGACGCCATGTTCAACAACCGGCAATTTCAAACCTATGGGGGCCCGCGCATCGGCCGTATGGCCTACGTGTCGCTGGTGTATAATTTTGAAAAACGTTAACCTAGGTTTCTGGTTGGAGGGTTAGAAGGTTTCTGGTTTTTGGTTGGGCGTTGGCTTAATATCTCGGAAGGCTAAACGAACGCCCAACCAGAAAC
>CAZVZH010000382.1:1810-2861 GCA_964630705.1 uncultured Saprospiraceae bacterium | reverse complement strand
CTCCCTCCCCACCCTCCGAACCCATTACCCCCCCCTCAAAAAAAACTAAAACCGCATCCCCACCACATCCCGCCGCAAATGCTCCCGCAGTTTTTACGGCGCCAGCACTTCGATGTGCAGGTGGTAGAAGCCCAGGATAAAATTGCTCAGGCCGTAGAATTCGGCGTTGACATTGCATTGGAAGTCGAAGTAGTTGGGGTCGGCGGTTTCCTGGATGTAGGAGCGGGTGAGCGGGTAGCGTTCGACCAGTTCGTTGTAGGCGCCTACGCTGAGCCGCAGGTGGACGTTGATCTGGTTGTTGTTGACGATGCGGAAAACATCGGTGCGCTGGATGTTGTGGTGGCCTTCGAATTGCCAGGTCTGGTCGAGCAAGCGTACCCGGGCGATGCGGGAGATGCGGAAATGCCGGGGGATGCGCTTTTCTACGTCGAAACTTTGCAGGGTGTCTTCGGCGGGGCTGATGTGGTAGGGCTCGACGATGCGGTCGGCTACGGTGTTGCTGTTCGAGGAGCGGTAGTCTTCCAGCAAAGCCTGACGTTTTTCAGCTTTGGCTTGTTCGAGCAGTTCGACTTTGTTCAAGTGCGGTTTGCGCAGAAAACTGAAACCCAGGCGGCTGTAATCGTACAACGCATGTAGTTTTCGGATGAGTTGTTGTTGCCGTTCGGGCGTGGTGCGCAGGTTGTGAATGGCTTCGTACAGCAGCGCGCGTTCTTCCTCGGAGAAGTAGAGCAGCTCCTGCATTTTTTTCAAAGGTTGGTTCACTTTGAACCCATACCGCCGTTTGGAATCCCAGTCCAGTTCAAGCCCGAGTTCACTGAAAAGGTCGAAATCGTTTTTGATGGTATCCGGATGGGCGTTGTATTTAGCCGCCAGCTCCTTTTTTGTATATCGGTACGGTTGCTCGATCAGTACCCGCATCACCCGAAGCAAGCGGACCTTGGTGCCATATTCATTATCCTTTGCCATTTTCGGAAAATTGATGATGTTGTGGAATAGCGCGGTGGGCGGGCGGGGCCGGTCGCTGGCGGTGGGGAGCGGCGCGGCGCGCATC
>CAZVZH010000382.1:0-1800 GCA_964630705.1 uncultured Saprospiraceae bacterium | reverse complement strand
GGGCGGGGCCGGGGCCACTTCCCCAAATCCAAACCCCTGCGCATTAAACTTCCCAAATCCCGCCAGCAAGCCCATTTCGATTAGTTCGGCGGGGGCGTCGAGCGCAAAGTCGAATTGGAAGCCCCGCACCTTGGTTTGGCCATCAGTGTCCGTTTTTAACCGGATCAGTCTGGAGCTGATTTCGCGCTTGGTCAGGACTTGAAAGCCGAAGCGTTCGACTTCCCACCACTTCGGAGGTTCGACCCCAGTAGCCGCGCGGTATTTATCGAGCAGGTTTTGCCAGAGAAGTGGGGCAAAGTCGGGTTCGGCGGGGTGCAGGTAGTCGTCGGTGCCGTCGGCTTGTTTGCGGCCGATCACGAGCGGCGAGCGGGTTCGGATGGGCACGGGGCCTGTGCCGGTGGGCAGCGCCAGGGGCAACATCTCTACCTGTTCTACGACAAAGGTTGCCTGGCTTTTTTTGTCGCCCAGCCGAAACTGTTGTTCGAGAAACAAGCCGCGTACGAACTCCTCCGCCGTGCGGTCGAGGTAAAAACTGACGCGCAAGGAAACATCCCGGCAGCGGAGGACGAGCCGGTCGTCGCGTCGGTCAACGACGGGAATCCACAGTTGCGAGAAACAAAACAACTTAAACTTCTTCCGGCCGGTCTGGTGGCCGCGCTCATGCAGGAAGGCGGCATAATCGGCGTCGGCGTTCCGCAGCACGCGGTATATCCACGACGACAGTTCGTATTGGTAGTTGATCGGCAACACCGAATTGGTTTCGGTACACCGCAATCGGAGCAGGAATTGCATATTGGAAACGTTTGATGCGGTAAAGGTGGAGCGCCCTGGGCCGAAATGACTTCCTACCCCCCTTTGGGCGGGATAAAGTTTTGGCAGGAAAAATCAGGAGCGCCGGTTGGGCGCAGGCAGGGGAGTGGCGCGGCAGATGGAGGAGGCCTGAAGTGGCAGGATGCGCCTGCCTGAAGGGCTAGCGTTGTTTTCCCGGGCATGGTACTTGGGTTGGTTTTGCGGCTTAACCGGAAGCGGTGGTTTGCCTGGTGAATTATTACGAAGGCTAAGATAATTTGCCGACTGCAGTTTACCAAGGCTATTAACAGCTCCGCGCCTCTAAAAAATCGTCACATCCAATCATGTTCCAAATAATCATAGCACGCAATCTCTCACTCGTTGTAACATGAAAAAACTTAGTTTTGTCAGATAAAAATTTTGTTTTGCAACTACCGGAATTGATATTATCCGATATCACGGCGCTCCATACCTTGTGCAAAAGGCACCATGTCGTGTCGCTATATCTGTTCGGCTCAGCGCTCACCAGCCATTTTACTGCTGATAGCGATCTGGATTTTTTAGTGAAATTCGACAAGGTTAATCCGATGGAATATGCGGATAATTTTTTTGAATTCCGGGATTCGTTAAGCCATTTATTCGGGCGAAAAATTGACTTGGTGGAGGAACAAACGCTTTGCAACCCCTATTTCAAAAAGGTTGTTGAGCAAACCAAACTAAAGGTTTATGGAAGAGGATCGGGTCTTCAAGTGGCTGTTTGACATAAAAACGGCTATCGAAGAGGTGGAAGGATTTACTCCGGTAGATACATACCATCTTTGAAAATCGAAATTGAGGCGCTGATTTTGGCCAGACGGCCAGACGACATTTAAAACAAGGTTATTTTAACCGTCGCCCCCAATCAATTCCCAAAAAAATCCCACCTTCCAATCCCCGCAGTTTGCTATTTTCCCTTCTGAAAACTGCTGCTACGCATGTATTTATTCCGAATAACTTGTTGTTGCCTGGTGT
>CAZVZH010000381.1:0-2874 GCA_964630705.1 uncultured Saprospiraceae bacterium | reverse complement strand
CCATTTGACTTTCCCGCCCCCGTTAAACCCTTCCACAAAAAACCGGTCCAGAGCCGACACTTTCACCAATCCCGCAACACATGCCTGTTTTCAACCGCCTGTTTCTCCTCGCACTCCTGCTCAGCCCCGCCACTTCCCAAGCCCAACTTACCCCAACCTACATCGTCGACATTCCTATGCGCGACGGCAAAACCCTCGCCGCCGACGTGTATGTGCCCGACGCCTGCAACGCCTGCCCAACCATTCTGATCCAAACGCCGTACAACAAAAACAGCTTCCGCAACGGCCTGCCCCTGGGCTATCTGCAGAACCTGCAAAACAGTCCCTACGCCTGGGTGGTCGTCGACTGGCGCGGCTTTTTCGGCTCCCTGCCCGCCGCCAGCGCCCAGGCCAACCGCGGCCAGGATGGCTATGATGTCATCGAGTGGATCACGGCGCAAGGCTGGTCGAACGGCAAAGTCGGCACCTGGGGTCCCTCGGCGCTTGGCGGCATCCAGTATCAAACAGCCCGCGAAAAGCATCCCAAGCATACCTGCGCCGTGCCCCTGGTGGCCCACCCGCAGCAATCGTACGACAGCTATTTTTACGGGGGCGTATTGGAAAAATCGCGCCTGCAAAGCCTCGACCTGCTCGGCTTCGGCCTCTCCCAAACGGTACTGGCCAACCCCTACTACAGCCTGGTCTGGCAATTCGCTGAAAACGCCAGCTGGTACCCGCAAGACATCCAGATTCCCACCTTGCAAATCGGCGGCTGGTACGACCACAACATCGACAAAATGATGGACTGGTACGCCGCCACCCGCGCCAACGCCGCCCCGGCCGTGCGCAACCAGCAGTGGCTGCTCGTGGGCCCATGGGTGCATGGCGGCACCGGCCCGGCCTATGTCGGCTCGCCCAACCAAGGCCAGCTGAACTACGCCAACGCCGCCTTTCGCAGCGAGCTCATGGCCCGCGATTTTTTCGAACATTACCTGCTCGGAGCCGCCAACAACTGGGAAAACACCCCGGGCATCACCTATTACGAACTGGGAAAAAACAGTTGGGCCACCAGCAGCAGCGCCAGCATTGCCATTGCCCACACCGACTCGCTTTTCCTCGGCCCCGGCCAAAACCTCTCGGCCCAAACCGGCAGCGGCGCCACCGCGTTCACGTCCAACCCGCGCCAGCCCTCGCCCACCCTCGGCGGTCAAACGCTCAGCCCCGGCCTCAACCAGGGCCCCTACGACCAAAACAGCCTCGACGCCCGGAGCGATGTGCGCACCTTCGCCACCGCTCCCTTGGCCACCGACCTCAGCATCTCGGGCCGGGTGCGCGTGCTGCTCTTTGTACAAGCCGACCAACCCGACCTCGACATCGCTATCCGGCTCACCGACCGCTACCCCGACGGCCGCAGCATGCTCATCAACGACGGCATCCGCCGCCTCCGCTTCCGCAACGGTTACACCAAAAACGACGAGAGTTTCCTGTCCCCCAGCGGTGTGTACGCCGTGGAGGTACAACTGCCCTTCGTGAACTACACCTGGGAAGCCGGGCACGCGCTCAAAATTTACGTGAGCGCCAACAGCGCTACCCGCTGGGACGTCAATCTGCAAAACGGTGGCCCCATGTACGCCGCCGGCGATACCAACACCGCCCAAATCCAGATCCACCACAACAGCCAGTACCCGAGCCGGGTGCTGCTGCCGGGCAACAACCTGCTCTCCGCCAGCAACGAAGGCGATGCAGCGGCGGCCATCCGGTTGTACCCCAATCCGGCGGGCGAGCGCCTGTACGTGCAAAGCCCGGTTTGGCCAGCGCGCTACGAACTGTTCGACTTGGTTGGAAAAATGGCGGCCGGTGGTGTGCCGGACCCCGCCGCGGGGATCGACTTGTCGGGTTTGCCGGCGGGGGTGTATCTGGTGCGGTTGTTTGCAGGAGAGACGGTGGCGGCGCGCTGGGTGGTGAAGCGGTGAGGGGTTGATTCGAATTTCGCGCCATAGTTGTAAAACCCTTAATTTTGCAAAACATATCAATTGCATATGGCTAAAGGAACAGATATATCCAATATCCTGCTTGGCAAAATCAAGGAATTTGTGCGCGATATTGACCCCGAAGCGGAAATACGGCTTTTCGGCTCCCGCGCCCGAGGCGATAGTCGGGTAGATTCTGATTGGGATATCCTGATTTTAACGCCAAAGGCTGTAAACCTGAAGGTCGAACAGACCTTTCGCCATAAACTCTTTGAACTGGAATTGGAGTTCGGCCAGGCGATTTCCACATTTGTTTACTCCAAAACTGACTGGAACGGCAAGCACTCCGGTACGCCGCTGTACCACAATATCGAGGAGGAGGGTATCTTGATATGACACCATCGCAACAAAGCGCTTATGCCCAATACCGGATGGAAAAGGCGGAGGAAGCCTATGAAACAGCCGAACTACTGGTTGCCAACAGCAAGTGGAATGCCGCGGTAAACCGGTTGTATTATGCTGCCTACTATGCTGTCAGCGGGCTCCTGGCTAAAACTGGAATTGAATCCAAAACACATGCCGGTGTAAAGACCCAATTCCTACTGCATTTTATAAAAACGGAACGCATCTCGATTGAACGGGGAAAGCTTTATGCTGATCTGTTCGACTGGCGCCAAAAAGGCGACTACGGCGATTTTTTCGATTTCACAGAAGCTGATGTTCTTCTCCTTATGAATCCGGTACGTACACTGATCGATGCTGTAATTGAAGAAGTAAAAAAAACTGATTTGTGAGATAGCCCCGTCTTGACATTCCCCAAAATGCTCTTACTCCCATTTCACCACCTTCCCTACCCGCCGCACCGCGCCTTCGCACCAAACTTCATAAAAATACACCCCTTCCGCCAGCTGCGACACCTCCAGCT
>CAZVZH010000380.1:0-2887 GCA_964630705.1 uncultured Saprospiraceae bacterium | reverse complement strand
CCCGTCGCCACCGACCTGCGCTTTACCCTGGCGGCTATGCAAATTTCCAACAACCTGGAGCGTATCGGCGACATCGCGGCCAGCGTAGCCAAATTCGTGCTCGACGCCGACCAGAATTTTCAACGCGAACTGCTCGAGCGCACCCGCATCATCGAAATGTACGGCGTGGCCAAAGAAATGCTGGCTGATACCCTGGAAGCCTTCGACGCGGAAGACACCCGCCTGGTGCGCACGATTTTCAAGCGGGATAAAATTCTCGACGCTATCGACACCGAAGCCCTCGACCGGGTAGTCGAATGTATCCACGACCACCCCGACCAGGTGCGCAACGCTTTGCTCGTACTATCCATGATCCGCAAACTGGAACGTGTGGGCGACCAAACCAAAAATATCGCCGAGGAAGTGGTTTTTTATTACGAAGCCAAGGTGCTCAAGCACAAAAAGCGCAAAAAGAAAATGGAGCACGACGATCCGGATGATTAGGGGCAGAACTTTTCAAATTGGACTTTTCCAATTGGACTTTTGACTTATTCGCACGTGCGATTTTCAAGTCAAAAGTCCAATTTGAAAAGTTGTTCACCAGCGCGCCAGCCGAAAACCCGTGCCATATTCCCGGTGGCCCGGCGCTGCGTAGTTGCGGTAGCCCACCCGCATCTGCAACTCATTCCGCCCCCAAAAGCCGCCCCGGAAAACGCGTTTTTCACCGAAACCCGGCCCTGTGGGGTTCGTTTGTTCGCCTTCCGGATACGGCGCGTAGCGGTCGAAACACCATTCCCGCACATTTCCCGACAAGTCGTAAATACCCAGTGCATTAGGCCGCAAGTGGCCTACTGGATGCGTCTGGTTGTCCGAATTGACGCTGTACCAGCCGACCTCCTCCGGAGTGTCGCTTCCGCTGAAGGCCAGGTTTTCCGCTTGGCGGCCACCTCGGGCGGCGTACTCCCACTCCGCTTCCGTCGGCAGTCGGTAGCCCCGCGCTTGCGGGCGTAAGGCAACGGAGCCGCCCGTGGTGGAGTAAGCCGGCTCGAGGCCGAGCGACACGCTCAGCCAGTTGCAGTACTCCACGGCGTCGTACCAGCTGACGCCGATCACCGGGCGGTTGCCCCGGCCAAAGCCGCGATCGTCGGGCGGCGTGCGGCCGGTGGCGGCGCAAAAGCGGTCGTATTCTTCAAACGTGACTTCGTATTTGCCCAAGTAAAAATCGCGGAGGCTGACCGGGTGCGGCCGCTCGTCGGCATTGCCGCCTTCTGTGCCCATGGTAAAACTGCCGCCAGCCACCCGGATCAGGTTGGGGGTGGGTGGTTTGGGCGTTTCAGCCGGCGCGGGTGCTGTTGGCTGTGGCACGGGCGTGGTGGGTGGTTGCGCGGGCGCGGGCGGTAGCGCCGGGGCTGGCGAAACGCCCGGTGTTGGCGCAGTGGTTGTCGGGCCTGGGTCCGGAGGCAGCGCAGCAGCCGTTTCGGCCGGGGGCAAAATTTGAGGTATTGGCACGGGCGGGAACTGGTCGTCGGTCCGGCGGCACTCTTCCCAGCGTTGGAGTATCATGGGCAGGTAGTCTTGCCGCAGCGCCGGATTTTTTTCCACGATGGCGTACAACCGTTCCAGCGATTCGCAGCCGGGAAAATCGATGTTGAACTGCTCGAAGGCATCGGGCGTGGGGTTGTGTTCCAGTTGTTCCAGCAAGGTTGCCTCCAGGCGTTCGAGGCTTTCTTGCACGGCAGCGCGGCAGGGCCCTTCGGGAAACTCGATGAGGTAGCGCCGGTAACCCGCCGGGCTGTTGAGTAATTGGGCTTTCCGGCAGCCGGCCGGCTCGTAGTGCGGGCTGGCTGGGTATTCGTTCATGTAGCGGGTGTAGCCTTCCACGGTGTCGACGACGTAGCGGGTCGTCCACCAGTCGCGGGTGGCTTCCGGCGTCAAAAACCAACCGGCAACGGCGGTTCCGCCGGCGACCAAAAGGGCGATGCCGATTTTTTGCACGGCGCTGAACGCTCCTGCGGCAACCGGGGGCTTGGGCGCAGCGGCAGAACCCGAACCGGAGTTGGAAGACGGCGTTACTTTGGTGACCAAGCCCAAGCCGGCCAGCGAGGCGGTTTTTAGTCCGAGCGACACACCGGCCGCTTTGAGCGGGGCTTCGGTTGAGCCCTCGGCAGGCGCTTCGACAACGATTTCCACGATTTCCTCCAGCGGGATGTTTTTTACTTCCGGTTCGTTGTTCACCATTTGAATGATCGACACCTTGAGCACCAAGGGGAATTTACCCTGATCGACCAGCGGCGTGACGTAAAACCACCACTCGGTGACCCCGGTTTCGGGGATTTGCTGGACTTCATCGCTGATGGCGCTGATCTCGAACACTTTGCCTTTGGTGGGGTCGATGAGTTCGGCTTTCATGGTGTCGGATACCCGTTCGAGCGCTTTGGTTTTTACAAATTCGTCGGCGGGCAGGTCTTTGGCCAGTTCGGCGTCGCTGAGTGCGATGCGCACCACGCACTTGGTCATTTCCTGCTTGACCATTTTATTGGGAATGCGGTAGAGGATGTTGCCCTGACGCGCCGGCGGCTCTGCGGGTGCAGCGTCGCCCTCGGTTGGCTTCAGGTCGGCGCTTTGCAGCCCCTGGATCAGGTCGAGTGTGGCGGTGCGAATGCGGTTGAGGGTGATGTCTTTTTCTTCGGCCGAAATGGCGCCTTCGACCAGAAAAGCTTTGTTGGCGGCGTGCAGCTGGCTGAGCAGGCTGATCGCGGCATTACATTTTTCTGAATCGGGGATCAATATTTCCTTGAGCGATTTGAGCGCTACCTCCAGGTCCTGGATCAGTTGCTCGCGCAGCCCTTCTTTTACAGTTTCAATCGGTTGGGTGTTTGACATGCTGTGCTGTTTTTTTGTTGAAGTT
>CAZVZH010000379.1:0-2894 GCA_964630705.1 uncultured Saprospiraceae bacterium | reverse complement strand
CGCGCGCAGCGGTTCGGATACCAGCCGCGGGTACTCGTCGCGGAAACCCAGCACCGCTGAAGGCTCAATGCCCACCAACGGCGTTTCGGCCGACACCATTCGGCCAAGCGCGCGCACATTCTCCTCCGCCGCCGCGCGGGCCTGCAGCAGGAGTCCTTTGGAAATAGCCACCCGGCCGCTTTCGGCGTGCTCGGGCAGTTCGACGCGGTAGCCCAGGCGGCTGAGCAGTTGGATGGCCTGCATGCCGGTTTGGGTATCGTTGTAGGCTGTCAGCTCGTCGCAGAAAAAATAGACACGGCCTTTTTCCGGCCCGCGGGGTTGCAGGTTTTTCCCGTTACGGGCAAACCAGTGGCGCAGGCCGCGACCCTGAATCAGCGGCATGCTGCGCTGCGGAGCAATGCCGAGCGCCCGGCGCAGCAGCCCGCCGGTGAGCGGATTGGTCATGAAAAAATTGGCCAGGCCGGGCGCCAGTCCGCCCAGGCGGTGCAGGCTGCCGATGTTGGCAATTACCCGTGCCTGGAAAGGCACGCCGTGGGTTTTGTAGTACTGGTGCAAAAATTCGGCTTTCATGCCGGCCATGTCCACGTTGGAGGGGCATTCCGAAGTGCAGCCTTTACAGGAAATGCAAAGTTCCATCACTTCGTAAAGTTCCTCGTGGCTGAAGGGGTTGGCGCGGTCGCTGCGGGTGAGAAATTCGCGCAGGGCGTTGGCGCGGGCGCGGGTGCTGTCTTTTTCGGCGCGGGTAGCGCGGTAGCTGGGGCACATGGTGCCGCCGGCGAAATCGAGCCGCCGGCAGTCGCCTGAGCCGTTGCACTTTTCCGCGGCGCGCAGGATGCCGTCGGGGAAGTCGAGCACGGTATCGAACGGCCGGTCGGTTTGGCCGGCTTCGTAGCGCAGGGAGGCGTCCATGAGCGGGGTGTCGGTGATTTTTCCGGGGTTGAACAGGCCCTGCGGGTCCCAGGTTTTTTTGATGCGGCGCAGGAGTTCGTAGTTGCGGTTGCCGATCATCAGGGGGATAAATTCGCCGCGCAGGCGCCCGTCGCCGTGTTCACCGCTGAGCGAGCCGCCGTATTTTTTGACCAGCCGGGCCGAGGCTTCGCAAATTTGGCGCAGCAGCACGCGGTCGCGCTCTTTTTTTATATTTAAAATCGGGCGCAGGTGCAGCTCGCCGGCGCCGGCGTGGGCGTAGTACACCGATTTTTGCCCAAACCCGGCCATCATTTTTTCAAATTCGGCGATGTATGCGGGCAAATCGGTCACTTCCACGGCCGTGTCTTCGATGCAGCACACGCCTTTGGCTTCGCCGGGCATGTTGGAGAGTACGCCCAAGCCGGCCGCGCGGAGGTCCCACACGCGTTTGGATTGGGCGGCGGGCACCAGCGGGAAAGCGTAGCCGAAGCCCCGTTTTTTCAAATCGGCCACCAGCGCTTCGGCTTTGGCGGCGGCGGCTTCCGGGTTGGGGCCGCGAAACTCAATCATGAGCACGGCCGCGGGGTCGCCTTCCAGGAAGAAGCGGTTTTTCGCCTGCTCGCGGTTGGCAATGGTGCAGTCGAGAATGAGTTTGTCCATGAGCTCGCAGGCCGTGGGCTGGTGCTGCATGGCGACAACCACGGCTTCCAGGCAGTCGGTCAGGTTGTCGAAGTGCGGGCAGAGCACCACGTCGTGCGGCTCGGGCAGGGGGTCGACGTGCAGGGTGATTTCGGTGGTGAAGGCCAAGGTGCCTTCCGAGCCGGTGAGCAGTTGGCAAAAATTAAAATCGGCGCCGCCGGGGCTGAACACGTTCGTTTCGAGCAGCAGGTCCACGGCATAGCCGGTATTGCGGCGGTGGATGCCCGGTTTGGGAAATTCGCGGCGGATTTCAGCCTGCGTTTCCGGGTCGGCCAGCTCGGCGGCAATGTGGCGGTACAGCTCGGCTTCCAGGCCCGCGCCGGCGCATTTTTTTTCAAAATCTGCCTTGGTCAGGCGTTCGAAACGGGCCGGGGAGCCGTCGCTGAGCACCGTGTCGAGGGCCAGCACGTGGTCGCGCGTGGAGCCGTATACGATGGAGGTGGTACCGCAGGAGTTGTTGCCCACCATGCCCCCGAGCATGCATCGGTTGGCGGTGGAGGTGTTGGGGGCGAAAAACAGGCCGTGGGGCCGGAGGTGGTGGTTGAGCTCGTCGCGGATGACGCCGGGCTGCACCCGCACCCAGCCTTCGGCGGCATTAATTTCCAGGATGCGGTTCAGGTGCCGCGAAATGTCGACCACGATGCCGCTGCCCACGCACTGCCCGGCCAGGGACGTGCCCGCCGATCGGGGGATGAGCGACAGGCTGTGTTCGCGGGCGAAGCGCACGAGCGTCTGGATGTCGGCCCGGTGTTTTGGGTAAGCGACGGCCAGGGGCAGTTCGCGGTAAATCGACGCGTCGGTAGCGTAGAGGTGGCGGTGGAGTTCGTCGGCGTGAAATTCGCCTTCGAGTTGGGCGGCGAGGGTTTGAAGGACTTGTTGCATGGCGGCTATTTAGTCGGCGGAGGCGAAACAGAATTTTAATACTAAAAAAGGCTGGGCCGGCGTAATTTTCCGGTCCCTTGGCCGCCAAAGGTCCGGTGAAATTCACGCAACTACAATTTCAAAATCATGCACGTATCCACAATTTCCAAGTTTTTCTGCGCCCTCCTGTTAACCTGCCTGAGCGTCGGCCTCGGAGCGCAAACCGTGCCGCCCCCGAAAAAGGACAAACAAGAAGCCAAGGCTGAAAAACAAGCCGCGAAAGCCGGGAAAAAAGCCGAAAAAGCCGAAAAAGAAGCCGAGTACCTGGGCCTGACCGAGGCGCAACAGGCTGAGTTTCAAAAAATCGAGGACGACTACGCTGCCCGCATCAAAGCGCTGCGCAAGGACGACAAGGCCCAGATCGA
>CAZVZH010000378.1:0-2899 GCA_964630705.1 uncultured Saprospiraceae bacterium | reverse complement strand
GCGTAGCGGATGTTGCGCTGGCGGTCGAGTTGGGCCTGTACTTCGGCTTCTCGTTTTGCTTTTTCGACTTCGGCGGTACGGGTGAATTCGCCGAAGGCGAGTTGGCGGGCACTTTGCTGGCGTTCGATTTGATTTTGGTAGTTGTAGCGCAGCTCGCTGTATTCGAGGGCTTTGCGGTAATTGCCTCTGGATTGGTAGATCGTAGTCAGCAGTTCAGTGATTCTGACTAAACCTCCGTTTTGGCGGGCCTCGCGAAAGGTTCGGTAGGCAATCAAGGCATGGTGCAGCGCGGAGTCGACCATGCCGGCGTCGAATTCACAAGCCGCCAGGGTTTCCAGGGCCACCGCCCCAAAAGGTGCGTTGACGCTAACCGGCAGTATTTCGACGGCCTGCCGGGCATACGTCAATGCGGTAGGCACATTGCCCAACATTCTGTAACAAGTGGCGAGGCCATACTTGATGTTGCCTTGCGCAATTTCGTTCGATTCCGCAGGAAAGTACTTATCCGCTTTTTGGTAGGCGTCCAAAGCCTGCACATATTCCTTTTTCCCAAGATAACACCGCGCCAAAATCGGAAAATGCACGGCGGCGTTTTGACCGCGCGCCTCCGCACATGCAATCGCTTTTTGGACATAAATCAGCGCATTGTTCCAATCTTCCAGGCGGCTGTACACCCCGCAGAGGTTGTGGTAAACATCGCGTTGCAGGTCGAGCAGGGCCGGCGTTTTGTATCGCTCGATCAACTCCAATGCCCGAAAATAATGGTTAGCCGCCTCGGCAAAGCGACCGAAATCATAGCACCCTATTCCGATATTGTTGTAAATGGCCGCTTCGTAGTACGTATCCTGCACGTGTGGCGCAAAGGTCGCAGCCAGGTCGTGGTAGGTCGCAAAGGCCAGGCTATCGCCCAGGCTTGAACTATTAGCGGCCAACTGGGTATAACCAAAAGCGATGCTGGAGGAATCGCCCAAATCCTTGAATTGCCGAATGGCCGACAGCAGCAGCGGTTGTGCCGTTTTAGGGTCGTCGTAGATCAGGGCGCTGCCTTGAAAGAACGCAATTTTTGCAACAAGCGACTTTTCGTACCTGATGTCGCCAGTTTTACCTGCCAGGCAGCAGCGATACAGGCTGTCCAGCTGCTGGACATAATCGCCGTAGCTGAGGTTGCCGTCCATACAGATGTACAGGGTAATTTTTTCCAGGCGCTCGAATTGTTTTCGCGCGGATGCGCCGGAGGGCAGCGGGCGCGCGAGGGAGTCCAACTTCGGGTCGCCCGACTGGCCGAAAAACACAAGCGGCGAACACAACAGGCAGCAGGCGAACAGGGCAGTTTTCATACGCTGGAAATTTTAGTAAAGGTAAAACCTCCATAGGCCTCCGCGGCTGCGGTGTTTTCCGCTTGGTGAAAATGGATTTCCCCGCGGTTATTATTATCCATGTGATTATGCGAATCAGGGGCAATGTTGCCCAAAAACCTAAATCCGAGGCTAAATTTTTTATCCCTGATTCGCAGGATTTATGCCCGCCATTCCACGTAAAGTGTTTTTCGAAAAAAAATTCAACGGGAAAGTAAAACCTGCCAACGGGAAAGCGAGGCTTCCGGGGCGGGCTGGGCGCGCGCAGTTTTGTGGCATCAATTCAGCAAAAACAAACTATCGCCGATTCAAAACCACCGTATGCCATGAAAAAAACAGCCTTTTCACTCGCCCTTTGCGCCGCCACCCTGATCACCGTACAAAGCCCGCTTTTCGCCCAGCAAACCGAACTGGTACAACCGGGCGCCCTGCCTTCCTCCGGGCAGGCCGCGCTGTCGGTACCTTCTTTTTCGCAAAACCTGTCCGACGGGGTAGTATACCTGGGTATCGCCGCCTTTGCGCTTTGGGGGCTCTTCCTCCTGGGAAGTATGTCGGAGGCGGTAAAATCCGGGGCAACCGCCCGGTCTGCGAAAACCATGGTGTTCCGGGTATCGTGTTTGCTGGTTTTCGCCAGCCTGTCGCTCGCACAGTGCAAGGTAATTCCTCCGGCAGATGCGGGCTACTCCAAAATCACCCGAACAGTTGGCAATGAATATGGCGCCAGCTATTCCCAGAGCAGCTTCCAGCATAGCTGCGAATCGGTGTGCGCCGGTCAAAACACGCAGGCGCCCCGGTTTATCCCGGTTTGCAAATACTGCGGGCGGTACATGAATTCGCGCTATTGATCCGGCGGGAAAGTCAAAGCTGCCAACGGGAAAACGGCGCTTTCCAACGGCGCTCCCAGCCCGCACCTTTGTTCTATCAAAAACAAACAGACACAACAATCCTCCATCAAAAAAATACCGCACGATATGAAAAACGCATCCTGCTTCTTCGCTGCTACCCTGGCCCTCTTCTTCGGACTGAACCTCTCCCTCCAAGCGCAAAAAACCGCCACCTGGAAAGGCGGCGCCCCGGGCCGGGCACACGACTGGAACTGCCCCAAAAACTGGAGCGATGGCCGGGTACCGGATGCGTTTTCCGATGTGGTCATCCCCGATGTTTCTACCACGTCGTTCGCAGCGCCGGTCATCCAAAAAGGAGAAGTTGAGGTGAATTCGCTGCGCCTGCTGGCCAATGCAACGCTGACGGTGGAACAGGACGGCCAACTCGTGGTGCTCAACCTGTACGACGACAGCCTGGACACCCGGGGTTTGCAAATCAAAGGTTCGTTGGTGCTGCCGGAAGAAGGCTCGAAGGGACAATTTGCCCAGGTGCAGGCTGAGAAATAAATCCAGCAGTTTTTTTTGGATTAGACCTTCCAGGTTTTTTAAACCTGGAAGGTCTGCCAGAACCACACGAATACACTACGGGAATATAGTTCTAAGCCAGGGCTCACCCTGCCCCAACAACTAACTTTTCAACCAAAGTGAAACTTCTCGATA
>CAZVZH010000377.1:0-2914 GCA_964630705.1 uncultured Saprospiraceae bacterium | reverse complement strand
CCGTCCCGAACGCGCCGAACCTGCCCAAAAACGCTGCATCATTTTCAGCCCGCACCCCGACGACGACGTGATCTCCATGGGCGGCACCTTCATCCGCCTCGTCGACCACGGCCACGAGGTGCACGTGGCCTACCAGACTTCTGGCAACATCGCCGTATTCGACGACGACGTGGTGCGCTTTGCCGACTTCGTCAATGACTTTCACGAAGCATTCGGCCTAGAAAAAGCCGTTACCAGCCTCATGTTCGACGGTATCAAACGCAAGATTCAGGAAAAACGACCCGGCGAAGTGGACGCCGCCGAGGTGCAGCGCATCAAAGGCCTCATCCGCCGCAGCGAAGCCAAAGCCGGCTGCCGCTACGTGGGCATCGACGACCGCCGCGCGCACTTCCTCGACCTGCCGTTTTACGAAACCGGCAAGGTGAAAAAAAAGCCGCTGGGCGAGGCTGATATTCAAATAACTGTCGATTTGCTCAACGCTATTCAGCCGCACCAGATTTATGCTGCAGGCGACTTGTCCGACCCGCACGGCACCCACCGCGTTTGCCTGGAAGCCATCTTTCGCGCCCTCGAACGGCTCAAGCAGGAAAATGCGCCCTGGCTGCGCGATTGCTACGTGTGGCTCTACCGGGGCGCCTGGCAGGAGTGGGAAATTGAAAACGTGGATATGGCAGTGCCGCTTAGTCCCGACGAGCTGCTGCGCAAACGCCGGGCAATTTTCAAACACCAGTCGCAAAAAGACCGCCCATTGTTTCCGGGGCACGACGCGCGCGAATTCTGGCAGCGCTCCGAAGCGCGCAACCGCAACACAGCGCAGTTGTACGACCAACTCGGTTTTGCCGAATACGAAGCGATGGAAGCGTTCAAACGGTATCATTTTTAACCCAAATACTAGTACGATAATGCCAAAATTTTCACCCGCCCGCCTGGTGGGCGCTTGCCTCAACGGCCTGGCCGTCGTAGCCCCGCGTTGGGCCGGCATGTTGTCGTTTTACCTGTTCGGCTTGCCCAAGCGCGATACGCCCAAGGAACAGGAAGCTGAATTTTTAGCCACGGCCGATCTGAAATTTTTACACATAAACGGCCGGAAAATTGCCCTCTACCGCTGGGGCGCCGACGGCCCGGTGGCCTTGCTGGCCCACGGTTGGGAGAGCCAGGCCGGGCGCTGGCGCAAACTGGCGCCTTTGTTGGCGCAGGCCGGTTTTCAGGTACTGGCGGTGGATGCGCCGGCGCACGGGCGCTCGCAGGGCCGGCATTTTACCATGTTGAAATATGCGGATGTGCTGGCCGCCGTAGCCCGGCAGTTTGGCCCCGTGGAGCTGATGATCGGGCACTCGGTGGGCGGCGCGGCTGTGATCTGGACGATGGGCTTGCTTCAGCCCGACGAACGGCCCCGGCGCGCCGTGGTGTTGGCTGCGTTCAGCGAGTTGCAAACGATCATGGACGACGCCCAGCGTTTCATCGGCGCCAGCGCGCGGTTGATGCGGGCCGTCGACGCGTACATCGTCGAACGCACCGGAGCCGACATAAAACACTACTCGCTCAACCGCATCGCCGGAACCCTCGGCGCCGTAGATGCCCTGTTGATGCACGACCGCGCCGACCGGGTGACGCCCTTCCACGAAAGCGAACGCCTGCACGCCGCCTGGCCGGGTTCGCAATTCATTCCCACCAAAGGCATGGGGCACGGCCTGACGGCGCCCTTCATCTGGGAAAAAGTGCTGGAATTTGCCACCGCCGCCCAAACCGAAAAACAAGCCTGACCAACCCCCATCCAAAAAACATACCTTTGCCGCAACCCTCTAACCAGAAACCCTCTAACCAGAAACCCTCTAATCAGAAACCTAAAAAAAGATGTCAAAAATTCTGGAAAGTCAGGAAATACGCGCCCTCGGCAGCAACCTCGAGCTGCTGGCCCGGCAAGTGGTGGAAGGATTTATCGTGGGTTTGCACCGCAGTCCGTTTCACGGGTTTTCGGTGGAATTTGCCGAACACCGGCTGTACAACACGGGCGAAAGCACCCGCAACATCGACTGGAAGGTGCTGGCCCGCACCGACAAGTTGTTTGTCAAACGGTTTGAAGAAGAAACCAACCTGCGCTGCCAGATTGTGGTAGACGCCTCTTCCACAATGTACTACCCCTGGGATGAGAAAAACCCGGCCAAGTACAAGTACCTCAACAAGTTCTGTTTTGCCGCCCAGTCCGCTTCGGCGCTGATGTACGCCCTGAAACGCCAGCGCGACGCATTCGGACTTACCCTGTTCGACGACGCTATCCGGGTGAACACCAACTGCAAGTCGACGACACAGCACTACCAGCAGCTGCTCTCTTTTTTAGTAGAAAAAATTGAAAACCCCGAACTGAACAAAACCACCAACCTGGCCGATTGCCTGCACCAGGTGGCCGACGCTACGCACCGGCGCTCGCTGATCATCATTTTTACCGACGTCATGGAGCGCCCCGAAGAGGCCGACCGGCTGTTTTCGGCCCTGCAACACCTCAAGCACAACAAACACGAGGTCATTCTTTTCCACGTGACCGACAAGAGCAAGGAACTCGATTTCGAGTTTGAAAACCGGCCCTACCTGTTTGTCGATATGGAAACCGGTGAGCAGGTGCGCCTGCAACCCAACCAGGTCAAGGCGTTTTACACCAAACAGGTGGCGGCGTTTACCGACCAGCTTCGTTTGCGTTGCCTGCAGTATAAAATCGATTTTGTGGAAGCCGATATCAACCGGGGTTTTGTGCCCATTTTGCAGACCTGGATGGTCAAGCGGGCGAAGATGGGGTGATAAAGGTTGATGAAGGTTTATTAAAGTTTATAAAGGTTTATTGAGGTTGATAAAGCCTTTCGAAAATATCAACCCTATCAACCCTATCAACCCTATCAACCCTATCAACCCTATCAACCCT
>CAZVZH010000376.1:0-2917 GCA_964630705.1 uncultured Saprospiraceae bacterium | reverse complement strand
TGCGAGATGTCTCAAAAAAGTCAAAAGTCTAATTTGAAAAGTCCAATTTGAAAAGTATTGATGCCCCCTAACCAGAAACCCTCCAACCAGAAACCCTCCAACCAGAAACCCTCCAACCAGAAACCCTCTAACCAGAAACCCTCTAACCAGAAACCCTCTAACCAGAAACCCTCCAATCTTTAACCTTTAAAATTTTCACCAGTTATGACCATTGAGCAGCTCAAAGAGTTGAAAGACAAACTGGCCGTCTTAAGGAGGTATCTTTGACGTCGACAACCGGCTCCGCGAAATAGAAGACCTCAGCAGCCAAACCCTCGACCCCAACTTCTGGAACGATCCCAAACGCGCCGAAGGCATCCAGCGCAAAATCGGTGTGCACAAAAACTGGGTGGATGAATTCAACACCATCGCCCGGGAAGTCGACGACCTCGAAGGCCTCTTCGAATTTCAAAAAGAAGGCCTCAGCACCGAAGCCGAAGTAGACGCCCAGTACGACCGCGCCGCCGAAATTCTGGCCGACGCCGAGTTCCGCAGCACCCTCAACCGCAAGGAAGACGAAATGTCGGCCGTGCTCACCATCAATGCCGGCGCCGGCGGCACCGAAGCCTGCGACTGGGCTGCCATGCTCCTGCGCATGTACAAAATGTGGGCCGAGCGGGCCGGGCATAAGGTCAACGAATTGTTCGAGCAAGACGGCGATGTAGCCGGCATAAAATCGGCCAGCATCGAAGTGGTCGGCGCCTACGCCTACGGCTGGCTCAGAGGCGAAAACGGCGTGCACCGCCTCGTGCGCATCAGCCCCTACAATGCCCAGGGCAAACGCCAAACGTCCTTCGCTTCGGTGTTTGTATACCCGCTCGTGGAAGACGATTCCATCGAGGTCGACCTGCGCCCCGACGACATCGAGATGGACGTGTTCCGCGCCTCTGGCGCCGGCGGCCAGCACGTCAACCGGACCGAGTCGGCCGTACGCCTGCGCCACCTCCCCTCGGGCATTGTCGTCGAATGTCAGGCCGAACGCAGCCAACACCAAAACCGCGACCGAGCTATGAAAATGCTGCGCAGCCGCCTCTACGAACTGGAACTGCGCAAACGCCAGGAAGAAAAAGACAAGATCGAAGCCGGCAAATCCAAAATCGAATGGGGCAGCCAAATTCGCTCCTACGTGCTCGACGACCGCTGGGTCAAAGACTTGCGCAGCGGCTACAAAGTACACAACCCCGACGCCGTACTCGACGGCGACCTCGACGGCTTCCTCAAAGCGTTCCTCATGTGGCAAAGCAACCCGGTCCCTGTGGAAGAATAGCGAATGCGGAATTGCGAATGCGGAATGCGGAATTTGTTCACCCGCTCAGGAAGGGATTCTAAAAGCCCTTGTTTGAGATTTTTCGAAATGGTGAACAAATTCCGCATTCCGCATTCCGCATTCCGAATTCCGCATTCCTCAATGTTCCGCCATCGGCCGTTTTTTCACCATACCGCCCCGGATGTCGCGCACGACTACGGTGGTCAGAAAGGCGTTGGGGTCTATTTTTTGAATTTCATTTTTCAGGCGGGCGATTTCCAGACGGGTAATTACGATGTACAAAATTTGTGTGTGTTTCAATTCCCCGCGTTTGCCATGGCCGCTCATCCCGCCGTACACCGTGACGCCGCGCCGCAATTTTTCCACAATCATGCGCCGGATTTCCTCGTAGTGCGACGAGACAACGGTTACGCCCACGTACTCTTCCACGCCTTCCACGATAAAATCCACCGTGCGCGAGGCGGCCAGGTAAATTAAAATGGCATACAGTGCAGTTTCCACACTCAGCAAATACGCCGCCACCGAAAAGATCAGGATATTGAACATCAGGATGACGTCGCCCACCGTCAACCCTGTTTTGCGGCTCAGGTAAATGGCCAGCACCTCGGTACCGTCGAGTACCGCGCCGCCGCGGATGGCCAGACCAATACCGGCGCCAAGGAAAAAGCCGCCAAAAGTGGCCACCAGCAATTTGTCGGAGGTGATAATCGGAAAAGGAATCAGCTCCAGCGCCAGGGCCAAGCCGGCAATCGCCAAAATACTCCGCAGTGCGAAAACCGGTCCGATCTGGCGGTAACCGATCACCAAAAAAGGGATGTTGATCACCACAATCAGGATGCTCAGGGGGAGCTCAGAAATTTTTGCCACCAGCAGGGAAATGCCCGTCACCCCGCCGTCGATAAAGGCATTGGGCAACAAGAAGCCTTTCAAGCCAAAACCCGCACTCACCACACCCATGATCAGCAGCGCGCCGTCGCGAATCAGCAGCAGGGTTTGCAGGCGCAAGAGATAAAACGCCTTCGCCATACGATAGCGGCTCAACTCGTCCAAATGCATCATTTGGCCGCTCCTGCGCAAGGCATCCCGGAGTATTTGCTGAAAAAAATCGCGCATTTGCTTTAGTTAAGTTTAATAAGCTTCCACCGGCAATAGATCAGCTCACGGCTGCTCAGGTCGCGGTGGATAGCGGAGTGTTTCACGCCGGCAAATTCTTCAAAAGCGCCGACCAACCAGCCAGGCACCAGACGGCGAATCCGTTCTTTTTTTACCGGCTCCTCCTGCTCGATTGCCTCTACCACATTCCGGGTGATATCGGTTTCCTGTTGCAGGGCCAGCCCCGACTCTTGCAGTTGTTGTTGCAGTTGCTGCAATCCGGGTACGCCGCGCATGTCCGTAATCAAAAATATACCGCCTGGCCGTAAAACACGATGTACCTCTTTTAAAAAATTAGGCACCGAGCCGTATGCGTGCGACGATTCGACATTGAGCACCACGTCGAAACTGGCGTCTGGAAACGGCAAGGTTTCGGCGTTTACTTGCTGGTATTCGAGGTTGGGCTGTTGAAAGTTTTGACGGGCAAATCGAATAGCATTTTTTGCCAGGTCCATTCCC
>CAZVZH010000375.1:0-2938 GCA_964630705.1 uncultured Saprospiraceae bacterium | reverse complement strand
GCTGTGGACGAAGGATACGGAAATCGCCGTAGTGGTCAGTTCCGAACAACACGAGATCAAACGTTTCGAAGCCTGGAATCTGGAAATCGAACCGCACCGGCTGAAAATGAACACCCGCGATCTGGAGACGGATTTCAAAGACGAAGAGCATCCGTTCCGTTTTGTGATCGTCTGCGCCATGTGGATTACCGGGTTCGATGTCAAATCGCTGTCCACCCTCTACCTGGACAAACCGATGAAGAGCCACACGCTCATGCAAACCATCGCGCGGGCAAACCGGGTACATACCGGTAAAAACAACGGCTTGATCGTAGACTACATCGAGACCTACAAGAGTCTGCTGGAAGCGCTGGCGATTTATGCTATCGGCAAACGCAAAAAAGACGGCTCCACTGACGACGGAGAAATCGAACCGCCGGTGAAACCTTTGGAGGAACTCATCGAAGACTTGCAGGAAAGTATCCTAGCTACCGAGCGGTTTTTACAGGACGAAGTTGGTTTCAACCTGGACGCCATTGTGCATGCAGAAGACCAACTGAAACGACTGGCAGGTATCCAAATTGGGGTGAATGCCGTGTACACCTCGGATGAAACCAAAAACAAATTCGGTGTGCTGGCACGGGAAGTATTCAAGCGGTTCAAAGCCGTCATGCCGGATACCGCTATCAACGAATACAAAGCCCGTAGAGACGCGATCAACGCCATCTATGCTGTGATCCAGGACAACACGCAATCTGCTGACATATCGGCGGTTATGAGCCGTATCCAGCAAATTGTAGACCGGTCTGTCTATAGCCTGGACATTGCCTTGGAACCCACCGAAGACTACGGCGTTAAGGTCGACCTCAGCACCCTTGATTTTGAAAAGATCGAACGGGAATTCCTGAAACCCAACAACCAGAACACTACCGTTCAATCGCTTCGGGGCATCGTCGAGTCCCGTCTGAACCGGATGCTGGATCAGAATCCGTTGCGGATCGATTACTACGAAAAATATCAGGCGATCATCGACGATTACAATCGGGGCAAGGAGGCAGTGGCTATCGAGGAAATCTTCCGGCGACTCCGTGAGTTGGTGGAGGAATTATCGGAGGAAGAAACCCGTTCAACCCGTGAAGGCTTGACCGAGAACGAACTGACCATCTTTGATCTGTTGCGTCGGGGCAAGCAGTTGAAAGAGAAGGAGCAGCATGCGGTAAAGGAGATCGCGCGGGGCTTGCTTCAGCAATTGGAAGCGGACAAATTGCAGGCGCATAATTGGGCGGATAAGGATCAAACGGCTGCTGCGGTGCGGACGGCAATCAACGATTACCTGTTTTCCCACCTCCCGTATCCGGTGTATGATGAGACGGATGTGGTGGCAAAGACTTCGGCGGTGTTTGAGTACATCAAAGTAAAATGGAAAGCCCGCGCCGCCTGAAGCCCGCTCCCTGATTTCAAAAAGAGTCCCCCCCAAAAACAAAAAGCCTGCAAACAGCAGCGCCAGGCCGCCATTTGCAGGCTAAAAGGAACACAGGTTAAATTTTACTTTCCGGTTCTGGAATTTTTCACGTCCAGTACTTCTTTACGAAGGTCCTGGGCCAAATTTTTCAGGTCTTGCATCGCTTTGCGTACGCGGCCGCCAGCGGCATTGTTACCGGCAGTGAATTTTTCAACGTCAGCTTCGATGTTAGCTACCGTTTGTTTGATGGTTTCAAAGATTTTGCTCATAACAAGTAAAAAGTAAGATGAGTTAATAAGGCCGTAAATGTACGATATTCTGGCAATATCCATATTTTTTCAAAAATCTTAGCCTTCCGGCGGCACAGATTACATGAAAAAGCGCGGGTTCGACATCCCTTTTTTCCGTTTGACCAGGTCGGCGTAAAACATCAGTTCAAACGAACCGCCCGTATAGGAGCGCAGATTGGTCAAGGTCAGATCGTAGGAAGCGCCTACGCCGATTCGGGGGTTGATCTGCCAATAGGCCAGCAAATCCAGCGACTCTCCCTGGCCATCGCCGCCCGCCCGGTAGGCCAATCCGGTCGTGATGGTTTCTTTTACCTCTACATTAAGCGTAACATCCACATCGATCGGGGCATTTTTCACGTATTTCACCAAAACCGCAGGCAGCAAATTCAAACCTTTGCCCAAGGGAATGATCCCGCCGGTAGTGCCGTAATAGTGGCGCGATTCCCGGGCCGAGGTCACCATTGGATCAGTATTCAGGCCGATGCTGTTTTGCACGATGCGCGGCACTGAAAAGCCGAAATACAAGCGCTCCTGAAACGTGCCGTAGATACCGGCGCCGAAGTTGGCGTACGCATCGTTCATCCGTTTATCGTCCAGCGAGGGGTCGTAGGCTGTCAGGGGAGCGGCCTCTGCAAAGTTGAGACTCAGAACCCGCAAATTGCCCGACACCCCTACCCGGAGCGAAAAGTTGTCGGCAGCAATAATATTATAGGAGTAGGTAGCCGTCAGTTGAACATCGCTGTGCAAGCCGACACTGTGGTGCGACAAGACACCGCCCACCCCTACGCGTTGCGTAAAAACCGGCGCATGCATGCTCAGCAGTGCCGAGCGCGGAGCCCCGTCCAGTTTAAACCACTGGTTGCGATACACGGCCGTCATGGTAGGGACGCCGCGGATACCGGCGTAGGCCGGGTTGTAGGCCAGTTTATTGTACATAAACTGGGTATACTGGTGTTGCTGTTGGGCTTGAACAAACAGTGGCGAAATGGCCACCAGCAGGAGCAGATAAAATTTAGACATATGGCAATTGGTTAACAGTTTAGCGGAATACTTCGATAAAGCCGCTCAAAGCGGACTTTTTCGGATCGGGTTTGAAAAAATAGAAGTAGGTGCCATCCGGCAAATTCTGCCCGAGCTTACCATCCAGGGTGCCTCTCCAGGCTTTGTCGGGGCTGTTGTCGTACGGAGATGCCTCGAATACCTTGTC
>CAZVZH010000374.1:0-2960 GCA_964630705.1 uncultured Saprospiraceae bacterium | reverse complement strand
CAAGCCTTCTTCCAGAAAGGTGAACCCAATCGTAAATCGTAAATCGTATATCGTATATCGCCAAAACCAACCTTTTACGCGTCCTGCCTAATCCACCAGCATTTTCTCCCGGTCCAGTTCCTGCTGCCGGATACCTTCCGGCAGTTCCCGGAACTCGTATTGCTGGTTGCGCAGGCGCGGTTCGAAGCCGGCTTCGCGGATGGCCCGTTGGATGCCGTCGGCGGTGAACCGCCAGCGGGCGCCGGCGGCCGACACCACATTTTCTTCGATCATGATGCTGCCGAAATCGTTGGCGCCGGCGTGCAGGCACAGCTGCGCCACCTGCTTGCCCACGGTGAGCCAGGAAGCCTGGATGTTCACCACGTTGGGCAGCATGATGCGGCTGAGAGCGATCATGCGTACGTACTCGTCGGAGGTGACGGCGTTGCGGGCGCGTTTGATTTTTTTGAGGATGGTGTCTTCATCCTGAAACGGCCAGGGAATAAACGCCAAAAAGCCTTTTGCGTCGGCGGGTTTTTCCGATTGCACCTGGCGGAGGGCGGCGAAGTGTTCCATGCGTTCGAGGTTGGTTTCGATGTGGCCGAACATCATGGTGGCCGAAGTGGTCAGCCGCAGTTGGTGGGCGGCGCGCATCACGTCGAGCCATTCCTGGCCGCCGCATTTACCTTTGGAAATGAGGCGGCGGACGCGGTCGCTGAGGATTTCTGCGCCGGCGCCGGGCAGCGAATCGAGCCCGGCTTCTTTCAGGGTTTTGAGCACTTCGTAGTGGCTTTTCCCTTCGAGTTTGCTCACGTGGGCGATTTCGGGCGGCCCCAGGGCGTGGAGTTTGAGCCGGGGGTACAATTGTTTGAGCTGGCGGAACAAATCGGCGTAAAACTGCAAACCCAGCTCAGGGTGGTGGCCGCCCTGGAGGAGCAGTTGCTCGCCGCCGAGAGCGAAGGTTTCTTCAATTTTTTGCTTGTACTCCTCGATCGTAGTGATGTACGATTCGGCGTGCCCGGGGCGGCGGTAGAAGTTGCAAAACTTGCAGTTGGCGATACACACGTTGGTGGTGTTCGAGTTGCGGTCGATGATCCAGGTGACGGTGTTGCCCGGCACGTGGTGTTGGCGCAACTGGTTGCCCACGTACATCAGCTCGGTGGTAGTGGCTTGTTCTAACAAAAAAACGCCTTCTTCGGGTGTCAGCCATTCGAGCCGGAGGGCGCGGTGGAGCAGTTCTTCTATTTTTTGCATTTTACAGTTACTTGTTGCTGGTTACTTGTTGCTGGTTTCGGGAATATAGTTGGGCCATAACGCCGGGTCCAAGCAACCTTTGGCCAAACAAAGTTACGCTGACTAAGTTGGTCGGGGGCGGGAACTTTGTTCCACGGGCCAGGGTTTTATTCCGACCTTGCCGCCGCCGGCGTATTGGGCGCGCCCAAACGAAACGACTGAACAGCTACCATGTCCATAAAAGCAACAACCGAAAACCGCTGGCAGCGCTGGCGCCGCACCCTGCGCCAGGCCGTTAACGGCGAGGAGCAACATTTTACCACGGGCAGTATCGACCGGGCGATTGTCTTGTTGTCGATCCCGATGATTTTGGAAATGGCGATGGAGTCGCTGTTTGCCGTGGTCGACGCTTTTTTTGTAGCTCGTGTAGGCGTGGAAGCCGTGGCCACGGTAGGCCTGACGGAGGCGGTGCTCACCCTGACCTATTCGATGGCGATCGGCCTGAGTGCGGCGGTTACAGCGGTGGTGGCCAGGCGGGTGGGCGAAGGCCGGTACCGGGCGGCCAGCGTCGCCGGGGCGCAGACTATCGTGATTGCGCTGATCCTTTCCGTGCTGATCGCCGTACCCGGGTATTTCTTCGCCGAGGATATTTTATTGCTGATGGCGCGCGACAGTAGTGTGGCGGCCAGCGGGTATCCGTACACGCGCCTGATGCTGACGGCCAATCTGCCGATTTTGTTGCTGTGGATGCTCAACGGCATCTTCCGCGGCGCCGGCGATGCAGCCACCGCCATGCGCGCCTTGTGGATCGCCAACGGGGTAAACATTGTACTCGATCCGCTGCTGATTTTCGGCATTGGCCCTTTCCCGGAAATGGGCGTCGTGGGGGCCGGAATCGCCACTACCATCGGGCGCTCTACCGGCGTGGCCTACCAGCTCTGGCATTTGTTTCGCGTCGGCCGGATTTTGAAATTGCACTGGCGGTATTTGCGGCCGCGCTGGGATTTGATCCGCCGCCTGCTCATCATCGGCTCGGGTAGCACGGGACAGTTTTTGATCGCTTCGGCCAGCTGGATTTTTATGATCTACATTTTAGGCCAGATCAGCAAGGAAGTGACGGCCGGCTATACCATCGCCATCCGGATCATGATTTTCACCATTTTGCCGGCCTGGGGCATGGCCAATGCCGCTGCCACGCTGGTGGGGCAAAACCTGGGCGCCGGCCACCCCGAACGCGCGGAGCAATCGGCCTGGCGGGCGGCATTTTTTAATATGGTGTTTATGGGCGTGGTCGGCGTCGTTTACCTGAGCGGGGCGCCGTTTTTCATTAGCCTGTTCACCGACGATGTGGAAGCACTCAAGGCGGGTTCTATGGCGCTGCGGATTATGGCCGCGGGTTATGTGTTTTACGGATACGGCATGATTCTGTCGCAGGCGCTCAACGGCGCGGGCGATACCCGCACGCCCACGATCCTGAATTTTATCTGCTTTTGGCTGATTGAAATGCCCCTGGGTTATTGCCTCGCGCTCTACCTCGGCTGGGGGCAAGCCGGCGTGTATTACAGCATTGTTATTGCCGAGTCGATTCTGGCGGTATTGGCCATTTGGGTGTTTCGGCGCGGGAAGTGGAAAACGGTGCAAGTGTGAGGAATGCGGAGTACGGAATGCGGAATGCGGAATTTTTTGCCCTCAGGCGCAGGGATGTTGGCGAACTAAAAGCCACTACACATTCCTTCGCTGGAATCAAA
>CAZVZH010000373.1:0-2963 GCA_964630705.1 uncultured Saprospiraceae bacterium | reverse complement strand
TTGTGGCTTGCGCGGGAGTGGTTTGGCTGCATTGGGAGGAGGTGTTGGAGTGGAAACGGCGGGTGTTGGGGCGGTAACAAATGCTCGCTCGAACAACTCCGCAGCCAGCCGGAAACCTCAACCCAACACCACCACATTAAACGCATTCAAGCCCTTAGGCCCGCGCTCCACCTCAAAACTAACCCGGTCGTTTTCGCGCAACGGGCCTTGCAGGCTGTTGATGTGCACAAAAATGCTTTCTTCGGTTTTGGCGTCGATGATGAAGCCGTAGCCTTTTTCTTCGTTGAAAAATTTGACGCGGCCCTGGCGGACGGTCTCCTCCGGCGTGTCGTCTTTGGGTGGCGCGCCTAAGATGATATCCTCGGCCTTGATGACTTTCCGTTTGGCGGGGTCGGGCGGAGTAGAGCTCAGGTTGCCGTTTTCATCGACATAGGAAAACATGTCTTCCAGCGATTTGGGGCCGCTGGCTGCTTTTTCTGCTTTGCGTTGTTCCCGGCGCTCCAGTTTTTCCTGGTTCTTTTTCCGGCGTTTTTTTTCTTTTTCTTTTTTGTTGTAAGAATCTTGCGATTTGGCCATGTAATATTTTTATAAGTGAGAAAGCCCTGTCCGGTGCAGCGGATTCAGGCGAAGGCATACTCGAGTTGCCGGAAAACCAACAACTGCAATTGAAAAACCTTGTGGCGTTGGAAAGGACGGGACCCCAGATGGGTACAAAGATCGGCTAATTTCTCCGGAGCGTAACTATTTTAAGCGGAATATTCTATTCTCCGGCCCGGGACTCCCGCAACAGCGCCCCATAATCCAGCGCCCGCAACTTCGGCGCCTTCCACCAGGCTACTGCTACCACCGCCAGGGTCATCGCGCCACCGAACACCACGGCGGGTACCGTGCCCATCAGTTTGGCGGTCAGGCCGCTCTCGAAAGCGCCCAGCTCGTTCGAGGAGGTAATAAAAATGGAATTGACCGACGACACCCGGCCCTTGAGCGCATCCGGGGTCAGGTGCTGGATCAGGGAAGCCCGGATGAACACGCTGAGCTCGTCGAATACGCCAGCGAAAAACAAAAATGCGAACGACAACCAAAACACCCGCGACAAGCCGAATCCGATGATGCACAAACCATAACCCGCCACACAAGCCAGCATCACCCGGCCCGCCTGCCGGCCCGGACTCCGGTAGGCCAGCGCAATCCCCGTGGGAATAGCCCCCAGCGACATGGCCGTCCGCAAAATCCCCAAACCCTCGGGCCCTACCTGCAAAATATCCTTGGCGTATACCGGCAGCAGCGCCACCGCCCCGCCAAACAACACGGCGAACAAATCCAGCGCAATGGCCGCCAAAATCAGCTGATTGCCAAACACGAAACGCAAACCCTCGCGGATACGCACCAGCGCTGGCGCCCGGGTATCCGTCACCGGCGCCGGGCGCGGCTGAATGCCCAGCAGGAAAAACAAAGCCGCCACCGTGAGCAAAGCCATTGCCCCGAAGGCCCAGCGCACCCCCGCAAAACCGTACAATAACCCGCCCAGGCTCAGGCCCGTGATGCTGGCTGCCTGCCAGCTGCTGCTGTTCCAGGTGATGGCGTTGGGCAAGGTTTTTTTGTCGACGAGCTGGGGCAGGAAAGCAAAGTTGGTCGGACTGAAAAAACCGCGCGCCACCCCCGTGAAAAAAATGACGGTGAAAATGCCGCCGAGCAAAAAGCCCTGTGGCAGCCGCGCCTCGTTCAGCGCCAGCGCCACCAACCCGGAGGTGCAAACCACCATCAGGCCCAGACAGCCGGCCAGGATGTTGCGCCGCTTGTACTTGTCGGCCAGATGCCCCGCCCACAGACTGATCGCGATGGCCGGCAAGGCCTCCGTCAGGCCGATCAAACCCAGCATGAGCGGGTCGGAGGTCAGTTCGTACACGTAATAGCCGACCGATACCGACATGATCTGAATCGCCAGCGTCGTACTCAGGCGCATGGCCAGGTAGCGCCGAAAATCGGGCACGCGCAAAGCAGCGTAAGCATCCATGGAAAGTCAAAAGTCAAAATGTAAAATTTAAAGGGCAAAAGGTAGTTCGAGCTGGCCGAAGGCCCAAGCGAAGCATATTTTGTTCTACCTGGTCGAACTTTAAAAAAGGCAGCAGACGGGTCAGCGCAGCGTGGGAAGTACCTTTTGCCCTTTAAATTTTACATTTTACATTTTGACTTTCCGACCTTTGCCCGCATGGTTCCAAAGTGCCAGCATTTTTCCACCATTAATTTCTCCAACTTTCGATGAAACTGCTCGACGGAAAAGTAGCGCTCATCACCGGCGGCTCGCGCGGCATCGGTGAATCCCTGGTGCGCACCTTCGCTGAACAAGGGGCTCAGGTCGCTTTCACCTACGTATCGCCCGGCTCGGCCGAACGGGCCAACCAACTGGCCGCCGAACTCGGCGCTTCCGCGCGCGCCTACCAGAGCGACGCCGGCGACTACGCCCAGGCTGAAGCGCTGGTGGCCGCTGTACTCCAGGATTTCGGGAAAATCGACATCCTCATCAACAACGCCGGCATCACCCGCGATACTCTGCTCCTGCGCATGACCGAACAACAGTGGGACGAAGTGATGCAAACCAACCTCAAGTCGGTGTTCAACCTCACCAAACACTGCCTCAAACCCATGATCCGCTCCGGCGGCAGCATCATCAACATGAGCTCGGTGGTCGGCATTTTCGGCCAGGCCGGCCAATCCAACTACGCGGCGTCCAAGGCGGGCATTATCGCCTTTTCCAAATCTATTGCCAAAGAATACGGTTCGCGCGGCATCCGCTGCAACGCCATCGCGCCCGGTTTTATCGAAACGGAAATGACCGCCGTGCTCGATGAAAAAACCCGCGAAGGCTACCTCAGCGCCATTCCGATGAAACGCCTGGGCACCGGCGCCGAAGTGGCCAACGCCTGCGTGTTCCTGGCTTCCGAACTGGGTTCGTATGTTTCCGG
>CAZVZH010000372.1:0-2970 GCA_964630705.1 uncultured Saprospiraceae bacterium | reverse complement strand
GCGCCGCACTCGAAGGCGATCCGGGCATCGTCGTCGGAGCGGATGCCGCCACCAACATCGATGTGCAGCCGGGTTTTGGCGGCGATGGTTTCCAGTACGCGGTAGTTGACCAGCCGTTGCGCGCGCGCGCCGTCGAGGTCCACCAGGTGCAGGTAACGCAGGCCGTGGTCTTCAAACTGACGGGCCAGCTCCAGCGGGTTTTCGTTGTACATTTTTTGGGTATTAAAATCACCCTGGCGCAGCCGTACGCATTTGCCGTCGATCAAGTCTATAGCTGGGATGATGTTCATAGCGCAAGAAAGTTTTTTAAAATTTTTACCCCGGCGCCGGCCGACTTTTCGGGGTGAAACTGGGTGGCGAAAAAATTTTCTTTTTGCAAAACGGCGCTGAACGGCAACAGGTAGTCGCAGCGGGCAGCCGTATGTGGGCCGGTGGTGGCGTAAAAACTGTGGACAAAATAAAGGTCTTCCGCCTCGGTGAGTCCGGCCAACAAAGGCCCGGAACCGTCGTACAAATTGTTCCAGCCCATGTGCGGCACCGGCGCTCCGGCCGGAAATTTCCGGACCTCGGCGTCGAAAATGCCCAGGCAAGGCGTGTCGTCTTCCTCGGAGTGCCGGCACAGCAGCTGCAATCCCAGGCAGATGCCCAGTACCGGCTGGCGCAGGCCGGCCAACACGATATCGAGCTGCCGCTCGCGCAGGTATTGCATGGCCGGGCCGGCAGCGCCCACGCCCGGAAAAATAACTTTCTCCGCCGCTTGCAAGGCCGCGGGATCGTCGGTGACGACGCAGGGCTGCCCCAAACGGTGCAAGGCATTGACGACGGAGGCGACGTTGCCGGCATTGTAGCGAACGATGGCGATCATAATATTCCTTTTGTGCTGGGGATGTTGGTTGAGCCGGTTTTCCCGATGGCCATGCGCACCGCCCGGGCAAAGGCTTTAAATATGGCTTCGATCTTGTGGTGTTCGTTCGTCCCCTCTGCCCGGATGTGCAGGTTGCAACGGGCGGCGTCGCTGAACGATTTGAAAAAATGGGGAAACATCTCGGTTGGCATCTCCCCGATCTTTTCCCGGTGAAACGACGCCTCCCAAACCAACCAGGGCCTGCCGCCAAAATCGATGGCTACTTGCGCCAGGCAATCGTCCATCGGCAACAAAAAACCATAGCGTTCGATGCCCTTTTTGCTGCCCAGCGCCTGGTGGAAGGCTTCGCCTAGTGCCAGCGCGGTATCTTCTATACTGTGGTGCTCGTCGACGTGCAAATCGCCGCGCACTTGAACGTCCAGATTGATCTGGCCGTGGCGCGCTATTTGTTCGAGCAGGTGGTTGAAAAAACCCAGACCGGTATCGATAGCGCTCCGGCCGGCGCCGTCGAGGTTGAGGCGGATGGCTATGTCGGTTTCCGCGGTTTGGCGCCGCACGGTGGTGGTGCGGGGTTGGGCAGATAAAAATGCCCAGATATCGGCCCACCGGGTGGTGCAGAGTGCGGCGCCTTTGGCGGGCGACGGGCCTAAAAAAATAGCCCCGCAACCCAGGTTGCCGGCCAGCTCCACGTCGGTGTGCCGGTCGCCGATAACGAAGGAGTTTTTCACATCATACCCGCCGCGCAAGTAGTGGGTGAGCATACCCGTACCGGGTTTTCGCGTCGGGGCATTTTCATGGGGGAAACTGCGATCGATCAGGACCTCCGAAAAGCGGACCCCCTCTTTTTCAAAGGCGCGCAGCATTTTATTGTGGGCCGGCCAGAAGCTGGTTTCCGGGAAAGCAGGCGTGCCCAGGCCGTCCTGATTGGTCACCAGCACCAGCTCGTAGTCGAGCATTTGGGCAATGCGCGACAGGTACTGGAACACCTCGGGATAAAACTCGAGTTTTTCCAGGCTGTCGACCTGAAAGTTGTCGGGCGGCTCGATTATGAGTGTGCCGTCGCGGTCGATAAACAATACTTTTTTCATGCAGAGCAGGTGTGTAAAACGCGGATGAGTTCGAGGTTTTCTTCCGGAGTGCCGACGGTGATGCGCAGGCAGTTGCTGATTTGGCTGTGGCGGTTGCGCACAACGAGTCGGCGGTCGAGCAGGGCGGCATACACGGCATCGGCGTCGTCAACTTCCACCAACAGGAAATTAGCCTCGGAGGGGTATACCCGGCGCACCATTGGCAGTGCGCGCAATTGTTGTTCCAGCCAGGCGCGTTGTTGGAGCAGGATTTTTATTTGTTGTTCGAAGGTTTCGGGGCGTTCCAAGGCCTGTAAGGCGGCCTGCTGGTTGAGCGCGCTGACGTTGTACGGCGGTTTGGCCCGGTCGAGCAAACGGATGATCGCCGGATGAGCGATGGCCAGGCCTACCCGCGCGGCTGCCAGACCCCAGGCCTTGCTCAAGGTTTGCACGACGATAAGCCTCGGGAAACGTTCGATCCAGCTGGCACAGGAAGGCCGGCGGGCAAAGTCGATGTAAGCCTCGTCGACGACCACAATGCCTCCGAAACGCTCCAGCAGGCGCTCGATGCCGTCGATGCAGTTGCCGGTGGGGTTGTTGGGCGAACACAGCAACACGATTTTTAAACGTGGATCGGCGAGCTGCGGCTCCATCGCGGGCCAGTCTATTTGAAATCCGGGCCCCAACGGCAGTTGGGTAAGCGCTACATCGTTGAGGCCGGCCAACACCGCATACATACCGTAGCTGGGGCTGAAAGTGAGGGCGCGGTCGGCGGTCGGGGTGCAAAATACCCGGAAGCAGAGGTCGAGCACTTCGTCGCTGCCGTTGCCGATAAAAATTTGATCGGCCGGCACTTGTTTGAGCGCGGCCAGCCGGTTTTTGAGCGCCTGCTGGTGCGGGTCGGGGTAGCGGTTGAGCCTGCCGAAAGGGTTTTCGTTGGCATCCAAAAAAATACCGGCCGTTCCGGCGAACTCGTCGCGGGCGCTGGAGTAAGGTTGGAGGTTTTGAATGTTGGGGCGGACGAGCGGGCTTGGATCA
>CAZVZH010000371.1:0-3004 GCA_964630705.1 uncultured Saprospiraceae bacterium | reverse complement strand
GAGGGCGACCGCAAGGGTCGCCCCTACCGGAAAATCGCAATTGGGAAATCCGGTACATTCGGCGGCCACACCGTCGTCGGCGACTGCGCGCCCCGCGTCAGTGCTTTCACCCGTTCCGACAGGTAGGCATCCAGTGTTTTGGTGGTGATCTTCCCGTCGCTGCCCGTCCGGGCTTTGCCCGACAAGCCTTCCACCAGGGCTTTGGTAAACGCGCCGTTGTTCCAGGCGGGATCTTCGAGGGCGTACTGGCGGGTGGTGGCGGAGGAAAACACCACGGCGCCGTTTTCAGCGGCTACCAGCTCGTTGACGATGCCGCCTATGTCGGGCGGCAAGTCGCGCCGGGCAATAGAGCGCATCAGGCTGCCCGAGTGGCAGGCGTCCATAAACACCACGATTTTTCCGGCGATGGAGGCCACCGTGCTTTGCACATCGGCGTGCAGCAGGCCGGTTCGGCGCAGGCTGTTGGGGTCGGCGCCGACGGGCAGGAAGAAAAAGTTGCCCGAGTTGTCGTCGATGCCGTGGCCGGCGAAAAAGAGCATGGCCACGTCGCGGCTGGTCGTTTGGCGTTGCAGCCATTCGAGGCCATCGAGGATGTTGTCTTTGGTGGCTTGCGGGTCGAGGAGCAGTTTTACCTCCACGTTTTGGTACAGCTGTCCGGGGCCGCCTTGTTTTTTAACCACGGCGGCAAAATCGGAGGCGTCTTTGGCGGCGAAGTCGAGGTCGTTCACGTCGCTGTGGCTGTAGTTGCTCACGCCGATAGCCAGCACGTACAGCCGGGGTCGGATGTCGATGCCGGTGGTCGTCGGCGCAGCGGGTTTGGCGCCGGCCCAGCGCAGGCGCACCGTGGCGGCTTCGCTGGCGCCGAAGCGGTTTTCGGCGATGATCGAAACGGCACAGTCGGCGGCGGGGATGGTCACGGTGACTTGTTGGCGGGCGCCAGGCCTGAGGCCGCGTTCGCGGGAGATGGGCCGGCCGTCGATTTGCACGCGTACGCCGGTGACCGGCTCGCCGTTGGCCGATTCGACGGTGTATTCGAGGCTCACTTGTGTGTTGCCGACCTCGGCGCCCGAAACCGGGCTGGTGATGCGCACTACCGGCGGCAGTTCTTCCGTAACTGCTCGGCGGGTGGCGGTGCCGCTGCTGGGCCGGTTGAGGTTGGCCTGGCGCAGGGCTTCGGTTTCGTCGAGGGTTTCGAGCACGAGGTCGATCACGTCGGGGCGGTAGTAGGTGTCGCGGAAGCGGGAGGCGGGGAAATAGTCGGCCGCTTTGTCGGGCCCGTTGTTGACGTGCCAGCCGATGAGGTCTTCGGCGCCGGGGGCGGCGTCGTAGTAGCCCGAGGGCGTCCACAGCACCCAGCGCTGGTTGTCGGGGTGCAGGTAAAGGGAGAGCAGGTGTTTGCCGTCGCTGATGCGGTACCAGCGGATGGTGCCGTCGCCGTGGGCGACGCCGACGACGAGGTTGTACTCGTCGATGTTGACGCACCAGGCGGTGCTCTGGATGGAGTTTTCCCATTTCTGGGCGCCCGAAGCATCGGTGCAGCGGATGTTCCAATTGGTGCCTAGCACGATACCCTGGCCGCCGTTGGCGATGTCGACGCTTTGGCAATCTTCAAATTCTTTGAAAAAACCGACCGTCTTGTTGTTGATAGCCGGCACGCCGGTATCCCAGCTGGTGACGGTAATGCCGTTTCGGCTCGACACGGATGCGGGTTGGTTGGAGCTGGTCTGGCTGAGCCGCCGGCCTTTCAAAGAAAAACTGACCGGGGAAAATCCGAAAGGGGTAATGCCGATTTCGTTGCCGCCCGCCCCCAGGCGGAAATGCGAGCGGTCGGTTGCACGGAAGCTGCTGGTTTCAGGGCCGACATACAAGCTCCGGTTTTTGGCTACCGGATCGATAATCCCCCAATCGGGCTGGTAACTGCTGTACAAAAAATTGCCGTTGGGCAAGGCTTTGATATCGGAAATACCATCCAGACCTGCCGGATGATCGGTGTAGGCGCCTTTCCCGGCCTGCGTCCAAACCCGGATTTGCCGCCAGTATTGCGACCCGATCTTGATGTCGTTGGCATAGCCGGCAGCCAAACTGGACCCGTCGCTGGAAAAAGCGACCATCTCCACGCGGTCGTCCAGGGTAGAGGCGCCGGTAATATCGGGGGCATACAAGACACTCAAGGTAGAAGCGTCGAGCACCTGAATGGTGGGGCTGTCGTTGTAGCCCACGGCTATTTTGCGGCCATCGGGGGAAAAGTCTAAGGAGAATGGGCGTTTGCCCGCGGTGGTTCGGGCCTTTTTTTCTAATGAAAAATTAGACTGGTACACCCGGATGTAGCCGTCGTAACAAACCGTGGCCAGGCGCCCCCAGGCATCGAAAGCCAGATTGTAGGTGCGGGCGTCGTAGTCGTTGTCTTTGGCTTGCAAGCTGTAATCGCTGGCGCGCCACACGTACAAACCGTTGGAGCCGCCCAACACGGCAGCCAGGTATCGCCCGTCGGGCGAATACTCGAGGTCGTTGATCACATTGGGCAGGTTCGTAATGCGCTTCAACAGGCGCCCCGAGGCCACATCAAACACATACACGTCGTTATCTTTGCTCCAACCGCCGACCGCCGCAAAACGGCCGTCGGGCGAGAGCGCGCCGGCATACAACATGCCATCGTCGCCCTGGTCGATGGGCGGTCGCAAGGTGCGGATCAGGTTGCCGGAATTGAGGTCCCAGATTTTGGCCGTTTTATCGCGGCTCGCGGTGATCAAATAACGCCCCCGGGCGTCGCAATCGATCCGGTTGATGACGCCGGAATGATTGGTGGTATTCAACATTAACATCGGCCCGCTGCTCTGAGCGCGCAGCAGGAAAGGGGTGAGCAGGAAAAAAAGGAGCATTTGGCGCATAAGGCGGGATTTTTAAATTGTTTTCAATGTGGGTATTTAGCCTTCCAAACTTACATGATATTTTTTACGTACACACTATCGAAGTATAAATCAAGCGCGTAGGTGTGGCACGAAAG
>CAZVZH010000370.1:0-3027 GCA_964630705.1 uncultured Saprospiraceae bacterium | reverse complement strand
CGCCGCCACCCATTCGCCACGGCCTCCAAACGCGCCCGGCGCGGCGGGTGGGTAGCCGTTTCCCGCTCTTTACACACGGCTTCCACCCCGCGCTGGGCCTCGTCCAGGCTGGCGCCCAGGCGGTAGAGCATGCCTCCGGCGAACACGTCGGCGCGGAGTTCCTGCTCCTTGCGGGCGCCTTCGTCGCTCAGGTCGAAGCGGTGGTTGTTGAGGTGGTGGCCGATCTCATGGGCGAACACAAAAAAGGCAGCCCAGTCGGTACCGGCGCTGGACTTGATCCGCTCGATGTAGGCTGTGTTGTAAATGATATAGCGCTGGCCGTTTTCGAAGGTGGCCAGGGCATTGGCCACGTCGCCCGACCGGATGATGAAGTTCGGGTCGAGGATATTGGCATTCATGATGGCCGAAATGATCTGCTGGGCTTCGTTGGACGGGTCGAACACGTAGTGGCTCTGGTTCATCTCGGCATTGTCGACGGCGCAGGCGTGGCGGACGAACAGGCGGGTTTGCGCGGCGGCAGCGGCAGGGAGCAGGGCAGCGCAGAGCAGGGGGAGGAGGTAACGTTTCATCATCGAAGGGGAACTGGGTTTGGTAAAACGAAGATACAGCGCGGGATGGATGCGGCTTGGGTTATTTTCTTCCGGACTGGTCCCGATTCGTGAAAGGCTCACTTTGGAGTAAGCCTTTCACGAATCGGGGCGTCACACACCTATTGACACCGTCGAAATTTTAATTACACTCCGTTTTTACCTTCCGGCATCAATCACTCCCATCAGCCGAACCCAATCCGGGTGCTGAATACCCAGCTCGCTCTCGTAGTAAAATTGCTCTTCACTGAGCGCCTGCCGGTACGACTCGTAGTAGGGCGGCACAGCGGTCGTGCTGTCTTTGCACAACTCGAGCGCCAGGTTTTTAGCCTTATCGAAACGGTTGCTCAGCAAAAGACCAAAGGTTTTGTACACCTGCAGCATGGGCAGCGACCGGTAACCGATGCCGCGCTCGGCCGCTTGCAGCATGTCGGTGTATTTCCCGTTGGAGAGGTAGAGGTTGGCCCGAAACAGGTACACTTCGGCCAGCAGCGAATCACTCACGGCCCGGGCGGCCGCGCCCTGCAGGCGAGCGGCCCGGTTGAAATAAAATTCGGCTTTGTCAGAAGCCTCCTGCCCGGCAGCCAGATCGTGCAGCCGGTTGTTGGCCTGCTCGAGGTAACGTTGGCCCATGGAGCGCAGAAGTTCGGGCTGGTCGCCGTAAATCGACGCCGCCATGTCGGAGGCAATGCCGTAGCGTTCGAAGGAAAACGGGATGGTTTCGAGTGCGGCAATGTGTTCCGATTCCAGGAATCGGCCCACATCGGGGTCGTCGCCAAATACCCGTAGCAAACGGCCGTTCGATCGATCCCACACCCGCACAAACTTGTCGCGGCAGGCCGTCACCAGCAGCCGGCCATCGGGTGTAAATGCGGCGCCATTAACGCCATCGGGGTGCGGAAATACTTGCACAACGGCGCCCGTCTGCCGATCCCAGATGCGCGCGGTTTTGTCCCAGTTGCAACTTACCAGAAAACGGCCGTCGGGCGAATAACCGACAAAAAAACTGACGTCCAGGTGGCCCACATATTGCCGGGGCGCACTGAGTGAGTTCTTCCACTCCCGAATGGGGCGCTCCCTGGCGGAAGTAACCACGTATTGGCCGTCGGGTGAAAATCCAGCCCAGTTCACCGGAGGGAGGATCGGCAGGCTGTCGAGCAAAATACCTTCAAGCGACCAGATTTTTACCCACTCGTCTTGGCCTGCGCTGAGCACCCGCTGGCCGTCGGGTGAAAACGCCGCCCGGCTGATAGCGCTGGAATGGGCCTTCCAGCGGCGCGTAGTTTGCCCGGCGCGGTCGATCAGGAAAATTTCCGGCCCGCAGGTTGCCACCAGCGCGCCGTCGTCGGCTGGGGAAAAATCGGCGGCGACCACCCTTCCGGGAAACTGATTCAGCGTTAGGTGCAGTACCCCGCTGGTGTCCCAAATGCGGACGGTGCCGTCGAGCGAGGTAGTAAAAAACCGGTCGCCGGCAGGGGCAAATCCGACTTGCGGGATTTCTTTCCGGTGGCCGGATAGTTCGCACTTCAAGGCGCCGTCGTCGAGGTTCCAGAGTTTGGCCGTATTGTCTTCGCTGCCGGAAAGCACGAACCGGCCATTGGGCGACACAGCCACTTTAGTCACCGGCCCTTTGTGCCGGGCGGCTTTGTTGTTGAGGTTGAAGGGCAGGTTCCAGATTTTAGCCGTGTAATCGAACGAACCCGTAGCCACCCAGTTGCCGTCGGCCGAAACAGCCAGGGCGCCTACGCGCTCGGTGTGGCCCACCAACCGCAACACTTCCTCGCCCGAGCGCTGCCAAAGTTTGGCGGTGTGGTCGTTGGAAGCGGTGAGCACTTGTTTGCCGTCAGGCGAAAAGGCCACTTCGGTGATCTCGGCAGTGTGACCGCCGTAAATGGCTGCCAGCCGGCCGTCGAGGCTGAAGAGTTTGGCGGTATTATCGCCGCAACCCAATAGGAGTTGACGGCTGTCGGGCGAAAAAGCCGAGGCGTTGACCTTGGCGCCGCCCAGGTCAAATACCTGCTGGAGTTGCCCGCCGGCGGTCCAAAGCCGGGCGGTGCCGTCGTTGCTACCGGTGGCAATCCAGCGGCCATCGGGCGAGATGGCTGCCGTACGCACGGCGTCGCGGTGGCCGCAGAGTTGGTGGAGCCGAACGCCGCCGGCACTCCAAACAGCAGCGGTGCTGTCGCTGGAAGCGGTGACCAGCCAGCGGCCGTCGGGCGCCAACGCCATATCCCAAACGGCGGCCTGGTGCGCGGCAAAACCGGTCAGCACCCGCCCTTCGAGATCAACTTTTTTCACCCGGCCGTCTTGCCCGGCAGCCCAAACCGCCTGTCCGCCCGGCTCAAATTCCACGGCATGCACCGTAGCGGTGAACCCGGCAGAATCGGATGGCGCGTCGGCAGGCTGCAACTGGCTCAGCAGCGTACCGTCGCGCTGCCAG
>CAZVZH010000369.1:0-3030 GCA_964630705.1 uncultured Saprospiraceae bacterium | reverse complement strand
GTCGTTTTTGGCCGTGGTTTGGACCAACCGCGCCCCCTTTTTTTTTCTAAAATTTGGGGGGCCGGTTTGGTGCCACACCTACAAGCGGAAACTATTCGGAGCTGGTAATTTTCCCTACTTTTGTACGGCAAATGCATGAAGAATACCACCACAACTTTAAATATTAAGTACATAGGCACATAGGTTTTTTGATGTTTAAAAGGTTGAAACCTATGTGTCTTATGTGCCTGTGTGTTTAAAATAGAAATTGTGGTTCAAGTGACCGTTTCCCAAGTTCCAACACCGCAACCATGACCGAACCGCAACAGTTGATCTCCATCAAAGCGGCGCTCCAGCAAAAGCGCATGCCCCTGTACCAAAAAATTATCCGTTGGGCCTGGCGCCTGTCTACGCTGAGTATTGGCGCTGTTTTGCTGTTGTTTTTGGTCATCAACTTTTCGGCTATCCCTTCCTTTCGCGAACTGGAAAACCCCAACTCCGCCCTGGCCAGTGAAGTACTCGGCAACAATGCCGAAGTGCTCGGACGCTATTTTATCGAAAACCGCGTGCCGGTGGGCTACGAAGACCTGAGTCCGCACCTCGTGCAGGCGCTCATCGCCACCGAAGACGAGCGCTTCCGCGAGCACAGCGGCATCGATGCTATCGCCGTGGCCCGCGTGGTGGTGCGCACGATTTTGCTGCGCGACCAAAGCGCCGGCGGCGGCTCCACCATCACCCAGCAGCTGGCCAAAAACCTGTATTCCAACCGGAATTTCAAGGACATGGGCCGGCTGGAAAAAACCTTTACCCTCATTTACATCAAACTCCGCGAATGGATCACGGCCATTAAAATTGAAAAAAGCTATACCAAGGAAGAGATCATCGCCATGTACCTCAACCAGGTGGAGTTTGTCAACAACGCCTATGGCATTCGCGCCGCCGCCGAAGTTTACTTCGGCACTACGCAGGACAAACTCAAAATCGAGGAAGCCGCCACCCTGGTGGGCATGCTGCAAAACCCTTCGCGCTACAACCCCAACACCTACCCCGAGCGCTGTATCCGCCGCCGCATGGTTGTGCTCTACCAGATGTGGCAAAACAACTACCTCACCGAAGCCCAGTACGACAGCCTCAAAGTGCTGCCGCTCGACATGAGCCGTTTCAAACGCGTCACCTTCTCCGACGATACCGCCCCTTATCTCTGTGCCGAGCTTAAAAAAGATATTTACGACATTCTTGAAACCCCCGAAGCCCGCAAATCCGACGGGAGCAAATACGACATCTACCGCGATGGCCTACGCATTTACACCACCATCGACCCGGCTTTCCAAAAACACGCCGAGGCCGCCATGGAGGCGCATATGCAAAAAACTCAAAACCGCTTTTTCCAGGTTTGGCGCGGCCGCGACCCCTGGACCTACCGCGGCCGCGAAACCACCCCCGCCGAGATCGAACAGCGTCAGGAAGAACTCTGGAAACTCATCCGCTCTGGCGAACGCTACGAGCAGCTCCGGCCCAAATACCTCGGCGAGCACAGCGACCGCATCCAGGAACAATACGAGTTCGAACTCGCCGACGCCGACATCCAGCGCATGCTCGCCGACGAAAAAGACGGCAAAACCATCACCACCTTCGTCGCCAAAAACTGGATCAGCCCGGAGCAAGCCGCCGCCTACCGCCAAATCATGAGCAGCGCCGACTGGCCCCGCATCAAACGCGACTGGGCAGCGCTGCAAAAGGAAATCCTGCGCATTTTCCGCGTCAAGGTGCCTATGAAAGTATTCAGTTGGGACGCCCCCCAGCACGAAAAAGACACCCTCATGTCGCCCTACGACAGCCTGCGGTACCACCGCATGTTTTTGCAAACGGGCATGATGGCCGTCGATCCTACAACCAGCGAGGTCAAAGCCTGGGTCGGGGGCATCAATTTTAAATATTTCAAATTCGACCACGTGCGCACCATGCGCCAGGTGGGCTCCACCTTTAAACCCTTCGTATACGCCACGGCTATCGCCCAGCAACGCATCAGCCCTTGCTACCAGGTGTACGACCTGGCCGTGACCATCCCGGCCCGCTACCAGAATTTCACCACTATTGCCGACTGGACGCCCAAGAACTCCACGGGCAGTTATTCCGGCCAGCTGCTCACGCTCAAGCAGGCGCTCAAAGGCTCCGTCAACTCCGTCAGCGCATTTTTGATGAAACAAATGGGCAGCCCCGAACTCGTGCGCGGCCTGCTCAACAACATGGGCATCGACTCCAGCGCCCGCCGACCCGACGGCGACTACCGCATCCCCAAACAGCCCTCGATCTGCCTGGGCGCCGCCGACCTCACCGTTTGGGAAATGACGGCCGCCTACGCCACTTTTGCCAATAAAGGCACCTACACCCGGCCCTTCGTCATCCGTAAAATCGAAGACCGCTACGGCCGCCTCATCTACCGCTCCCAACCCGAAGAACACCCCGCCCTGCCTGCCAATGTCAACTACGTGATGGTCGACATGCTCAAGTACAACCTTGGCGGCGCGCCGGGCATCAACAAACTTAAAAGCGAAGTGGGCGGCAAAACTGGCACTACCAACGACTACACCGACGGCTGGTTTATGGGCGTTACGCCCCGCCTTGTCGTCGGCACCTGGGTGGGCGGCGAAGACCGCTGGATCCGCTTCCTCAGCCTGGCCGACGGCCAGGGCTCGCGCATGGCCCGCCCGATTTTTGCCGACTTCATCCAACGCCTCGAAAACGACCGCAGCAGCGGCTACGATTTCAATGCCCGCTTCGAACGGCCGGCCGGCGACCTGGAAATCGAGATCGACTGCTCGAAGTACCTCGACAGCAGCCTGCCGCCCGGCGACGAAGAAGATTTCGCCCCCGATATTTACAACGACCAACTCCCGCTCGAAGGCGGCGACCCCAACCGGCCCGCCACCCGCGTTAAGCCCGCCGGCCGTAAACCCGACTCGGGCTTTGGCGACGAATTTGAGGGAGGATAGCTCGATTTACGATTTAGCGATTTACGATTTACGATTGGGTTCACCTTTCCGGAAGCAG
>CAZVZH010000368.1:0-3073 GCA_964630705.1 uncultured Saprospiraceae bacterium | reverse complement strand
AAGCCGGCAAACCGTTTCATAAATGCGCCGGCGAAGAGGGAGTTGGACGCGCGCTGCGTGGCCAGGCCGTAGGTCGTGCCGATCTGGCTGCCGATCGATTCGTGCTGCACGGGCGTCACCGGCGTATTGAAGTTCATGGAAATGAGTACATCGCCAGAGTTAGCCACGTTGGGCCCTTCGAGGTAGCAGTTGAGTACGATCTTTGGATTGTCCTGGCAATACTCGCTGGGGTTGTTTAGCCCCAGGTTGACGTTGCAGGCGCCGGCTGTGGCGATTTGCACCGAGCTGCCGCCGGCTGCGCCGGGCTGGAGTTTGGTGTCGCTCCAGGTAAATTCCAGGCGGTATTTGACGCCGGCGCTGAGGCCGGTGAGGAGGTAGGTGCCGTCTGACGCCGAGGTGGTCGTCGCCGTTGGGCTGGCCGGCAGGTCGTCGTCGTCGTAGGCGGCTACCGATACCCCGCTGATGCCGGGCTCGGCGCCGTTCTGCGCGCCGCTGGCGTTGTAGTCGCGAAATACGGTACCGCCGATTTGGGTCGGGGCGCCGGTACAGGGCGGCAGTTCGCTGCCGGTGTAGTATCCGTCTGGGGAGGAAATATTCGGTTCAAAAACCGGGGCGCTCCAGAGCGAGCCGGTTGAAACCAGACAAGCCAGGGAGAGCATGCCCCTGGCGATTTTATTGGTCCACGAAGTAGAAGTGCTTTTCATGAGAAAAAGAATAGTTATGGATGAAGTCCTTGAAGCTGGAAGTCAAAAAATTAAAGAAGGTGAAGCGTGTGTGTGGCAGCAGGCTAGGCCGCCGCTTTTTCTCAATCAGGCCCTTCGCGGATGTTAGCCCGGCAAAAGGCCAAGGGCCTTCGTCGGAAATCGAAGCGCGCCACGACCTCCGGGTAGCAGCGCAGCAGCCCGGGCAGAAGCCTGGCGGCCCGGGCCGGTAGCCGGCCGAATTGCCGGCGCATCCGCAGCAGCCGGAGCCGGATCAACGCCAAAACCCAAAGCCCCGCAAACAGAGGGCTTTGAGTCGGGCGAACTACTTGAATTTGAAGCGTATCGTTAAATCTCATGGAGGTGCAGTTAGGCTTGCGGATTAAAGATTACAGGTTGAAATACAGCCGCCATTCCTGAGTGTACTCTTCGGCGGCGTAGTAGCCGGCAGGCACGGTGCGGACGGGGAGTTTCCACTGCTCCACCAATTGGGCAGGCAGGCGAAAAGGCTCCTCCACCACAAAGCGTTTCGCGCTGAAATACCGGCGGACGAGGTCCGGGTTGAGGTGTTTTTTCCGAAAACGGAACACCAGCTCGTTACCCGGCAAAAAGTGAATGATGGCCGGCGCATGCGGGCAGGCAATCTGGTAGCCCTCCGGAAAGCGGCCGGCGATCATGCAGACCCCGGCCCCGGAGCAGTTTTTGCTCGGCGTGCCGAACACCACTTCCATCTCTACTTCCCGCACAGGGGGCGCGAGCAGCAGTCCAGGGGGGGCTGTTTTTATTTTGGCTAAAATCATTGCGCGTCCTCCCTGTCAGTTATACCATGGTGGTATCCACGATAATGTTGGCAAGGAGCAGCAGGGCGCCGGAGGCGCGAAACAGGCGGGAAGTCAAAGTTCTTTTCATGACGATTATTCGATTTGGATTAAGTGTAGCGCAACCGGATATCGATTACGGTACCTCAAAAGTCGGAGCAACCGTCAGGGGGATCACAAACGGAAAACGGGGGTTCGTTACCCCGGGCTCAAGGATTTACCCGGAGACCTGTTTTTTTAAACAACTGATTTTCAGAAAATTAAAACCCCATTTTTTAAAAGACTTTGTTACGCGGGGCTGTGCGAAAAGGCGAGACGCGGGCCGGCGGGCGGTTGCAGGATCAGAAATGGCGGCGCTAAAAGCGAGGGCCCCGTTGTTTAGAAATCTACCGAACCGTTTTCAGTTTAAAAAAAACTGAGCCGCCCGGGCGAGTGGGCAGCTCAGCAAAACGATGTCTTACATCGTGCATCAGTCCGGATGTCAGGCTCAAATGGAAGTCGTGTCTACGATGACGCCCAAAAGGAAAACCAATTGAAAAGAGCCTTCCACCCCGAAAGGGTAACAACTATTCATGAGCAGGCAGAATTAATGATTAAAAAATGCAGCATGAAGATACGCCCCACTTCGGCGCATTCCGGCTGACAAAGAACCGCGTTTTGTTACCTGCCCATTTTTACCCTTTATAAAATTATTTTATCCTTACAATACTGTTTGTCATAGGTTTTAAATTCAAAAAGTCGGCAAAATCGTTACCCGGAGTTTTCAAAAATTATTGCTCCTTCAGCGCGTTCAAGGCCAGTTCCCAGAGGTCTTCAAAGGGTAGGATTTCGATTTCGTAGGTTTGGTTGGCGAGTTGAAGCGGGTATTCCTGGAGGCTTTTGAGGAAACGCTCGGCCTTGGGTTCGACGACGGAGCGGTCGAACTGGCCCAGCGGAATCTGCAGCAGCATTTTTACAAAATAATAGCTGCGCTTGGTGTTGGCCCCGCGCAGGTGGCGGTAGCAGTATTGCTCGGTGGCCTCTACTTCGTCGAGCACCTTTCCATACTGGTGTTCCTGCAACAGAATCAGCCATTTGATGATCATGATCGAGATGTTCATCCCGCTCTTGTCCTTGTTGAAAATGCTGAACTCGTTGATAAACTTGGCCAGTTTGAATTTGCCTTTGTTGGCCACCGACTGCATTTTTCCGGCATTGGCCAGGTAATAAATGTAGGCCTCGTAGATGCGCCAGATTTCGGTGGAATTTTCGGGTAAAAACTCGAACCGGGAGTGTTCCAGGGTACCGGCCAGCAAATCGGCCGCTTCGTCGTAGCGGTATGTGTGGAGCAGCAAATGGAGGTACAGTTCGCGGTATTTGAACCAGTTGAAGGTGCCTTCCTGCATGAGGCGGAGGCAGTGTTGCGCGGAGGTTTTTCCCGCCTCGAAATCGCGCAGCTGAATGTTGCAGATGAGTTGCTGGTAGTAAAAAATCTGGAGGGGCACGCGGGCCTCGTAGGGCCGGCCTTCAAAAAACTCGACGGCGCGGTTGCAGTACTCCAGCGCCTGGCTATAA
>CAZVZH010000367.1:0-3105 GCA_964630705.1 uncultured Saprospiraceae bacterium | reverse complement strand
AAAAATAAACCGGATTAGGAAGAAAAGTCGGCTGAGCGACAAGGCAAAGATACGCCAGATGACAGTTGAAGCAATAAAATAGCTAAAAAAATTCCTGAAGAGCGCAATTCAGCTCCTCAGGTTGTTTTTTTACTGCAAAATACGGGACTGTGTAAACATGAGTCATGCGAATCAGGGGTTGGAGTTGTTCAGTAAACAGGCTCTCGGCATTCCTTAACCCGTAATCGCCCCTACGCTTGTCATGTCGGAGCGCTGCGCTCCGACATGACAAGCGCTAGGGTTAGATTGCGCTAGTTTAACCCCTGATTCGCATGACTCATGTTTGAACAGTCCCCAAAATGCTTAAAGGCTGATGCCGCCTTCAGCAGCGCGGCTGCGTTCTTTAAAATCGATCCGAACGGAGAAAATATGCGAGTACAGCACTTGGGAAACATTGCCGATGTCGGTCAGTGCGTAGTCCAGCTGGACTCTTCCCAAACGCAGGCCTACGCCAAAATTGGGTTGGAGGGTAAGCCGCTCCTGATTAGGGTCGAAATCATCCTTTACCCGCTGGAAATTGCCGACGCCGACGCGCAGTTGCACAAAGCCATTATAATCGGCTTCCAGGCCGAGGCGGGGGTCGATATTAAAGGATTTGGAGCTGATCAGGACGTTGCGCTGGCCGTCGGTGGTCCATTCTAAATCGAGTGCAGGCATCAGCGTGGTTTTTTCACCGATTTTGGTGCGGTAGGCGGCGCCGAGAATCAGCCGGGGCCGGGTAATCTCGGTGCTGCTGGTAGGGATCTCGTTGTTGGTTTGCGTGAAAACTTCTTTTTCGCGTTCGGTCAGGTTGAACGACCAGGCGTTGAAGGTCGTTGTCAGATCGCGGCCTTGCGCGCCGAACATCCATTTCCCTTTGCGGTACTGCACGCCCAGGTCGGCTCCAAAACCCCAGGCGCCGCCGAAAGCGCCGATCACCCGGCGGATCACTTTTACGGAGCCGCCTACCGACAAGGCCGGATTGCGCATTTTCCGGGCATAACTGGCCATGAGGGCATAGTCGGCTGCAGAAAACGAACTGACATTGTCGTAGTTGACCGTGCCGTCCGGGTTGACCAAATTAATGGTGTACGGGATATTATCGATGCCCAATCGAATGAGTGAAAACGCCAGGTAAGATTGTTGTTCCCGGTTCAGCGATTTGCCGAAGCTCAGGTAGTCGTACTGGGAAACCCCAACAAACCACTCCGCATGCATAGCGCCCACCTGAAAAGGCGCTTGAATTTCGGTCAGGCCCGCAGGGTTCCAATAGGCCGCAGTAATGTCGCTCACGTGCGCTACTTGCGCGCCCGACAGCCCGTGGGCCTGGGCGCCGATACCGATGGACAAAAACTCATTGCTGTACTTTTGGCTGAAAAGTGTTGTAGTGCTCAATACGAGCAAAATAGCGATGCGCCCGGCAGGTCGTTTCATAATTATGCTACTTTAGCGGCCGTTTTATAAACTGTAAAATCTCAAGCCTGACGCTTTTCACCGCGCCCGGGTTGCTTTCCCGGCGACAAAATTAGTTTACTTTGAACGGTACTTTATCCATATCCACCCGCCTGATCGTTTTCATTTTTCTGACCACTGGCTTCAACCTTTCCAGCACTGCTCAAGACTCCCTGAACATGATGCGGTTGGCGCGTTGGGATGACGACTCTTTGCCCATTGCCTCTCCCAACAACCTGCGCGTTCAATACAGCGGCTGTTGGGGAATGGCGATCAACAACCATGAGTTTGCCATTTTGGGCGGAGCGCGCCATGTGCTGGTGTTCGACGTCACGACACCGACGCAGCCTCAGCTGATTGGAAAATTCGAGGGCAAGAGCAACACGGTCTGGCGGGAGTTCAAATCGTATAAAAATCGCATTTATGGCGTCTCCGACGGCACTACGGAGGGCTTGATGATTTTGGATTTCACCAATGCCCCCGACACAATCATCCAGACGTATTTCAGTAATGCACTGTTTAACAGCGCCCATACCATCACCTTGGATACGACTTCCGGGCGCATTTACCTCAACGGAACGAATGTGGCCAACCAGGGGCTTTTAGTTTTGGACATCAGTCAAAATCCAGATATTCCAACGGTTTTGGCCAGCACTCCTTTAACCGGCGGGTATATCCACGATTCGTATGTGCGCAACGACACGGTTTACGCCTCTTCCGGCTACGGCGGTTTTTTTGTGTATGATTTTACGAATCCGAACAATCCCATTACCCTGGCAAGCTTGCCGGCAACAGGTGGATATCACCATAATAATTGGTTGAGCACGGATGGCAGGTATGCTTATGCAACGGAAGAAATACCCGCAGGACGGCCCATTTTAATCATTGATTTAGAGGACCTGGCGAATGCAAACATCGAGGTGGCCGGCTCCTTTCTGCACCCCTTGTTGCCTGGCGGCGGACCCAATGCCATACCACACAATGTGTACATTAAGGACAAGCTCTTGTTTGACTCCCAATACGAAGACGGCTTGCTGGTTTACGATATCAGCGATCCGCTTCAACCCAAACTGCAGGCCTACTACGATACCCACCCGCAGAATACCCAATACAACTCGTATTACGGTTGCTGGGGAAACTACCCCTGGCTTCCCTCCGGAACCATTATCGCCGGCGATATGCAAAATGGCTTGCAGTTGCTGCGCATAACCGGTTCCAATACTACCCTTTCACCCCAAGCCCAGGAAGCTGTTTTCAAGGTATTTCCCAATCCGGCCAGCGGAATGCTGAATTTCAGTATGCAAGCCCCCAATACCACAGGTTATGTTCGCTTGCTTGGAGCATCCGGGAATACCGTTTGGGCGCAAAGCTGGCCCTCAGGGCAAACATCCCTGCAAGTGCCCACGCAGGATTTCCCGGCGGGCGTATATTTTGCTGAATTTTATACCGAAAAAAGTAAAACCAGCTCCCGGTTAATAATCATTCGATAAAACATCCTTGGCCCCTGGCATAAAAAAGTAAACCGGCCGCACAAGCACTGTGCAGCCGGTTTTTGTTTTCTAACAGTATGTCAGTATGTAAGTTTCGAATAAAATGCAAAAAACCGTTGTAGTGCGCGTTGAGCGAACATTGCGC
>CAZVZH010000366.1:0-3111 GCA_964630705.1 uncultured Saprospiraceae bacterium | reverse complement strand
CCCGCTCCTTTTCAAAAAAATCGCGCAACGCCCCCGCCAAAGCCCCCGCATCGGGCGGCACCACATAACCCGACACCCCGTCGGTCACAATTTCAGGCAGGCCGCCCACTTCCGTCACCACCATGGGTTTTTCAAAATGATAGGCGATTTGCGAAATGCCGCTTTGCGTAGCCGTGCGGTAGGGCTGCGCCACCAGGTCGGCGGCGGAGAAGTAGAGTCGCACCCGGTCGTCGGGGATGAAATCGAGGTGCAGGTGCACGCGGCCGGCCAAGTCGTGCCGGTCGATCAGGTCCTGATAGGGCTGCCAATCCTCGTAACATTCGCCGGCGACAAGCGCGTGCACACCGGGTATTTTCGCCAGGGCTTCGAGCAGAAGGTCGAGCCCTTTGTAGCGCCGGATAAAGCCGAAAAACAGCACCAGCGGCGCGGCTTCCGGCAAACCGAGCGCTTGCCGGGCGGCCGTTTTTTCCAGCAATTCGCCGTAAATGTCGTAAATGGGGTGGGGGGCGAAACGGACAACCGGGATCATGCCTTCTTCGGGACCATGAATACTTTTCAAATTGGACTTTTCAAATTGAACTTTTGACTTTTCAGGAACATCGCGTTCGGGGGTGTTTTCTAAGTCAAAAGTCAAATTTGAAAAGTCCAATTTGAAAAGTTTGCGTGCCGGCAAAAACTGCCCGATCTCCACGCCCACCGACCGCGACATGACCACAAAATCGTCGCAGGCGCGCACAAAATACCGGGCAAACAGCCGGTCGCCAAAGCGTTTTTCGTGCGGCACAATGTTGTCGACCAGCGCCGTAATGCGCGGTTTTTGTTTTGAAAACCAACGCGCTACGCGCAGCACCGTGCCCAGGCAAGGCCCCATGAACGGCAACCAGAAGCGCACGATGATGCGGTCGGGGCGCTCGCGGGCAATGTCACGGCCCACCGCCAGCCAGTTGAACGGGTTGACGGAATTCAGCCGGGTTTTGATGGCCAGCCCGGCCGGCGCCGGCGCCTCGGTGTACTGTGTTTTTCCCGGAAAAAGAAAAGCCGGGTATTGCAGGCGGAAACTGTAGATCGTCACCCGGTGCCCTTGCGCCTGCAGCTCCTGGGCCAGGCGCTCGGAGGAGGCAGCGATGCCGCCGCGCAGGGGGTGGGCAGGAGAGACGAGGACGATGTTCATTTCCGGATCGGTTCAAATTTTTGAATAAAATCAAAACCCAAGGCGCCTGCCACGATGGTCAGGCGCAGGGAGTCGCCCGGGTTGGCGGCCTTCCATTCGGCATAGTGGGGCTGAAAACTGCGCCGCGAGCCGCCGAGGGCGAAGGTGAATTCGGGTTTTCCATCCGGCGGCGATTTTTCCAGGAGCCGCACCGTTGCCGTTCGAATTTCCGGCTCAAACGGGTGCCGGTTGAAATAGCCCAGCGCAGTGAGGAAAACAATAAAGCCAATGAGGCCGACGACCAGTTGGTAGTTTTGCTGCTCTTCAGACGAGCGAATGTGCTGCAACCAGATATTTCGAACGAAAATGGAGTACACCACCGTCAGCACCAGGCTCGCCGTTCCGAGGGTAAGCGCTCCCCAGAAAAACTGGAGTAAGTTGGCATATTGACGCGGCATAACAGCGATGAACAGCACCGGGCCGAGCAGGTAAAAGGTCCAGGTCAGGGCGGTTTTTAAAAATTCAGGTTTGGGCGGTTCGATGCCCCGGGCGCGTTCCAACTGCCGGTCGAACAGGTAAGCCATGGCGCCCACGCCGCCCAGCATCAGGATGGCGCCGGGTATCAACACCCAGTTTTGCGGGTCGAGCAGGTGGCAGTCCCAGCAGGATTGAAAAATGAATACCCCGCCGAACAGCGCTATGCCGCCAAAGGCTACGGCTGTTTTTACGAAAAAAGCGTCTGCGCGCCAGTGCTGCGCCACCTCCTTGTCCAGAACGAAAAAAAACAGGACGACCGCCCACACCAGAACGGGCAGGCCAAAAGATTGAGCCAGGGTCTGGTATTCTTCCGGGAAATACTCCGGCCGGAAAAGCAGGAGGGCGCCGGCGCCGGCCAGCAACGCAAAGGTGGATCGGAGCAGCAAAGCGTACCGCATGGTCAGTGTTCTTCTTCGATCAAATACTCATTCCGGCTGCTGGAATTCCGGTTGACGATTTCGGCGATAAACCCCGTAAGGAACAGCTGTGTGCCCACGATCAGGGCCAGAATGCCGAAGTAAAACAGTGGCCGGTCGGCGATGCCGTACTCCTTGTACACCAGTTTGGCCCAGCTCAGGTAGGCCAGAAAAGCGAAGCCGATCAGAAAGGAAAGTACGCCCAGGGTGCCGAAGAAGTGCATGGGGCGCTTGCCGAACTTTCCCACAAAATACACCGAGAGCAGGTCGAGAAATCCGTTGATGTACCGTTCCCAGCCGTATTTGCTGTGGCCGTATTGCCGTGCCCGGTGTTCCACCACTTTTTCGCCGATGTTGGTAAAACCGGCCCACTTGGCCAGCACGGGTATCCAGCGGTGCATTTCGCCGTACACTTCCACGGCTTTCACCACCTCGAGGCGGTAGGCTTTGAGGCCGCAGTTGAAGTCGTGCAGCGGAATGCCGCTCATCCAGCTGGCCACGGCGTTGAACAGTTTGCTGGGCAGGCGTTTTTCCAGCGGGTCGTGGCGCTTTTTTTTCCAGCCGCTCACCAGATCAAACCCTTCCATGTTGATCATGCGGTAGAGTTCGGGAATTTCGTCGGGGCTGTCCTGCAAATCGGCGTCCATAGTGATGACTACAGCGCCGCGGGCGGCTTGAAAGCCGGTGTGCAGGGCGGCCGATTTGCCGTAGTTGCGGCGGAATTTGATGCCGCGGATGTTCGGGTTAGCGGCCCGGAGTTGGTTGATGACCGCCCAGGACGAGTCGGTACTGCCGTCGTCTACGAAAATGATCTCGTAAACATAGCCTTGCCCATTCGCTACCCGGCGGATCCAGGCTTCGAGTTCCGGCAGACTTTCTGCCTCGTTTTTTAGTGGGACGACAATCGACAACTGCAAAGTAGGGGAGTTTGAAGTTTGAAGTTTGAAGTTTGGAGTTTGGAGTTTGGAGTTTGGAGTTTGAAGTTTGGAGTTTGAAGTTTGGAGTTTG
>CAZVZH010000365.1:0-3128 GCA_964630705.1 uncultured Saprospiraceae bacterium | reverse complement strand
CCGTAGCCCACCCGGTAAGCCACCTCCGCGACGGTGTCGAACAGGCCGCACTCGAGCAACTGCCGGGCTTTTTCGAGCCGGATTTGTTGCACATATTGTTGCGGCGTCAGCCCGGTCTGGCGTTTTAGTTTGCGCAGCAGGGTCGACTCGCTCATGGCCACGGCGCGCGCCAGGTCGGGTACGCAGAGCATGGGATCGGAAACGCGTTGTTGGACGTAAGCCTCCAGCTGGCTCAGCCAATCCGGCGGGTACAAGTCGCGCCGAACAGGCCGGCGGGCGCCGCGAAGGGCTGCTTGGGGGCGCATCGTTTCGAGTGTATACAGCATAGGGCGAACATGATTAAGGTAATACTGCAAAGGTCAGGCCCTGCGAAAGCCCCGGTAAGCGCGGAAATGCCCCAATTGCCAAACCGGTGGTTTTTACTTGTTCTACCCGTAGAAATACCTGTTTTGCAGCGGAAACCTTGGCGCGCCTGGCTGGGAATGGTACTTTGCGCTCCGTTCACCTTATCTGCACAACCTTCAATACCTGGAAACATGAATTGGAAAATCAACTACTGGACCCTCTTGTTTGCCCTGGCAGCCGTCAGCGCTGCTTATCAATGGACCAGCGCCGGCCAAGCCAGCTCAAAAATGGAACGACTGATCGTGAATTGCCCGGCCGGACAGCAGTTCAATATTTCCGAAAATGTCGCCCAGAACCGCATTGCCCGCTACCACAATAACTATGCGCCGAAGGTGCGCAGTTTTGCCGCCGACAGCTGCAACACCCTCAATGGCGGCGTGGAATTCTTTGGCATCAAAGCCTGCGAATTGCAGGCCATGGTCGATACTTTTCAGACAGCCGATAGCATCATCGCGGTCATGTGCGCCAAAGCGGGAAGCGCCGGGGCCAAGGATACGCTCGATCTGATCTTTCAGGTGTATACGACCTATGGTCCGGTGGTGCAGTCGAAATACTACGATTTTACCAACCCCTGCCCGCCCTGTTCCGAAAACTAGGCTGGGCCCGATATTCGCCATGGGATCAATGCACGATATATGGCAGTGGTTTTCGGCCGCCTCGAAGTATGGCATGGGCCTGAGCCTGTTGCTGCTGGCCCTGCGGTTTCGGCGCCTGCCCGGCCCGTTTCGCCTGTTGGTGCTGATCTTGCTCAACGACCTGCTCACGGAGTTTTTGTCTACCTGGTTGTTCAAGCAAAAGATCAACAACATGCCTCTGTTGCATGGGTACACCCTGGCGAGTTTCTGGCTGTATTCCTTCTTTTTTCGAGACTTGTTTCGGAAAAAAATGCTGGTCCGCCGCTATTTTTGGTGGTTTGTGGCTATCGTGAGCCTCTTGCTGATCGCCAACACGCTGTGGCTGGAACCGATCGACGGCTTCAACAGCAAAGCCAAAACCCTGGTGCAATTGTTTTTTATCGCTTACGCCGTGTATTACCTCTTCGATGCCTTCGGCAAAACCGACTTGCTCCAAGCCAGCGCCCTGGCGACTATTCTGGTGGTCATGGCCGTGTTAATTTACAATGCCGGCAGCCTGTTTATTTTTATGTTTGCCCAAATCATCACCGACGGCCGGCTAAGCTATGAAGCCCAAAGCGGGCTGTGGATGATCAACAGTCTGCTCTATTTCGTTTTTCAACTGGTGTTGCTGCTTGCCGTATGGATACAGGTTTTCAAGGTGAAGAAATCGTCCTGATGATCACCGCCGGCGTGCTGATCATGCTGCTGCTAGCCGTCGCGCTGATCGCGTTTTTTCTGCTCTCGCAACGCAAACTCAACGATGAGCGGCAAAAAGCCCAGGCCCGCCAACTCGAACTCAGCGAACAACTGCTCTACAGCACCCTCACAACCCAGGAAAACGAACGCCGCCGCATCGCTAAAGAACTACACGACGCCGTGGGCTCCAAACTCAATGTGCTCCGCCTCAACCTCCACCGCCTGAAAAAACAGGCGCCGGCCTCGAATGATGTGGCCGAAACGGTAGGCGAACTCTTCGGCGTCATCGACACCACCATCGACACCACCCGCCGCATCGCCCACGACCTGCTGCCGCCCACGATCGAAAATTTCGGCCTCGCCGAAGCCCTGGCCGAAATCTGCGACCACTACCGCCACAGCGGCGCCCTCCACCTCGAATTCCAGGTCAAGGAAAATACCGGGGCACAACTGGACAAAACCGCCGAGCTCAACCTCTTCCGGGTCGTGCAGGAACTCCTCGCCAACTCCGTCAAACACGGTCCGCCAACCCAAATCTACCTGTACCTCTGGCTGATGCCCACGTCACTCCGCCTGGAGTACAGCGACAATGGCCCGGGCTTCGACCTTTCCGCCGCCCACTACAAACCCGGCCTGGGCATGCAAAATATTCAAAGCCGCCTGCGCATGATCGGCGCCGAACTACACTTCGAATCCGCCCCGGGCGCCGGCGTCCGGGCCCGAATAAAATACCCTTACCCAACATGATACGACTCGCTATTGCCGACGACGAAGCCCTGTTCCGAAAAGGTTTGATCGCTTTGCTTCAGGACTGGGACGACACAACGGTGGTGCTCGAGGCCGGCGACGGCGAAACCTTGCTCGAACAGCTCCGCCAGGCCGCCCCAGCGCCCGACCTGCTCCTGCTCGACCTGAACATGCCCCGGCTCAATGGCATCGAGGCGGCTAAAATCATCCGCGAAAGCTTTCCCGATCTGAAGATTGTGGTGCTGTCTACCCACTTCAGCGCTGCCTTCGTGCTGAAAATGATCGAAATTGGCGCCTCGGCCTATTTGCCCAAAAACTCCGACCCTGCCGATATGCGGCAAACCATCCTCGACGTGCTGGCCAAAGGCTTCAGCTACAGCCAGGAGGTACTCGCAATCATTCACCAAAACTTGCAGCAAAAATCGAGGCCCAAAGCCCGGCTGCCTTTCGGCATCGAACTGACCGCCCGCGAACTGGAGATCCTGCAACTGATCTGCGAAGAATACACCACCGCCGAAATCGCCGAAAAACTCTATATCAGCCCCCGCACGGTAGACGGCCACCGCAACAACCTGCTCGAAAAACTGGGCTGCAAGAACGTGGCCGGCCTGGTGGTGTACGCCCTGCAGCACGATCTGGTGCAGCTGGGGCCGGGTGGGGGAG
>CAZVZH010000364.1:0-3208 GCA_964630705.1 uncultured Saprospiraceae bacterium | reverse complement strand
TGAATAAGTTCTTTCATATCTGGTTTTAGTTTTTAGTGAGAAGATATAATACAATTCCTTGTGAAACAGCTCCAATAATATTTGGCCAATTAACAGCCCATTTTTTAAGCATAGGTTTTTTAGCGTTTCCATTCCAGCCATACATCCTTATCAAATAAGAGGTCAGAAGAGAAATCCCACTGAAAATTGCGATTGCGTAAAGAAGCGGAAGAACATTATTCAAAGTATCAATAGTTCCGCTAGATACTTTTTGTAGCCTATCCACTATTTCGATAAACAAAACAGATATGTTCCCGATTAAAATTTCAACACCCACTGATTTGTCTTCATTAGTAACATTTCCATCCTTTTTTCGACTAAGAACTTTAAGTAGAACAACTATGCCGATTGTAAATAGTGGGACGATAAAATAACGAATAAAGGCTTCAGACGTCATTAAAAAAAGGGTTTATCGCACTAGCAAATACGGCGAATCTTCGCCATAAAATTCAGCGGTTGAGCAAAAGAGATTAAAACTAATTGCATGAAAAGGAGGCGATTATCATACAAATATAATGGATAAATTAACACAAGTTCAATTTACTTCCAAAGTCGCCTGCTAACACCAGTGAAGTTGATCTACCCAAGCAAATCGTTAAGCCAGACACTTTACAGCCCCAAAGCCGTCATTTTCCGCGTCACCTTGCCCTGTGCAGTCGTCAGTTCGTAAAACAACACCCCGCTGACGCCGAGCGCGCGCAGGGAAACCTGCAACTCGTTGTAGCCCGCCGGGTACGACTGGCTGGACTCGAACACCGCACGGCCGCTGGCATCGAAAATGCGCACTTGCGCTTCGCCGGCTTCCGGCAGGATAAATCCGATGACCGTGCGGTCGCTGAACGGGTTGGGCCGGTTTTGCAGCAGTTCGGGGCCGGTCAGGTCGGTATCCGGCGACAAGTCGTCTTCATCGCGCTGATTAACGCTCAGGTAATCGGCAAACACCAGTTGCACCTCCCGGGGCGCCAGCACGGTATTGTAGGCCACCGGCGACAAAGCGGCCGGGGCGATGCGCAGCACCTCGCTCAGTTTTTTACCGCCGGCCAACACCTTGAATTGGAGGCGGAACATCGGCTGCACGCCCGGCAGGCTGACGCCTTGCGCCACCGACCACAGGGTACGCAGTTCGCCGTTGGCCAGGTTGAAGGTGCCGAAATTCCCCGCGGGGTCGAGCGCGATTTTGTTGGTCAGGATTTCCACCGATTCAAATTGCAAGGCGCTCGTTTCGAAGTCCAGGGCATATTGGTAAGCGGCGATGTCGGCGAAATTCAGCACAGAAAAATCCAGCTTCACCGTTTGCCCGGTTTTCAGCGCCCGGTCGCGCACGCGCCACACCAGGGGCTTGGCATCGGGGTCGGGTTTGGCGGCCGGGTCGGTGGATTCCACCACGTCGCCCACTTTCACCCCATAAAAATCGAGCCCGGACATGCTGCTCATCGTCGTCACCGTCCGGAACTCATTAAATGGCGGGACGGTGAACGGGTTGATATACGTCAGCACAGGTGTCGTCGGCATAAAACGCCACGATTTCGTAGTATTCAAAATAGAAATCGCGGAAGGGTTGAGCAGGATGGCCTGCCGGATGATGGCGGCGTCGACCGTCGATATCGAGTTGCTTTTGTTCGCATCGGCGGCTACCAGCCGGTAGGGGTCGGTGATGCCGTTGACGCCTACCAGGTGTTGCTGGATGGCGCTGGCATCGGCCGCGGTGAGGCCGTTGAGCAGGGACGTGTAGAGCGGCGGAATGAAAATATGTTTGCTCGGCGCAATGGTGAAATTACTGCCCGCATTGGCAATGAGGGTATAGGCGCCGCCTGCGGGCAGCAAGCCGGCAGGGGTGGGTCCGTCGGTGTCGAACGCGTCGCCCGTGAGCGCCACCGTGCCCAGGCCTACGCCGCTGAGTTCGTCGCCTTTCCAGATCAGGTTGCCGGACAGTTCGATACAGGGGTTCACCCGGATGGTAAACTGGCAGGTGTTCATGTTGCCGTTGGTATCCGTGACTTTCCACTGGATCACGTTGTTGCCCGTGCCGAGCACGGCGCCAACCAGGCTGCTGCCGCTCGACGGGCTTACGCTGCCACTGAGGGCGGTGTAGCTCGTGCTGGCTACAGCACAGTTGTCCGAAACCCCCGTTGGGTTGTACTCGGTACCTGCCACCGTGTACGTGCAAGCGCCGGAGTTGGGGGAAACGATAATGGGGGACGGGCCGGGGCAGGTCAGGCTGGGCGGCGTGTTGTCAAGCACCACGACGGTCACCTGCACGGTTGCCGTACAGCCGTTGCCGTCGGTCACGGTGTAGGTTTGCGTGCCTGGCATTTGCGGGAAGGTGCCAGTGCCACTGTACGGACCGGTGCCGCCCGATGCCGTGATGGTCGCCGAGCCGTCTACGCCGGGGCAGGTGGCATCCACGTGGGTTTCGCCGGCCGACAGCGGATTGCCCGAGCCCGAGCCCGCTACAGGCACAGACATCGGACCAACACACTGCGCCAGCACCCGCGCCGTTCCCGCCAGGCAAACAACCAGGAACAGAACGGCCTGGAAAAGGAGTCTTTTTTTCATTGCAATCAAATTAAATCATGCACGTAGCACCATGCTGTTTCAATTGGACTTTTCAAATTAGACTTTTCAAATTGGGCTTTTGACTTTAAAAAACACTCCTGCATGAGACGTATCAAAAAAGTCAAAAGTCCAATTTGAAAAGTTCAATTTGAAAAGTTGTTCAGCCTTCCGGGTCTTAAGTTGGCGACAGTAGCCGCCGCCTTATGGCACTGTTGTTCAAACCCGCTGAACAGCTTTTTTTTCTTTAAAAATGCCTGTTAGGGCACATGACAGCCGTTCGCGTCGGTGACGACGAAATTGTAGGTACAGCCACCTTTCAAACCCGTAAACGTAGCCGGTATAGCCAGAGGGCCACCAGCACTCGGGGTGCAGGAGCTGGTCCAGGAAGCCGTCAAAGCGCCGGTGCCGCCGGAAGCTTGTACCAGAACTTCGCCGGCATTCAACTGGCAAAGGTCATTGGCATTCGTGCAGGTAGCTGCTGTGATCGGTGTAGGCGCCACGACCATGACTACTTGCGAAGTCGTACAGCCATTGGCATCCCGCACCACCATGGTGTAGGAGCCGGCCGTCAGCCCGGAGAACACCCCGGATGCCTGATAGGTACTGCCGCCGT
>CAZVZH010000363.1:0-3215 GCA_964630705.1 uncultured Saprospiraceae bacterium | reverse complement strand
CGCGCTCCAGTCCGAGCTGCAATCCTTCCGGCGGTTTGTTGTAGATCAGTTTATCCCATTCCATCCCGGCATCCTCGATAGCCATGGTCACATTTTCGTAGTACCGCTGGATGGCGCGGTCGAAGTGCGCGCTGTCGCCCCGGTACAAACCGACGATGGCGTGTATGTTCGTCAGGTGTTCGTCGGTGAAATCGTGCAGGTTGGAGGAAACCTTGCGGTATACTTCGCGCAGGTCGAGCATCAGGGTTTTATCGGCGCGTTTGGGATTGGTTTCTTTTGCCCGGTCGAAAAACCACAGGGTGCAGGGCAGCGAGCGGGTGTAGAAGAATTTGGTGCCGATGGACACCATGACATCCACGGCTCCGGTGTTCACCAGTTTCTCGCGGATGTCTTTCTCCGAGTGCCCGGCATCGGAGGCGGAGGAGGCCATCACGAATCCGGCGCGTCCCGTGGGGTTGAGGTAGCCGTAGAAATACTGAATCCAGAGGTAGTTGGCGTTGTCGTTTTTCGGTAGTCCGAAGGGCAGGCGGGGGTCGTTTTTCACGTAGTCCCGCGATTTGTCCACGCCGTCTACGTTGAAGGGCGGATTGCTCATCACGAAGTCGCACTTGCCCGCGAGGTTGTGCTGGTCTTCGTAAAAAGTGTTGCCTTGCAGGATGGAGGCGTCCAGGCCGTGCACGGTCATGTTCATCTTGGCGAGCTTGGTGTTCGTGTCGGCTTTCTCCTGTCCGTAAAAGGTCACCTTGCTGGCGGGGTCGAGTCCTTCGTTTTCGATAAAATGTCCGGTCTGCACAAACATGCCCGCTGAACCGCAAGCCGGGTCGAACACAATCCCGTGATCCGGTTCGATGATGTTCACGATGGCATTGACCAAAGAGGGTGGTGTGAAGAACTCACCGCCTTCCTGTGCGCCGGTCATGGCAAACTTGTTGAGGAAGTATTCGTAGATGCGTCCGAACACGTCGCCGGTCACCTTGTCCAGCAGCTCGGTGTTGAAGATGCGCACGAGTTTGTGCAGCAGTTGTTTTTCGAAAATGCTGTAGTTTTTCGGCAGCACGCCTTCCAGTACTTCGTAGTCGCGTTCGATGGCGCGCATGGCTTCGTCGATCACCTCGCCGATGTCCTGTCCTTCTGGCAATCCGGCGATGTATTCCCAACGGGCGTTGTCAGGCAGGAAAATCGCTTTGGCTTGCAGGAAATCAGCCTTGGTGACAGCCCGGCGTCCGCGCTGGGGATGCACCGGCAGGGATTCCATGATCTGCGCTTCGGCATCGCGGTAGCGGTTGTAGGCATGGCGCAGGAAGATGAGTCCCAGAACGGGGAAACTGTATTCAGAAGCAGTGAGTTTGGAATTGGCTCGGAGCTGATCCGCTGCTTTCCAGAGTTTGTCTTCGAGTTGTCGGAGTTGATCGCCGGACATGTGTGTTCTGAGATTTAGTGCGTCCGCGCATCCGGCTAAAGGTTAACACAGGCGGTTTCCGAATGGCGGGCAGTTTGTTTTACCTGTAATTCGGAGCCTGTTCAAAAAAGTGTGCCACAGCTAAGCAACGTGTCGGAAATAACTTTCCAGTTTGGGGAGCAGGTTTTGGGGGCCGGCAAGGCGTCAAAACAGGCGTGTAGTGTACTACATAACTGTTTTGGCAACGCAGCAGGCGCTCAAAAGATGCCGCCAAACTGGAAAGTTATTTCCGACACGTTGCTTAGCATTGCCCTATCTTTGCCGCATGTTTATCCTACTGGTCTCCATCATCATCGGCTTGTTTGTGGCCATGTTGTTCGTCAACCTGTATTTCCGGGCCAAAGTGCTCAAGGTGTACGGGGTGCTGGTGCGCAATAAGGTGCAATTTGGCGCCGCACACATTTTCAACCGCCAAAAGCTTGAAGATGAAATCCTGCCCCGCTACCCGCAATTTACCGCCGAAATCGAATCGTTTATCCGGCACATGCGCTATTCGATCAAAATGGCCACCGTGCTCATTGCGCTCATCACCGCCTTTGGCGCTGTGTTGATGTATTTCCGGTAGTCTTATGGCAAAACTGAAAATAGGCTTGCTGGGCGCCGGCCACCTGGGCAAAATTCACCTGAAATGTATTCTGGCCACTGAAAAATGGGACCTGGCCGGCTTTTACGAACCCAACGACGCCAATGCCCGCACCGCCATGGAGCAGTACGGCGCGCGCCGCTTCCCAAGCTACCAAGCCTTGCTGGCTGAGGTGGATGCCGTCGACATCGTCACGCCGACGCCGCAGCACTTCAAACTGGCCGCCCAGGCCATCCGCGCCGGCAAACACGTATTTATCGAAAAACCGGTAACGCATACCCTTCGCCAGGGCCGCCGACTGCTGCAGTTGGCCGGGCAATTCGGCGCTACCGTTCAGGTGGGCCATGTGGAGCGTTTCAACCCGGCTTATTTGGCCTTGCGCGACATGGCCCTGCGCCCCATGTTTATCGAATGCCACCGTCTGGCCGCCTTTCAGCCGCGCGGCACGGAAGTGTCGGTCATTCTCGATTTGATGATTCACGATTTGGATCTGGTGCTGCACCTGGTCCAATCGCCCGTACAACGCGTAAGCGCCAGCGGCGTGGCCGTGCTCAGTCAAACGCCCGACATCGCTAATGCGCGGGTGGAGTTTCAAAACGGCTGCGTGGCCAACCTCACCGCCAGCCGTATTTCCATGAAACAAATGCGGAAAATGCGGCTGTTTCAGCGCGACGCTTATATCAGCCTCGATTTTCTGGACAAAAGCAGCCAGATCGTGCGGCTCTACGATCAGGGCGCGCCCAATTTGCCCCCGATCGACAGCCTTATGGAGTTCGAAACCAGCGCCGGCGGGAAAAAATGGTTGCAACTGCAAATGCCTGAAATCGAACCGGTGAACGCGATTCAGCTGGAACTGGAAACTTTTGCCAGCAGCATTTTAAACCAAACGCTGCCGCCCGTCAGCCTTCAGGAAGGCGTCGACGCCCTGCAACTCGCCCACCGTATCCTTCGGGAAATTGAAAAACGACAGGCAGAGGCGGCGCTTTGAAGCCTTGGAAACTTGTTGGTCAGCCCGGATTCGTTTTTATATTTGCTTGGAAAACACGGGGCATTAGCTCAGTTGGCTAGAGCGTTGCGTTCGCATCGCAAAGGTCACCGGTTCGAGTCCGGTATGCTCCACGTTCGGGAACAGCGCCTGTGTTAGTAGACAGGCGCTGTTTTTTTTACCCTGCT
>CAZVZH010000362.1:0-3225 GCA_964630705.1 uncultured Saprospiraceae bacterium | reverse complement strand
TTTGATACCTTGGTGGAAGCCATTTTTTTCATAAAAAACAAAAATATTCAGGAACAGGATACGCTGTTGTTCATCGACGAAATTCAGGCAGTGCCGGAGGCGATCAACCTGCTACGGTATTTTTACGAAGATTACCCATGGCTGCATGTTATTGCCGCAGGTTCGCTTTTGGAAGCTGTGATGCGGGAAGAAGTTTCGGCGCCGGTAGGTCGCGTGGAATACAAAGTGCTGCGCCCTGTTTCCTTCCGGGAGTTTTTAACCGCTTTGGGCGAAGATGCTGCGTTGAAACAGTATGACGCCGTGCCGGTACAGGATTTTGCCCACGACAAACTGCTTGACCTGTTTCACCGCTATGTGCTGGTCGGCGGTATGCCCGAAATTGTGCAGCACTATGTGGAGCATCAAAACCTGACCGCCTTGTTGCCTATTTATGAATCGCTGCAAGTGTCGTTTTTAAACGATGTAGAAAAATATGCCCGCAACAGTACTCAAGTCAATGTCATTCGCCATGTAATCAGCGCCATGTCGTACGAAGCCGGCAACCGCATTAAATTTCAAAATTTTGGCCAGTCGAACTACGGATCGCGCGAGGTTGGTGAAGCCATGCGCATTATTGAAAAAGCGATGTTGCTCCAATTGGTTTATCCCTGTACCAGCGTTTCACCGCCGGCTTTACCGGATCAGCGAAAATCGCCCAGGCTTCATTTGTTGGATACCGGGTTGCTGAACTATGTCGCCGGCCTCCAAAAAGACCTGTTGAGCATCCGGGAATTGCACAGTTTTTATCAGGGGAAAATAGCGGAGCAAATCGTCGGCCAGGAGTTGCTCGCGGCAAAATTCAATGTACGCAACGAACTCCATTTTTGGATCAGGGAAAAAAAAGACGCTACGGCAGAAATTGACTTTATCTACACATTCGCAGGCAAAGTGATTCCGGTGGAAGTTAAAGCCGGTGAAACGGGGCGGCTCCGTTCGCTGCATTTGTTCATGGACAATGCTCCACACCAGATGGCGGTCCGCTTATACGCCGGGCCGCTGAAAAAAGAAACGATTCAAACCCTGACAGGCAAATCATTCAGTCTACTCAATTTGCCCTATTACCTGGCCGGGAAATTAGACCAGTACCTGGAATGGGCGTTTGCTGAAAAAAACTAACGGTTCGGGCATCCATGAACGGGGGGCTGCGGTTTATCGGATATCATGCGGCAGCTTTCGATGTTGTACCGCTGCAAAAAAAACGCCGCAACCCAGCGGCTGCGGCGGCATTCCCTCTTTTGCCAGACTTGCGGAAGCCGGCTCAGTACACAAACTGGCGCACCGGAGTGCTGGGCGCGCCTTTGCGCTGGCCGGTGCCGATAGCCGTCACCCGGAACAACAGTTCCGAACGCTCCGGCAGGCCGCTGAGCACCGTGCGCCGGGCAGACGAGTAAGTGCCGTTTTGCCAGTGTTGGCCCCCGTCGGCGCTCCACTCGGCCGCATACACCAGGGCCCTCGAAACGCCTTCGAACGTCAACAGCGCCTCCCCGGGCCGTTTGCCGGCCGATACCTGAAGGCCCTGCACCTGACCCACCTCCTGACTATCGCGGCGGCTGGATTTGGACCGTACGGAAAAGCCCGCTTCCAGGATGACCGATTCCTCACCGGCAGCAAGGATGGCCAAGTGCCCGGCCACCAGCTCCAGGGCTTCCAGTAAGCTGCGGCGCCGGGCGCGCTTCTCCGCGTGTTTGACCCGGCTGCCATCGGCTGCTTCCTGCACCACGGTGACAAAGGCGTCGAGGCTGGGTTTCAGGCTGGTGTCGACCAGCGGCTTGATGCCCGCAAAGCGGGGATGATCTGTCGTGCGCGTCCAGACATTGTGGGCAAATTGCACCAGTTGGGCGTCGCTGAGGTCCGATTTGAAATCGAACAGTGCATAACATGACATGTGCAAAAGATTTTAATGTGAATAAATGAAGTGCGTTTTGCCGGCAGCCAAAGCCAAACCGGCGCCACAAAATTGTACATGCCCCACCAGTGCAATCAAGCCCCCTTAACAAACCTTATCCCAACAAAATGTGAATTTTAGGATTTTAATTTTTTGAAAAGTTAAAAAAGCCGGCATTTTATTTTAAATTAATACAACCGAAACCAACGGCCGGCGACTTTAACATTACTACCCCCCGAAAAAGGTCTGTTTTTTGCTTTCCCAGGTCTGTTTTTCCCTTTCCCAGACCTGGGAAAGGGACGCCTGGGTCTGGGATTTGGGAAAGTTGACCTGGGAAAGGGATGCCTGGGTCTGGGATTTTGAAAAGCAGACCTGGGAAAGGGACGCCTGGGTCTGGGATTTTGAAAAGCAGATTTGGGAAAGGGGAGAATAGGTCTGGAATTTTGAAGGCCAGACCTGGGAAAGGGTAGAACAAGTCTGGGATTTTGGAAAACAGACCTGGGGGAGACTTGGACAATTCAGACCTGCGCCATTTTGCCCTTACCGGAGTCGCGATTCGACCATTTCCACCAGTTGTTCAGGTTGGAGGACCTCGATGTCGCGGCCGAAGCGCAGCAATTCATTGACTAATTCGGGGTTTAAAATAACGCGCATTGTAAAGAAATAGCGATCGCCCAATTGTTTGCTCAGCCGTTGGGAGGGGTGGATCGGCCGGGTTTGCAAATAGCAGGAGGGGAGGTAGCTGGTAGCGAGGGTGATGTCGACCGGTTGGGCGCCCTCGGGCTTGGTAACCCCGACCATGTCGGCAAACCAGGTTTCCGGATCGAACATGTCGTTGGGTTTATAGTCAATTGCCGCTTGTACGTTAAGGGAGTGGATACGGTCTAAAGCCAGGTTCCAAAGTTGATCTGCAGCATTCCGGCCGAACACATACCAGCGGTTGCGCCACTCTTTCAGCAAATAAGGATGCAGCAAAATATCCATCGGCGGATCGGTGAAGGGATGGTAGCGCACCGACACCACCTTTCGCTGGGTGATCGCCTGGTAAATCGGCGCCAGCCATTCGAGGCCCTGCACCACCGGGTTGGTTTCAAACTGGATGAAGGTCGGAGAAAACCCCGCCGGGTCGGTCGGCCCTTCCATGCGTTGCAGCAAGGCCTCCAAAGCCGGTAATTGGGGCATACCGGGAAACTGCCGCAGCAGGCCTACCAATTCGCGCAACAAGTCCATATCCTGCGGCGCGAGCGGAATTTTTTCAATGCTGAAATCATTTTTCTTTCCTCCTTCCCCGCTCTTGATGA
>CAZVZH010000361.1:0-3259 GCA_964630705.1 uncultured Saprospiraceae bacterium | reverse complement strand
CTCGGAGGCCGGTCGAAGGAACAACAGTCGGAAGAAACGGATAACAGCGCGGAAGATAGGGTTAGAGGGTTAGAGGGTTAGAGGGTTAGAGGGTTATACATCATTCGAGATGGTATACAACCCTCTAACCCTCTAACCTTCTAACCAGAAACTAGAAACCTTTAAAGTTGGATAAGCGAAACCGCGCAGCCGCCGCCGGCCGCCAAATTCAGTGCCAGGCTATCGCCTTTTTTTACCCGGCGTTTGCTGATGGCCACTGGGTATGGATTGACTTTCCAGTGAGCGTCCCCGCCGTCGGCATAAATGGTGGCTTCGTAGGTTTTGCCGGCAGGCAGAAAGTCGAGGCGGACGTTGAAATTGCGCGGATTTTCATCGGTGATGCTGCCTAAGAACCAGTTTTGGCTGCCTTTCTCCTGGCGGGCCATGGTGATGTAGTCGCCGATTTCGGCATTCAGGATGCGGGTGTCGGACCAGTCGACTGGCACATCGCGGATGAACTGGAACACATCGAGGCGTTTTTCATAATTTTCCGGTAGGTCGGCGGCCATTTGCAGGGGGCTGTAGAGCGTGACGTATAGCGCCAGTTGTTTGGCTACCGTAGTATGGACCACTTCTGTTTTTTTCGGATCGTAAGCGCTCATGCGGACTTCGAAAATGCCGGGGGTGTAGTCCATCGGGCCGCCGAGGATGCGGGTGAAGGGCAGAATACATTCGTGCTCGGGCGGGTTGCCGGTGCTCCATGCATTGAATTCCTGGCCGCGGGCGGCTTCGCAGGCCAGCCAGTTGGGCCAGGTGCGGTGCAGGCCGCTGGGGCGCACGGCTTCGTGCATGTCGACCATGATGCGGTTTTGGGCTGTGCGTTCGGCGACGCGCCAGTAGTGGTTGTTCATCCATTGGCCGTCGTGCCATTCGCCTTTGGGGATGATTTTGCCCACGTAGCCGGTTTTTACGCTGTTCATACCGTACTTATTCATATAGGCGTAGGCCGCGTCCATCTGGCGCTCGTAGCTGGTGACGGCGGAGGAGGTTTCGTGGTGCATGATGATGCGCACGCCTTTTTCCTTGGCGTAGCGGGTAAGTTCGTCGATGTCGTAGTCGGGGTAGGGTTTGGTGAAATCAAATACTTCTTCTTTCCATTGGCCAAACCAGTCTTTCCAACCGACATTCCAGCCCTCCACCAGCACGCCATCGAAGCCGTATTTGGCGGCAAAATCGATGTAGCGTTTGACGTTGGCAGTGGTGGCGCCGTGTTTTCCGCGCACCTCGCGGCCGGTGGCGCTCATCATGTCTTGGGAGGCTTCGTAGTCCCAGGTAGCCAGGCCGACGTGCATTTCCCACCAAACGCCTACGTATTTTTGTGCTTTGATCCAGGAGGGGTCTTCGATTTTGCAGGGTTCGTTGAGGTTGAGGATGAGTTTGGAGCCGAGGATGCCCGCGGCGTCTTTGCTCAAAAGCACAGCACGCCAGGGCGTATGGAACGGCAGGGTGTTGGTGCTTTTCACCGTCGAGTCGGGCGAAGGGATAAGAAAGGCTTTGAATTTGAGTTTTTCGTTGTCGGCCGTCAGGTGCAGGGCGCCAAAATCGACCAGGGCGGCTTCGGCCAGCGCGATGTGCGTGCCGTCGGCGGCGCGCAGGGCGATGGGCGTTTGCACGTTTTTCATTTGCACGATGTGCTGGGTGTGGATGGAGTGCTCGCGGTTGTAAATCGTACAGTCGATGGCACTGATCGGGCAGGTGGTGTACACATGCTCGTTGGAGTCGTAGTCGCCGGGGATCCACCAGGCCGTGTGGTCGCCGGTCATCTGGAACTCGGTCAGTTCGTCGGCTACCTGGAACGTTTTCAGCCCGTTTTGTTCGGGGAATTCATAGCGAAAGCCGGCGCCTTCGTCGTAGGCGCGAAAGCGGATGGTCATGCGGCGGCCGGCCTCGTCTTGCAGGCGGTATTCGAGTTCGTTGTAGTGGTCGCGGATTTGGGCCACTTCGCCCCACACGGGTTTCCAGGTTTGGTTGTGGCTGCTGGTGCTGGCGCCGAGGAGTTGAAAACCAGTGCTGAGGTCGAAGGTTTTGGCGGTGAGGCCCATGCGCGACCAGTCGACGGCGGTTTTGCCGCGGTAGTTGATTTTGTAAAAAATTTCGCCGCTTTTGTTCAGGCCGACGGTCACGGTAGTCAGTTTGCCTGGTGAGCTAAGGCTGCGCAGCGTGCCTTGAGCGGAGAGGATGGGGAGGGATACGATTAATAGGAGAAAGAGCAAAGAGCTGTATTTTTTCATGATTGAACTTTTTTGTTTTGGCAAAACTAGAATTCTTTCTGAAATGCGGCTGTCCCGGATCAATTCCGTTTCGCGGAATTTCTTTTTAAAAATTTGGCGAAAGCAAACAACCAAATCATATCAGGTTATGCCAAATGAAAAAAAATCTACCTATGAAAAATCTCTTTTTGGGCATGCTTATCATCGGCAGCTTAATGCCGTCTGAAACCAAGGGTCAAAGTAGTGCTACCTGGTTTGGCCGCTACGGTTTGTTTAGTTCTGGTTTTGGCGTCGATCGCGATTGGGAAGGTGCCGATCGACACGATTATTGGGAGCGCGCCGTATTTTGGGATCAACGGATCGGCGTTTCCTTGACCCGAAGAGTTTATTCGGGCTTGCTTGTGCAGTGGATTCGTGCTGGTAATTTTGAACAGTCGGTTCAATCATACTACACGGCGGGCCTTTGGGGGCGGTATTACTTGGTTCAGCCCATAACCCCGGAAAAACGCCGTCGATGGGGTGTGTACGTGGAAAGCGGTGTGCAAACCGGGAATTTTGATTTTGAAAACCGCAATTTCATTGAATATTACCGGAGCACCCCCGGAAAGTTTTTTGTGCAAGGGCGTATTAGCGTCGAATACCGCCTCTGGCGAGCCTTTTACCTCGAAGCGGCTACTCAGTTTTTGTTGCCGGCAAAAGGGAGCTGGGATGCAAACGGCACAGGCTATCTGAGCGCAGGATTCAGCTGGCGGCCCGGACCGTTGTGAAGCGCAAAAAAATTTCAGTTTTGGATTCGGTTGAATCAGCAACACGAATTAGCCGCAATCGCACCCGATGACGTATGAAATTTTGTTTACCGGCGAATTCAGTCTTTTGGAGACCGTATTTAATTGGTTGTGGCTCGAAAAAAGTCCAAAAAATTTTGTCGCCCCTCTTGCAAATTAGGAAAGCGCTCGTACCTTTGCGCCCGCTTGATTCGGAAGGGGTTTAAAAGGGATGGGTTTGTGTGG
>CAZVZH010000360.1:0-3300 GCA_964630705.1 uncultured Saprospiraceae bacterium | reverse complement strand
CAAACTTCAAACTTCAAACTCCAAACTCCAAACTTCAAACTCCAAACTTCAAACTTCAAACTCAATAAATAATGTCAGGCAACAGAACCTTCACCATGATCAAACCCGACGCAGTGCGCGCGGGCAACATTGGCAACATCCTTCAAATGATCAACGCCGCGGGCTTTCGCATCGTGGCCATGAAACTTACACAAATGAGCCCGGAGCGCGCCGGCCAGTTTTACGAAGTACACCAAGAACGCCCTTTCTACGGCGAGCTGTGCGAGTTTATGAGCAGCGGCCCCATCGTGGCGGCAGTGTTGGAAAAAGACAATGCGGTGGAAGCATTCCGCAAACTGATCGGCGCGACCAACCCGGCCCAGGCCGAAGCAGGCACCATCCGGAAGCTGTATGCCACCAGCGTCGGTGAAAACGCGGTGCACGGCTCCGACAGCGATGAAAACGCCGCCATCGAAAGCGCGTTTCATTTCAGCGGCACGGAAATGTTCTAGTCAACACTCCAGGGTTCCTTACCATTTTAGGTGTATTTTTGAGACTTGTTTAAAGAAGCGGCGTCATTACGCTGCTTTCCGGCGGGTTCGAGTGATTTTTTGGTTGAAGTATTTTTATAATTCAATCTTTCGCCTCACCTTTGCCGAATCCTTTCGATCTACATTGAATTGAAGCGTGTTTTGATATAGGTCCTCCTTTGTAAATGTTCAAGGGAGGGCTTTTTTTATGCGCTCAACCGCCCTGGTAGGCCCGTAGCCAGCTGCACTCCTTTATTCTTTGTTGGTAAAACTCCGTGTTCCGGTACCGGCTCATGCGGTCGTAATAGCCGCGGTAACTTTCCGGCAGCAGCGGGATGTTTTTGCTGCCCGGCTTGTAGGTACAGTCGGGTTGGCAAAACCACATCTTCTGCTGGCAGCGCGCCGCCATGAAACAAGCCCGGGCGGCGAGCTCCGCGCTGCGCGTTTCGGCCAGCGCTTTTTCAAAAAAACTCAGCGCCATGCTCACATCGGTATTTTCCCGGTTGCCGTTGGGCGATTTACGCAGCGGAAAAACCGGGCCTTGCGCCAAACGCAGCCAATTGGCGCCGCTGCGGTAAAAATCCATCGCCTCCCACTCATAACCGAAATACGACATGTTGTAGTAGCCCAACCCGATCAGGTAGTAGTACCAGGCGCCCACCGGCTGGCCGAGCGCCACGGCCGCTTTGGCCTTGAACTCATAATCGAGCAGTTTTTCTACAATCTCGCGGCGGTTGAGCAGCAGGCTGTCGGTGATCGGCCGGTCGATGCGCTCGTGAAAAATTTCCCGGAAGGGGCTGAACTTGGGCATTTTCATGGCCTCCACCGCCGGTATTTGTTTCAGCACCGACAGCGCGGCTTCCGGCTGACCGATGTTAAACAAATAAGCGCCTTTTACCTCCAGCAAGCGGGCAATAATTTGCCCCGGGTTGGTGTCGATCTTCATGGCCCGTTCGAGCAGAATGGGGTTGTCGCTCAAGGCGACCTGAAGTAAGTCGTCGAGCACATCGGGCCGGGGATTGTACAGGATGGCTGCGGCATCGTAGGCGGTGAGGATGGCTTTGCCCGGGTGGCGGCTTTCGGAATAGCGGGCGCCGAGGTAGTCCTGCAAGAACGGTTCGAAACTGGGCTGGGTTTTAAAGGTTTTGTAGCTGCGGATGCGGAAAGCAGCCTGATCGGCATTGGCGGAGGCGCCGTCGAGGTTAAGGATTTCCAGCAGCAATTCCCAGATGTCGATCTGCCGCAGGAGCTGATCGTCGTAGTCGCGGCCTTTTTTCAGTTGTTTTTTGCAGCGGTCAAACGTTTTTTCGGCGGCATAGCGGTCGCCGGCTAGCAGTTCGAGGTAGCCGGTCATGCACTGCCAGAGCGGGATGTTGGCGGCTTTTTTCTCCTTAGCCACCTGCCGGGCGAAACGTTGCAGGCTGAGCAGGTGCTGGGCGGCCAGTTTGCGCTGCTCGATGAGCGGTTTGGCGCCGTATTTCAACTCGGTGACGCGGGTGCGCAGGAAAATGTTTTCCAGTTGCTGCACGTCGCTGACCAACAGCAAGTCGAGTTGCGGATTGCCGGGGTCGAGCCGGTAAATGGTTTCCAGGTCTTCCACGGTGAAGGTTTTCGACGTGCCGGCGCGCAGGAGGTAGAGGGTGGCGCGCTCTTCGTCGGACTGGCAGAGCCGCAGCGTTTTTTCCCAGTCGGCATTGTTGCGGATACGAAAACTGCGAAACGCCTGCACCCGCTTGGAGGGGCAGTGGCGAAAAATGACGGAATAGCGGTAGGCCGCCTCGGGGTATTTGCCCAGATGTTGCAGCGCGCCGGCGAGGTGTCCCAGCGTCCAGTAGTACAAAATACTGGGGCGCTTGCGGTCAAATTTTGGCAGCAGGTAGTTGTACAGCTCCACCGTTTGTTGCCACTGCCCGCTGTAGTGGGCCAGGCGGATGAGCTGGTAGGCATAGCGCTGCCGGAAAAAGTGCGATTCGGTTTGCAAAAGGCGGCCGGTACCTTCGTCGATGAGCGACTGCATGACGTCCACATCGCGCTCCACGCGCGTCCAGCGGTCGTCGTACAGGGCAACATGCGGTTCGCAGCGTTTGGCAAACATGAGGTAGTCGATGGCTTCGGTGCAGCCGTTCAGGGCGAGCATCTCGGCGAAGGTGTTGCCCGTCATAGCGAAAGGCAGCAGGTTGCCGCCCCCTTTGGCCAGGGCGGCGTCGCGCAGGCCGATGAGTTCGTTGATGCTGCTTTGGTACACCACGTAGGCCACGTCTTGTGGCAGCGGCTGATCGCAAAACCGGCCGATCCACTCGGCGATGTTGTCGTCGCGCTGGAGGTCTTTGTCAAAGTAGTTGCGCTGGTAGTAGTCGCCCCAGCGGACAAAAAACGGCGCGTAGGCCGCATTTTTATTGATAATCTCCGGGATAAGAAAGGAATACCCGGCAAAGGGCCGCGCTCCGGGGTCGCAGGCGCCGGTGGGCTGCTCTTCCGGCGCCGGTTGGTGGGCAGGCGCCAGCCAAACGAGCAGGAGGAGCCACAGCGCCCAGGTCCAGGGTATCACTTTTCGATCGTTTCGCATACGGATTTTAAAAAAATTGGCGGGTAGCGGCGCATAGCGGCGGTATCGAGGTGAAAAAAAGCGAGGCGGGCGTCAGGCGCCAAATCGGCGCGGGCAGCCAACCGGGCGGCCTGGCGCAACAAGGCGGTATCTACTGTTTCCAGCCGCAACCAGTCGCCCGGGCGAAGATAATGCCCGCCGAGGTAAGTGCTTTGGAGGAGTTTGAAGTTTGGAGTTTGGAGTTTG
>CAZVZH010000359.1:0-3301 GCA_964630705.1 uncultured Saprospiraceae bacterium | reverse complement strand
AAATTTAAGCATTCCTAAGATTTCAATGAACTACACAATTAACACAGCACCTGTCTAAAAAAAGAGTCTTCCTGCGGCTGGAAACCGCTTACATCAAGACCCGCCCGACATGGTAAATTTCATCCGAACCATCTTACCCAACGGCCTGCGCGTACTCGTGCAGGAAGACCCGCTCACCCCGCTGGTGGCGGTGAATGTGCTGTACCAGGTCGGCTCGCGCGACGAGCACCCCGACCGGACCGGCTTCGCGCACCTGTTCGAGCACCTGATGTTTGCCGGCAGCCGCAACGCGCCCGATTTCGACGAGCCGATGCAAAACGCCGGCGGCGAAAACAACGCCTACACCACCAACGACTACACTACTTTTTACGAAATTTTACCCGCCGAAAACCTCGAAACTGCGCTTTGGCTCGAAAGCGACCGCATGCTGGCGCTGAAAATCAACCAGAAATCGCTGCAGGTGCAGCGCCGCGTGGTGGTGGAGGAATTTAAAGAAACCTGCCTCAACGAACCCTACGGCGACGCCTGGCACCACCTTTCCGATTTGATGTACCAGGTACACCCCTACCGCTGGCCGGTGATCGGCTTGCGCCCGGAGCACGTCGAGCAGGCTACGGTCGACGAGGTGCGTCAGTTTTACCAACGCTGGTACACGCCCAACAACGCCGTGTTGTGTATCAGCGGCAAGGTCCGTACAGAAGAAGTGTTGCCCCTGGTCGACAAATGGTTCAGCGCCATTCCCGCCGGCCCGGCGCCGCTGCGGGCCTTGCCTGCCGAACCCGAACAACATCAGCTGCAACGCCGCACCGTGGAGGCCGACGTGCCGGTGCCCGCCGTGTACCTGGCTTTTCGAATGCCGGCGCGCATCCACCCGGATTTTTACCCCGTCGATCTGCTCACCGACATTCTCGCGCAGGGGCCGTCGGCGCGTTTGTACCGCCGGTTGGTCAAGGAGCAAAAACTTTTTGTACAAATCGACGCCTACGTGACGGCCAACCTCGACCCCGGCCTGCTCGTCATCGAGGGCAAACCCGCCGAGGGCGTGCCGGTGGAAACCGCCACAGCCGCCATTTGGGCCGAACTGGAGGCCTTGAAATCCCGGGAGATCGAAGCGCGGGAATTGGAAAAAATCAAAAACCGCTTTGAAAGCACGATCGTTTTTTCCGAAACCAGCATTTTGAACAAGGCCCAAAACCTGGCTTTTTACGAAATGCTCGACCGGGCCGAGCTGATGAATGAGGAGGTGGAAACCTACCGGGCGGTGCGCAGCGCCGATTTGCTGCGGGCGGCCCGGCAGCTGTTTCAGGAGCGCAACGCGGCGGTGTTGACCTATCTGCCGAAGTCAGGATAATACCGGCAACAATACCTCGACCAGGGTGCCGGTGCGCGCGCCGCCGGTTTTTTCGCCCAAATCGGTGATTTTCACAAACTGCACGCCCGGGTTTTTGCGCAGCTTGTGCAGCAGGCTGAGGCGCTCGCGGGTGATCTCCATGCCGCGGGAGCGGTGCGACTGGTAGGCGGGTTGGGCGTTTTGTTTTTCCTTGCCTTTGTTGTAGCCCACGCCGTCGTCGTCGATGGTGCAGAGCAACATGCGCTCGTCTTGCGACAGCTGGAATTCGATGCGCAGTTTGCCCTCCTGGCGGGGCCGCAGGCCGTGCTCGATGGCGTTTTCCACGAAAGGCTGAACGATCATCGTGGGGATGAGCAGTTCGCCGACCTCGGTGTCGCGGGGGAGGATGACCTGGTATTGCAGGCGTTCGCGGAAGCGGAGTTTGCGGTTGAGGTCGAGGTAGCGGTTGAGGAATTCGACTTCCTGGTCGAGGGTCACTTCTTCCAGATCGGAGTACTCGAGCGTATGGCGCATGAGTTTGGCGAAGCGGGCGAGGTAAGTTTCCGCCTCGTCGTTGCGGCTGGACGTGATGAGGCCCTGGATGGCGTTGAGCGCGTTGAACAGGAAGTGCGGGTTCATTTGGGCGCGCAATGCCCGGAGTTGGAGGCTGGCCACGCGCAGTTTGGCGAGTTGGGCTTCCTGGCGGCTGCGCTCGAGGTCGTGCCGGGCTTCGATTTCCTGGCGTTCGCGGTCGCGCAGCTGATTGTAGTGGCTGGCGGTGCGTTCGGTGGCCTGCCGCTGCCAGTGGAAAGCGCGTTGAAAATCGGATCGGGCCTCGCAGAGCTGGGCGATGGCCTGGGCCACCTGGGCCAGGTGGTTGAGGTCGTGGCCGTTTTGGCCGTTGGCGTAAGCCTGTTCCAGGTATTGCTCCGCCTGGCCGGGGTCGTCGAGTTGGAGCAGGAGTTCGGCGCGCCAGGCCTGGATTTTCGACAGGTTGGTAAAATCGGCGGGTTTGGAGGGATTGGGAAATTGCGCCGTGGCGTCGTCGAATAAAGCGATGGCGCGGGCGCTGTCTTGGTCGAGCAGGGCCAGGATGCCGAGGTTGGCCAGGGCGTGGGCTTTGGCTTCGGGCTCTTCCTCATCGGCGAACTGGAGCACGTTTTCGAAACATTCGCGGGCATGTCCGGCGTCGTTCTGCGCCAGTGCAGCCCGGCCGGCGTTGAGGTAGTGCCAGGGCAGACGGGGCCGGAGTTGATGTTGCTCGACCAGGGGCAGCACGCGCAGGTAGGCGTCGAGGCTGTTGTCTTTTTCGTCGAGGCGCTCGTACAAGTCGCCCAGGCCGCTGATGACCAGGCTGAGCACATAGCAATCTTTGAGCGTTGCCCGCTCGCCCAGGCCCAGCAGGATGTGCTCCGACTCCTGCAAGCTGTCGAGCGCCTGGCGCAGGTTGCCGAGGTGCAGGTGGAGAAATCCTTCGCGGCAAGCCAGGAGGCCGCGCAGGTGCGGGGCTTCGTCTTTTTTCAGGTAGCGGCGGGCGCGGTCGAGGCAATGCTGCACCGCCGGCCAGTCGCGCCGGTTGAGCTGCACGGCTGAAATGTCGAGCCAGCATTCGGCCAGGGCCAGCGGCTCGGCGAGGCTTTCGAGGATGGCCAGGGCTTTGGAAAAATGTTCGAGGGCCAGGTCGAACTGGCGCCATTGGTTTTCCAAAAAGGCCCGGTGCCGGTGGTAGGCCAGGCGGATGTCGAAGGGCGTTTGCGGCCCCACCGACTGTTCCAGCTCGGCAATAGCCGCCCGCGCCTGCTCGAAATCGGTGTACGCCCACTGCGCCAAGCTTTCGCAGCGGCGGCGCAGTTCGCTGATATCAGCAGTTTGGACGGACGGGCTGTTGGACATACCTGATTGAAAAAAGTGGAAATCCAAGACGGTTCGGAAACATGAGTCATCCCGAGTTTTACAGGCATCCCGATTCTA
>CAZVZH010000358.1:0-3313 GCA_964630705.1 uncultured Saprospiraceae bacterium | reverse complement strand
AACTTCAAACTCCAAACTCCAAACTTCAAACTTCAAACTTCAAACTTCAAACTTCCCCTGGGCCAGCCGCCTGCGCAACCTGGCGACCGTGCTGGTCGTCGCCATTCACGTATCAGCGCCCATTGCCCACGAAAACCCCGACTGGAACACCAGTACCTGGTGGGCCGGCAACTGGTGGGACGCCCTGGGCCGCCCTTCCGTCAACCTGTTTGTCATGCTGAGCGGGTTTTTGCTGTTCGACAAAGCCTACACCACCGGTTTGTTTTTGCGCAAACGTTTCGTGCGCGTACTCATCCCCTCGTTGTTTTGGATGGCGGCCTACCTCGTGTACAACCACCTGGCCCACGGCGACCCGGCCGACTGGCGCGCCGCCCTGGTCGAACTGATCGAAGGGCCGGTGCACTACCACCTCTGGTTTGTCTACCTCATCCTGGGCTTGTACATGATGTACCCGGTTTTACGGCCCTGGGCTCAGCAAGCCGGGGAGCAGGATTTCTGGTATTTTTTTGCCTTTTGCATCCTCGGCACCTGGGTGTACAAACTGTTGTCCACCTTTGCCGGTGTCAAAATCGGCCTGTACTTCGAGCTGTACACCAACCAAATCGGCCATTTCGTGCTTGGCTATTACCTGGGGAAAAAAGCGGCTGCCGGCGAAAACCCCGACCACCCGGGCATTGCTCCCTGGCTCCTCTCGCGCCGGCAACTCACAGCCCTGGGCTGGGCGCTCGTCGGCCTTGGCGCCGCGAGCACCGCTTGGGGCGGCTACTGGCACAGCACGGCGCAGGGCAGTTTTCAGCCATTTTTCTACGACTACCTCACGCCGCCCGTTACCCTGGGGGCAGTGGGTTGGCTGTTGCTGGCCAGGCACAGCTGGAACAACCGGCCCTTGCTCGAGGTGGAAAGCCTGTTTGCCGCCGCCAGTTTCGGCATTTACCTGGGCCATGTGTTCGTGATGGACTGGCTGAGCGAATGCGGCTACTGGCACAGTAAAATTCACCCGGCCGAGGCTATTCCCATTGTGATGGGTATGACGATTATTTTGAGTTTCGGCTTCGTGCTTTTGTTGCGCAGCCTGCCTTTTGGCGAAAAAATCACCTGATGCGGGAGTTTCTGCGGCACGTTTTTTACCTGACCCCGGCCGCTATGCGCCTGGCTGCCGCCTATCTCCGGGCAGCTTGGTTTTGGAAAATGCGGGCGGAAAAATGGCTGGAACTGCCGGCGGGCGCCCAACTCAACCCGGAGCAGCGCCGCCGCTGGAAACAGTATTTTTACGGAACTACTTTTCTCTGCGCCGTTTTCGAATGTTTGCTGGGGCGCGCGCGCCGGCGTCAAACGGAATGGCAGGCCTTTGCCCTGCTGTCGGCCCTGGCCAGCCGATTTGATGATCTGGCGGAAAACCCAGAGCGGGCGAACGCGCCGACACCCGACCTTTTTGGCCAAATTGAAGACCCCAGCGGTATTTCCGGGCATTTGCTGCAACACGTTTTGGAAAACTTGCCGTCCGGCCGCCGACTTGAATTCGAACAGTACCTGAATCAGATTTTTCAATTGGAAACCACCGGCAACCGCACCGCCCCTACCCTGTCCGAAATCGAAGCGTTTACCGCTGCCAAAGGAGCCGCCTCGGTACTGCTGTTCCGCTGCCTGCTCGACGAACCGCTCGACGAGCCCGAGCGCCGGGTGTTGGAAGCCTTCGGCAGTTGGATTCAACTGGCCGACGACAGCTTCGACCTCTGGTTCGACCGCCGGCAACAACATCGCACACTGGCCACCGAACTGGCCGGCGCCAACCAGCCGGAGCGGCTGGCCGCAGCCTTCGAAGCGCAGGCCCGAGCGCTGCGGCTTCGCCTGGAGCAGGCGCCGGTTTCTGTTTTCCGGCGGGAAACGAGCTGGCGGGTGCTGCATTTTTTGGGGAGTATTACCCGGGTTTGTTTGCGGCATTACCTGGATTTGAAAAAAAAGCGCGGAACTTTGCCGCTCGACAACCGCCAGGCTATGGTCGTCGACATGGCCCGCTGGCGCAACCGCTGGCGGGCGGCCCGGGCGGTGTTGATTGAAAATAGAGTTGATAAGGTTGATAGGGTTGATGGGGTTTATAGGGTTGATGGGGTTTATAGGGTTGATAAAAGTTGATAATCTCAACCCTATAAACCCTATAAACCCCATCAACCCTATAAACCCTATAAACCCCATCAACCCCATCAACCCCATCAACCCCATCAACCCCATCAACCCCATCAACCTTATCAACCCAAGTAGAAACACTATGCGCGATACCATAAAAGATACCATCGAAGCGAGCATTGCCGTCAAACAAGCCTTGCTGGCCGACCCGGTTTTGCTGGAAAAAATCGAGGCCGCGGTGCAACTGCTGATCGCAACTTTTAAAAACGGCGGAAAAGTGTTGTTTTGCGGCAACGGTGGCAGCGCGGCCGACGCGCAGCACATCGCTGCCGAACTGTCGGGCCGGTTTTACCACGACCGGCCGCCGCTGTACGCCGAAGCGCTGCACGTCAATTCCTCCTACCTCACCGCCGTAGCCAACGACTACGGCTACGAGCAGGTTTTTGCCCGCATGGTGGAAGCGGCCGGCCGGCCCGGCGACGCGCTCGTGGCCATCAGCACCTCTGGCAACTCCGCTAGCATACTTGCCGCCGCTGAAAAAGCCCGCGCGCAGGGCATGCAGGTGATTGGCCTCACCGGAAAAAGCGGCGGTCGGCTGGCCGGCGCCTGCGACCTGCTGCTCGACATGCCTTCGACGGATACGCCCCGCATCCAGGAGGCGCATATTTTGATCGGGCATATTTTGTGCGAAGCCGTTGAAAACGAACTGTTTAAAGTCAAAATGTAAAATGCCTGCCCAGCCTTAGCTGGGCAGGCATTTTACATTTTACATTTCCTGGCTCTGTTCGTTGATTTTCTTGAACTGCTTGTCCAGGTAAAACAAGTTGCGGGGTTCGAAGCCCATGCGTTCGATGATGGTGATGATTTCGCCAACTTTATTTTCGGCGTCCTGTTGTTCTTGCACGAACGGCTGGAGGAAAAAATACGTAGCGTGCTCGTTGCTTTTCAGGCACCAGCTAGCCAGGGCGTCAACCGCCTTGGAAACGCTGGTTTCCAGTTCGAGCACATGTTGGAAAGCAGCGAGCACATTATCGAATTTTTCCCGGGCTTTGCCCAGTTTGTCGTCGAGTTTGGCGTGGCCGCCGTTGGCGTTGATGTACTTGTAAATTTCCAGCATGTGCTGCCGCTCTTCTTTGGCGCTGTTGTAAAAATACTGGGCAATGTTGGGCAGACTCTGCGATTCAGCCCA
>CAZVZH010000357.1:0-3336 GCA_964630705.1 uncultured Saprospiraceae bacterium | reverse complement strand
CCGGCAAAATGATCGTCGAACTCGTCGCAGCCGGCAAGGTGCTACTCGGCGGCGGCCTGCAAGGCATCCTCCGCTCGACCGATGGCGGCGAGCACTGGGCCTGGTCGCTGACGGAAAACAAACTGGCTAAAAAAATTACCGCAAGCGAGGAGGGCGGCTTCACCACCATTCTCGGCTTCAACGGCCGCCCGGGGCTGGCGCCGGAAAGCATTGGCAGCCGGCTCCGCAGCTCTGCTGACGGGGGACAAACCTGGCAACAACCGCAAAAAGCAACGCCAGACTTTTGTCTGAAAAACGGGCTGGTACAAGCCGGCAACCTGTACGACCTCGTGCAGACGCGCACCCACCTGTATGCCAGTTTTGACTCCGGCGTTTTCCGTTCGGCCGACGGAGGGGTCTCCTGGGACTGCGTGTTCCCGACCGACGGAAAAACCATTTACCGCATTGCTACCTCCGGGCAAAAACTGTATGCCGTGAAGGGATTTGTGGGCTGTTAGCCGGCTGATCTTTTTTACTACTAAAAGCACGAAAAAACATTAAAACACACTAAAAAAGATACATTTCAGTGTGTTTTAATGTTTTTTCGTGCTTTTAGTGGTGAAAAAGAAATACCCCCAACGGCCCCTTCCCAACTCCGAAGTACCTTGCATCGGAACTCTGCGCCTGCACCCGGCGTTACCGCCTCCGACCATGCAACCGCTGCACAACCCGCTAACCATTTTCGGCGAACCGATCATCGACGCCAACGCCGTCGAGCAAATCCGCCGCTGCTTCAGCGACCCCGCCGACCGGGGCGCCCTCACCGCCGATGCCCACTACGGTTACGGGCATCCGATTGGCGGGGTGGTGGCGTACCGCGACAAGATCAGCCTCTCGGGCGTAGGGTTTGACATTGCCTGTGGCAACAAAGCCTGCCAGACGAACATTCGCGCCGCCGATATCGACCGGGAAAAGGTGATAGACGAGGTATTTCGTCAGATCGGCTTCGGCGTGGGCCGGCCCAACCCCCGCCCGCTCGATCATCCGGTATTCGACGCGCTCTCCAAAGCCGACTTCCGGCCCCAGCGCAACATGATGAAACTGGCCATGGACCAGCTGGGCACGGTCGGTTCCGGCAACCACTTTGTCGACCTGTTTGAAGACGAGGATGGCTGGCTCTGGGTGGGCGTGCATTTCGGCTCGCGCGGCTTCGGCCACAAAACCACCACCGGGTTTATCGCCCTGTCGAAAGGCAAAAAATTTGACGAACACGTGCCGGAAGGCGGCATGGACGCCCCGCCTATCCTGTTCGATGCCGGCAGCGCATTGGGGCAGGACTACCTGGCTGCCATGCGCCTGGCCGGCCAGTATGCCTATGCCGGCCGCGATGTGGTGGTTGGGAAAGTGTTGGAAATTCTGGGTGCGACGGCTGTTTTTGAGGTACACAACCACCATAATTTCCTCTGGGAAGAAGAACATTTCGGCGAAAAATTCTACGTGGTGCGCAAGGGCGCAACCCCGGCTTTCCCTGGCCAGTACGGCTTTGTGGGCGCTACCATGGCCGACGTATCGGTGATCGTACGCGGCGTCGATAGTCCGCTGAGCCGCGAAGGCCTGTACTCCACCGTGCATGGCGCGGGCCGCGTGTTGAGCCGCCGCCAGGCAGCCGGCAAAAAACGCTGGCGCAACGGCCGCATCGAGTACCTGTCGAAAGGCCTGGTGGACTGGCCGGAGTGGAAAAAACGGCTGAAAAACAAAGGCATCGCCTTGCGCGGCGGCGGCCCCGACGAAGCGCCGGAGTGCTACAAAAAACTGGCAGAAGTACTGCTCTACCACGAAGGGACGGTGGAGGTGCTGCACCGCCTGCGGCCAATCGGGGTGGCGATGGCGGCGCCGGATATGTTTGATCCGTATAAGGATTGACGTTCGGGCAGCGAATTTGTTGAACGTTGCGTTTCGATAAAGCTCATCATGCTATATAACCCGCGCTCCGCAAAAGTGGCGCCCAACCATTTGGCCAATGACAAGTACAACCAACCAACTATCAATCTGGGGCTGGATGCGCGCCTTTGGCATTTATTCCTTTATTTTTTTGGGCTTGTTGTTTCTGGTGCCCGACGGCGGGCACGAATACGACCGGTATTGCTGGACGGAGTGGGCCAAGTACATTTTTAGCGACGGTTTGGGCAACATCTATAAATCCTGGACGGACTACCTCCCGCTGTTCCACTATGTTTTGTACGGCTATGGTAAAATACAAGGCAGTTTGGAAGAAATTGCCGCAGACATCAATACCCTGAAAGGTTTTGTGCTGCTTTTTGACCTGGCATCGGCCTTCCTGTTCTATAAAATCCTGTACAAAGTATATCGGGATGAATATAAGGCGATAGTTTTTTCACTGTTTTATCTATTGAATCCGGCTGTCCTTTACAATACTATGGCATGGGGGCAAATCGACGGCATACTTGCTTTTTTTATGTTTGCGTCTATTGTCGCTGCATACGGTAAAAAGTTGTTTCCGGCCATGCTTTTTTTTCTCCTGGGGCTCAATTTGAAACTTCAGGCGATTGTGTTTGCGCCCTTGTTGCTCGGGTTGTTGCTTCCGGTATTTGCGCGAAGCAACTGGAAAGCCTCGCTTTTGGCGCTCCTCGGAGTGTTTCTGGTGCAGTTGGGTATTTTGTTGCCGTTTATATTGTCGGGCGGAATGGACCGGCTTTGGGCGGTAGTTGGCGGTTCTGCGGGCAAATACCCGGTGATTTCTATGGCGGCATACAATTTATGGTACCTGTTGATTTCGGGTTCGCTGAGTCAGCTGCCCGATACTACGAATTTTATGGGCCTGTCTTATTTTTCCTGGGGGCTTACGCTGTTTTTGCTTACCGGTTTCGCCGCCATGTTTCATCTGGTGCGGGGCAATTTCCTTTACTTTTTCGGCAAGGGCACGGCAGAACCCTTTTCTTTTCGAAAAGTATTGCTTTCGGCGGCTCTCGCACCTTTGTTATTCTTTTTTTTCAATACGCAGATGCACGAACGCTACTCGCATCCGGCACTCATTTTTGTGGCGGCCTATGCCGTGCTATACAAAAGACCGGCCGTATTGATTATCAGTAGTATTGCCTGTTGGCTCAATTTGGACGCGGTGTTGCGGTACGCCAAATTCGGAAGCTACGGCACCTTGATTTTTATGCCCCAATTTATTGCCGCTCTATTTGGTATAACCATCGTATTGCTGTTTATAGACCTTTTTAGAAAGGAGCCGCTGTCTTATCCTGAAAATACAACTTCCGCCTCGGCGTCACCCCCCAAATCTCCAACAGCCGCCCGTTCCATTCCGTCTGCCGGTAGTCGCTGAAGGTA
>CAZVZH010000356.1:0-3431 GCA_964630705.1 uncultured Saprospiraceae bacterium | reverse complement strand
AGCGCGGCGGCGAGGAAGGCCAGGGTTTTCTTCATGCAGACCAGGAAATTTGTTTTGGGTGAATTTATTGCTTTTGAAAAAGCGCAAACAAGCGGAACTGGATTTTGCTTGTTAGCCGACATTTTGCGGTGGCAGGCGCGTGGCGTCCACACCGGTCGTTTCCGGCAGTTGCTTGCCCATCAAAACTTCCTGCTAAACAGGCAATTTATCTTCATCTATTTTCGCTTTCGTTCCATCGGGTTTGACTTCCAAAACCCAATCCTACCCAAAATTTTAATTACATGAAAAAGAATCTGCTTGTCCTCAGCACCCTCGCTGCAACCGCGGTGGCGATTTTATTGCCAAAATTGTTGAAAACCGAACAGGCCTCGTTGCCTCAAACTTCGCAGTACACCCACCGGACGACGTTTAAATTGGCAGATGTCAAGCCCGCTACCGACACCATCGAAACAAAGGATTACCGCGCGTTGCTCACCGAATGGTTTGTTACCAGCGTGATGGAGGCTGCTAAAAACCAGTATGTCGACGAAACCGGCGACACCAATTTTGTGCCGCCGATTCGCCGGATGGAATGTTTTTCGCGCGACCGGCGGCCGCTTGTCCCTGCCTCTACGAATGGTTTTTTGTACGCGGTTTATCGGGCGTATGCTGAACACCGGCCCCTGGTTTTGTCGCCCGACATGGTTTGGTTGACGATTTTGCAGGGGTTTTCGACCCATGTAAATCTGAACGCGGAGGCACTTCGCCATCATTTTGTCCAACACGAGGGTAAAAAAGTCATCGAAGTGAAGTTAGACGGGCATGTTTCGCTCGGAAGCGACGAATCCGATTGGGAGTGGGTTTTCGCGCAATTTCAAAAACAAATCGGCGAGAAAACCAAGCCTGAACTTGCTGAATTGGCGGCGGGAAGGTTTTCCGGCACGAACACCGACGCAGGGGTTGCCTTCGATATTACCTTGATGGCTGCCACACAGCAATACTTTGATTTTTGGGGTACGGTTATGTGCGGTATCCCCGAAATTACGCTCGAAGGCACACCCGATGATTGGGCGCAAATCGAACAACGCGCTGCGCAACTTTCAAAATATGGACTCGATTGGTGGTGGAAAGACTTGCAGCCCATCCTGGCGCAATTCACGCGGGCGGCTCGCGGCGATGTGGATCGCGCGTTTTGGCTCAACATGGTCAAAATTTATGAAGAAGACCTCGTCTGCGCCACCGAAGAGCACCCCACAGGCTGGATTTTGACTTTTTTCCCCTACATCAAGGATTTGGAAAAAGGAAATGCATGGATGCGCAACCCAATCATTGCGCTGCCGGATGAGCAATTATTTGCGGTAGTGCCAAAAGACGCGCCGTCAGACGGCATGCGTGGCGACTATTTCTGCGACAATGGCAAGCAGTTTCGAATCAAATACACCGGGCCGGTCATTCGCTTTTCTTGCCTGCCCGAGGGGATTTCGGAGTGTATGTTGAACATTGACGACAATGGAAATCTCATGAAAATGGAACTCAAAGCAGGTTTTTTTGGCATCCGACAAGACCTGCAAACGATGGCGCTCCGTCCTGAAATCGGTTGGGCAATCATTGATTCGGGCGAAAAACCTGATGCCGCAACCAACAAACGGTACGAAAGACACCAGACCGAAACTCGCGGGCATTGACGCGTTTTGATGGCCGACCAATGCTCTGAAAACATGCGTTTTTTACCACATTACTGGACATTTTGTTCTTCGGGTGCATCCAGACCTTCCAGGTTTGCGAAACCTGGAAGGTCTTTACCGAAAATGTCCAGTAGTGTGGTTTTCAGTCCAGCAAACCCCCTCTATTCCCCAAATCGTCGAGTAGAAAAGACTAAATCATGCAAGCCCCAGCAACAATTTCAGCCTGGTATGCGCCGCTAGCAAATCTTCCCAATTTTGCCCGTCGCGGGCGCCTTCCTCCATGTTTTCCGCCAACTGCGCCGCTTCTTTCAAGCCCACAAATGCCAACTGCGGCTTAAACCCATGCGCCGCCCGGTAAACCGCCTCGCGGTCATTCCGGGCAAATGCCGCCTCCAGTTTCTCCAGCTCCAGCGGCCACTGCGCCTCGAATTTTTCGATGAAATGCCGAACCTGCGCTTCGTCGCCGCCACAGAAATCGCGCAAATATTCAAGATCGTACCCGCTGTCCGGCGCCGGAGACAACGGCCGACTTTCCAGGTTTTTAAAACCTGGAAAGTCTCCGGACGGCAACCCCAAGGTCTCTGCGATCACCCGCGCCAGCTCGTGGGGTTTGAAAGGCTTGCCCAAATGCCGGTTCATGCCCGAAGCCAGCGCTTTTTCGATTTCTTCGGGCGTGGCCGAAGCCGTCAGGGCGATGATGGGGACATCGGAGCCGAGCTGTTGGCGGATGTGCCGCGTGGCCTCCGTGCCGCTCATTTCGGGCATTTGCAGGTCCATCAAAATCAGGTCGAACGGTTGATATTCAGGGGGCGACTCGGAGTCACCCCCTGAATTTTCCAGCAACTCGACGACCTCCCGGCCATTTTTGGCTTCCACAATTTCCACCTGTTCAAAATGCCGCAGCAGGGCTTCCACGGCAATTTCCCGGTTAAAATCGTTGTCGTCGGCCAGCAACACGCGCAGTTTTTTTGAAAAAAATAAATCCTCCGTCGCGCCGGCAGTTTTTTCCAATTCGGCGGCATCGGCCAGGGGCAGGGCGAGTTCGAAGGAAAAAGTTGAGCCTTTGCCTACCGCGCTTTCCACGCGAATATCTGAGCCGTGCAGCTGCACCAGTTCGCGGGCGATGCTCAGGCCCAGGCCCGTGCCGCCAAAACGGGCGGTGGTATCGTCGTCGGCCTGGCGAAAACTTTCGAAAATACCGGCCAGTTTTTCCGGCGGGATGCCGATGCCGGTGTCGGCGACGGAAAAAACGACCCCACCCCCGACCCCTCCCCAACTGGGGAGGGGAGACGCGATGTCCTCCGTAGCGTACAAACTAGCCTGCGCTGAGGCATACTCTACGTCTCCCCTCCCCAGTTGGGGAGGGGTCGGGGGTGGGGTTGTCACCGTCAGCGTCACCCCACCCGTTTCTGTAAACTTCACCGCATTTCCCGCCAAATTCAACAAAATCTGGTAGAGCCGCGTGGGATCGCCGAGCAGGGCTTCGGGTACGTTTTCGCCGATTTCTACTGACAGTTTGATGCCTTTGCTCTCCGTGCGGGGGGCGAGGGCGTCCTGCACGTCGCGGGCGCTTTGCGCGGGCGAAAAGGGTACCTGCCGGAGATTCACTTCGCCGGCTTCGAGTTTGGAGAGGTCGAGGTTGTCGTTGATGAGGGCGAGCAGGTGCTTGCCCGAGTCGCGGATGTCGCCGATGAACTCCTTCTGCTTGTCGGGCATGTTGCCCGCCATGCCTCCCAGCATCACTTCGGAGAACCCGATGATGGCGTT
>CAZVZH010000355.1:0-3452 GCA_964630705.1 uncultured Saprospiraceae bacterium | reverse complement strand
ACGCGTGGTGACGGTGGGCGGCGCACGCCACATACTGCCGGCGCCATTTTTCGTGTTAGCCACCCAAAACCCCATTGAGCAGGAGGGCACCTACCCGCTGCCGGAAGCCCAGCTCGACCGTTTTATGTTTAATATTCCGCTCAATTACCCGGCTTACGATGAAGAGGTTTTGGTGGTAAAAAATACGACGACTACCCGCGATGTCGAACTAAAGCATGTGTTGAACGGGCCCGAAATTCAAAACTTTCAACAGGTCATCCGGAAAATTCCGGTAGCCGACAATGTACTCGAGTATTGCGTTACGCTGGCTTCCAAAACCCGGCCGAACACCCCGAGAGCCGCCAAGGAAGCCGAAAATTACCTCGCTTGGGGCGCCGGGCCGCGCGCCAGCCAATACTTGGCGCTGGGCGCTAAGTGCCATGCCGCCATCCGCGGAAAATACTCTCCCGACATTGAAGACGTTCAAGCCATAGCCAATCTGGTGCTGCGCCACCGCATCGTGCGCAATTTCAAGGCCGAGGCGGAAGGAGTGTCGGAAGAAAATATTATCGAAGCGTTGCTTTAAGAATAGTGTTATAGATACTTCTCTCAGTCGGCCGGAAACATCCGGTCGCTGAACCGGATCGCTACCCTCTTGCGGTCCGGTTTTTTTTATAATTCAAATAATTTTTAGACAAACCTAAAAATATAATTTACCTTTGCTAAAAACAAATTCAAGGCAAAACTTTATGATCTCTCAGGCGGAAGAAAATTACCTGAAAGCCATTTTTAAAATTTCGGAAAAAGCCTCGAAAGCGGCCAGCACCAATGCCATTGCCGCTGAGCTGCAAACCACTGCCGCTTCGGTGACCGACATGCTGAAGCGTCTGTCGGACAAAAACCTGATCGATTACGAAAAATACCGCGGCGTGCTGCTCACCTCCGAGGGCAACCAACTGGCCACATCGCTCATCCGCAAACACCGGCTTTGGGAGGTTTTTCTGGTGGAAAAACTCGGCTATGCCTGGGACGAGGTGCACGACCTTGCCGAACAACTCGAGCATGTGCAAGGCAACGATCTGGCCAGCCGGCTCGACGCTTTCCTGGGGCACCCCAAATTCGACCCGCACGGCGACCCCATCCCCGACGCCGAAGGCCAATGGGCATTCCGCCAACAGGCGCCGCTCGCCACCTTGCAACCGGGCGAGCGGGGCATCATCACCGGTGTCAACGACCACAGCTCAGCGTTTTTGCAATACCTCGACCAAATGGGACTCGTGCTCGGCGCCCAGGTCGAACTGCTCGAACGCTTCCCTTACGACCAATCGATGCGCGTACGCACCCCCAACCATCAGGAAATCAGCTTGAGTGAAAAGGTCGGGCAGAACTTGTATGTGAAGAAAGTTGATGAAGGTTTATCGGGTTGATAAAAGTTGATTTCATCCCTACCGTCTCTATCAACCCTATAAACCTTCATCAACCTCTATCAACCAAGCAACAAAATCGCTCCCGCATATGTCCAAACGCCACACCGATCGATCGCTCTCCGAAGTGCACAGCACCGTCGAAACCGACGTAAAAGGCGGTTTTTGGCGCCGCCTGTTCGCCTTTTTGGGTCCGGCATACCTCGTCAGCGTGGGCTACATGGACCCCGGCAACTGGGCCACCGACCTGGCCGGCGGCAGTCGCTTCGGCTATGCGCTGTTGTGGGTTTTGCTTATGTCGAACCTGATCGCTTTGTTGCTGCAGAGCATGAGCGCCCGGTTGGGTGTGGTGGCCAAGCGCGACCTGGCGCAGGCTTCACGGGAGTTGTACCACCCCGCCGCCAATATTTTCAACTACATTTTGGCGGAAATCGCCATAGCCGCTACTGACTTGGCGGAGGTACTAGGCATGGCCATCGGCTTGCAGCTGTTGTTCGGTATCCCCTTGATCTGGGGGGTGGCGATCAGCGTGCTCGACGCTTTTTTGTTGCTCTTTCTGATGCACCTGGGCATTCGCAAGCTGGAGGCGTTTATCCTGGGCCTGATTCTAATTATCGGCGGTGCATTCTTGGTGCAAATGCTTTTGGCAAAGCCCAGCTTGCCAGAAATGGCGAGCGGTTTTATCCCCTCAATTCCCAACCAGGAAGCGCTGTTCATCGCCATCGGTATCATTGGCGCTACGGTGATGCCGCACAACCTGTACCTGCACTCGGCCCTGGTGCAAACCCGGAAGATCGACCCCTCGCCGACGGGCTTGCGCCGGGCAATCCGGTTCAACATCATCGACTCGGCCATTGCGCTCAACCTGGCCTTGTTCGTCAACGCCGCCATCCTCATTCTGGCCGCCGCCGTTTTTCACAAGAACGGCTACTCAGGCGTCTCCGAAATTCAGGACGCCCACCAACTGCTCGAGCCCCTGCTGGGTAAAAGTTATGCGCCGGTCTTGTTTGCTATAGCGCTCATCGCAGCCGGGCAGAGCAGCACCATCACGGGCACCCTGGCCGGGCAAATCGTCATGGAAGGTTACCTGCACCTGCGCATCGCGCCCTGGCTGCGGCGGATCATCACACGGCTGCTGGCCGTAGTGCCGGCCATTTTGGCCATCAGCTATTTCGGCGAACGCTCGACCGGCAACATGCTGGTGCTCAGCCAGGTGATTCTGAGCATGCAACTTGGCTTCGCCATCATTCCGCTGTTGCACTATGTGAGCGACAAACAACGAATGGGCGCTTTCGCCATCGGTTTTTGGGCCAAACTGGGCGGTTGGCTCAGCGCGGCGGTAATCGTGGCCCTGAACATTCAACTGGTTGTTGAGGAAGTGCGCGTGTGGCGCGCCGGAGCCGGCAAAAACGCCTGGCTGATGGAATATGTGGTGCTGCCGCTGCTGGTATTTGCAGGGCTGATGCTGGCTTACATCGTGCTCAAACCGCTGTTGGTGCGCATTCCGCAACGGCGTGCGCGCCTGCCCCATGGCGCGTTTGCCGGTTTGGAAGCCGCAACGGCCACCCCGGAGTACCAGCGCATCGCCATCGCCCTCGATTTTACCGATACCGATACCAAAACCCTCACCCACGCCCTGCACCTGGGCGGCAAGGACGTGCACTATGCCTTGTTACACGCCGTGGAAAGTGCAGGCGCCTGGGTGCTCGGCGCCGAGATCAGCGACCACGAAACCGCCGAAGACCGCCAAACACTCGAACTGTACGCCGCCCGCCTGCGCGAACTTGGATACACGTGCGACATCCACATCGGCTATGGCCCCGCCAAACAGGCTTTGCCCAAAATGGTGGAACAACACGGCATTCAGCTCCTGGTGATGGGCGCGCACGGGCACCGGACGTTCAAGGATTTGATTTTTGGTCAGACGATTGACGCGGTGCGGCATGCTGTGAAAATTCCCGTTTTGGTGGTTCAATAAACCGCATCAACTTTATCAACCGAATCAACATCAACATGTCCGACTTCAGCACCCTCAGCACCCTCATCCGC
>CAZVZH010000354.1:602-3470 GCA_964630705.1 uncultured Saprospiraceae bacterium | reverse complement strand
GATGTTCCTAATTTGCCCTTGATGTAAGCGGTTTCCAGCCGCAGGAAGACTCTTTTTTTTAGACAAGATTTACAGGATTTGCAGGATTTAGAAGCCGTTCCGGCTTCTAAATCCTGCAAATTTTTGTAATCCTGTCATAATTCTCTTGGTCGGCCACCACTTGGAGTCCGTTTTTTCAAAATCTGGTCAGACACGATTTCGGGTTTAAAAAAGGCTAAAGTCGAGCTAAAACCTTAAGCAACGTGTCGGAAATCACTTTCCGCCGGGTATACCCCGGTTTTGATGCAACTCATGTCCGGCATTGACCGGGGTTTGAACATTGCCGCGTACAGGCCGTTAGTTTTGTAGAACAAAATCTACTGCCATGACAATGTTTAAAAAGCAAACCGGTATCTGGCTCGATTTCAAAGAAGCCTATTTAATTACGCTGGCGGATGAGAAGGCCGAGCCGGCTGTTCAACATATTCGTTCCGACATCGAATGGGGCGTGCCCAAAGGCGGTTCGCGCAGCAAACAACCCTGGGGGCCGCACATGGCCGTCAGCGAACAAGCCTTTCTCGCCCGGCGCAAGCAGGAGGAAAAGCGCTACATGGAGGCGATCATCGCTGCCATCGACCCCGAGGCTGATGGGCTGATGATTTTCGGTCCGGCCGAAGCAAAAATCCGCCTGCAGCAAGCCATCCACGCCGCGAGGAATTTTGGCCCGAGGCTGCTGGCCGTGGAAACGGCCGATTCCATGACGCCCAATCAGATGGTGGCGGCGGTGCGCGCATTTTTTGCGGAAAAGGTCGGCTGACGAACAGGCGTCCCGTTGAAAGCCGCTGCCGGGCCTGTGCATATTCTCAAAAACAGCATCCGTTTGCTACCTTTGGCGGGAAAAGACCCGTAGCCCGGCTGTTTCCGGGTCCTGTAGCATGTTGAAGTATTTCCACTCCGAACCGGCCAAAGGCTGGACCGACGACGAACTGCTGGCCCGGTACCGGGACAGTGGCGATGCGCGGTATCTGGGCTGGTTGTACGAGCGGTATATGCCGATGGTGTACGGCGTTTGCCTGAAAATTTTTCGCGACCCTGCGAAATCGGAAGATGCCGTGATGGGTATTTACGAGGAATTGACGCGGAAACTGCGGGAGCACCAGGTGGAGTCGTTTCGCGGCTGGCTGTTTGTGCTGGCGCGCAATTATTGCCTGATGGAATGGCGCAAAAACCACCGCCGGCCTACCGACTACCATCCGCCGGAGGACATGGACCGCTACGATGCCGTGGAAGCGCCGTTTGAAGTGGAAATACACCAAAAAAACCACCTTCAGCCGCTGAACAACTGCCTGCAGGAATTACCGGGCAAACAACGGCAAAGCGTGGAGTTGTTTTATCTCAAAGACCATTCGTACAAGGAAATAGCGGAACTGTTGGCGGAAGAGGTCGGAAAAATCCGGTCGTACATTCAAAACGGTCGCCGCAACCTGAAAATATGCCTGGAAAAAGCCGGCATTACAAAATTTGAACTTTGAATCCTGCTGTGCACACCGACGATGCGCGCTTCCTCGAACTCCTGGAGCGCTGGCTGATGGGCGAGTTTACCCGCTCCGACGAGCGGGAACTGTCTGCCCTGGCGGCTTCCGATCCTTTTCGCCGGGAGGCTTGGGAGGGGTTTCTTGCCTTGCCGGAAACGGCGCATCAGGCTCAACTGGAGCGTTTGCGCGGGCGTTTGCGCCCTCCGCAGGCAAAGCGGCTGCCCTTGCCGCGTTGGGCTGCGGCTGCGGCGGCGGTGCTGATGCTGGGCGCAGCCTTGTATTTTTTGCCGGATTGGGACTGGCAGCGCAGCAAAAGCGAACAGGCGCTCGTGCAACCGTCATCCGCCCCGGAACAACCCACCCAAGCGGCTCCGGAATCGGCTTCGACAGCAAAATCGCCGGAGCTGCCACCGCCGGCGCCTGTGGCCTCCGAGCCGGCGCCCGCCAAGCCCGCGCCGCAGCGCCCGGCGCCCCAACAACCGGCCGCCGACGATCTGGCCCTGGCGGAAGAACAAATAGACCAACCGGAAAAGAAAAGCGCAGGGAAAGAAGCGGCGTCGGCAGCCGCTCAGGACACGTCCCCCAGCCCACTCGTCGGCGGGCCGGCCGCGAATATGAACAGCCGCGCCAAATCGCAACCGATGCCCGCTGCCTCAGCGCCTGCCGCCGGACCTGCCGGACAGGAAGTGCCGGCCGGGGCCATGCAAAAAACTATACCGACGCCAGCGGCGGCCCAACCGGCGGGCGGCTGGAATGCCTTTCACGAATACATGGCCCGGAATGCCCGCCTGCCCGAGGCGGCGCGCAACAACAATGTGAGCGGTTGGGTGCGCCTGGAATTTACCGTCGGCCCGGATGGCAAACCGGCCAATGTGCGGGTGGTGCGGGGGCTCGGTTACGGCTGCGATGAAATAGCGATGCGGCTGCTCAGTCAGTTTCAATTTGATCCGCCGACGCTCAATCCGGTCGCGGTGGATATTCCTTTTGTACGTTGAGTGGTGGCTGAAACCAAGCGCCCGGTTGCGTTGTTGTATCGCTGCCTTCGGCAATTTCACCTATTTTTGCCGCAATCAAAACATGGCCTTTTCACCCGGCAGGGGTTGGAAAACGCCGCATGTTATTTATGAATCGACAGGCTGAAGCCCGGATTCCCACGCGTTTGGGAAGTTTTACCTTAATTGCTTATGCGGATACGGCCGACGAGCCCATGCCCCACCTGGCGCTCGTAGCCGATGGTTTCGACCCGGGCAAACCGGTGCCGGTGCGCATCCACTCGGAATGTATGACCGGCGATGTGTTCGGCTCCCGGCGCTGCGATTGCGGCGAACAACTCGAGGCCTCGCTGCGCCTGGCC